>JBJMIO010000198.1:0-10667 GCA_045806765.1 Marmoricola sp.
AGCGCGATGGTCGTCGCGACGACCGGCGCCAGGACTGCGGCGAACATAGCGATGACACGCCTGTAGCGGTTGATACGCACATGAGCTCCCGAGACGTCTGAGCCGCGCAGGGCTTTCCCGAGCCGCTCCCCAGTGGTGGACGCCACGCTAGACCCGAGTGCGCCGAGGCGCGAGCGCCCTTCTAGACCACTAGAACCTGTTCCACTCTTGCTCCGCGCGGACTAACGTTTGCCGACATGACGCAGACCGCAGCTCACACCCCGGTGGCCACCAGCTTCACCGTCACCAACCCCGCGACCGGTGAGTCGGTCGGCGAGTTCCCGATCCACACCGCCGCAGACATCGCCGAGCGCGCCGCGGCCGGACGCGAGGCGCAGGTCTGGTGGGCCGGACTCTCGTACGCCGAGCGCAAGCGCAGGATCAACGCCTGGATCGCCCGGATCGCGCAGCAGTCGGACGAGATCTGCGACCTGGGCTTCAAGGAGACCGGCCGCCCGCGCGGCGACGTCCAGTTCGAGCTGATCGCCGGGCTGGAGGACCTCCGCTGGGCCGCGGCGCACGCGAAGCGGGTGCTGAAGGAGCGCCGCGTCGCCCCCGGCATGGCGTTGTTCAACTTCAGCGCGACCGTCTCCTACCCGCCACTTGGCGTGGTCGGCGTCATCGCTCCGTGGAACGTCCCGATCTACACCGTGCTCTGCGGGCTGGCCTACGCCCTGGCCGCCGGCAACGCCGCGATCGTCAAGCCGAGCGAGTACGCGCCGGCTTCCTCGGTGCTGGTGATGGATGCCTTCTACGAGGCCAACCCGGACGCACCCAAGGGTCTGATCACGTGGGTCACCGGCTTCGCGGAGACGGGCTCGGCGCTGTGCAAGGCGGGCCTGGACAAGATCGCCTTCACCGGCTCGGTCCCGACCGGGCGCAAGGTGATGGCCGCCTGCGCGGAGAACCTCACCCCGGTGCTGCTCGAGCTCGGCGGCAAGGACGTCACGATCGTGGCCGAGGACGCCAACGTCGAGGCCGCGGCCCAGGCGGTCGTGTGGGGCGGCTTCTTCAACGGCGGCCAGGCGTGCGTCGGCATCGAGCGCGTCTACGTCACCCAAGCCGTGCGCGAGCCGTTCCTCGCGCGCATCAAGGAGATCGCCGACCAGGTGACCTCCGGGCTCGGCGAGAACGACTCCTACGGCCCGATGATCGTGCCTGCCCAGATCGACATCGTCCGGCGTCATGTCACCTCGGCGATCGAGGCCGGCGCGACCGCCCTGGTCGGCGGGGTCGAGTCGATCCGCGCACCCTTCGTCGACCCGGTGGTCCTGGTCGACGTACCGGAGGACAACGCGGCGGTGCAGGAGGAGACCTTCGGCCCGGTCATCGTCATCAACACGGTGAAGGACGTCGACGAGGCCATCCTCAAGGCCAACGCCACGAAGTTCGGCCTCGGCTCCAGCGTCTTCTCCACCAAGCGCGGCAAGGAGATCGCGCGGCGCATCAAGGCCGGCGGCACCACGATCAACTCGGCGCTGACCTTCGTCGGGATGCCCTCGGTCCCCTTCGGCGGGATCGGCGACTCGGGCTTCGGCCGCTTCCACGGTGATGACGGCCTGCGCGAGTTCGCAGCGCCCAAGGCGACGACCAACAAGCGCTTCCAGCTCGGACCGGACATGCAGTCCTACCCCCGCCGGCCCGATGACTTCGAGCAGGTCCGCAAGATGGTGAAGCTCCGCTACGCCAAGCGGCGGGGCGTGTGAGCCAGGCGCTCGAGCTGCTCGCCCAGGTGGCGCGGATCCCCGCGCCTGACCTGAGCGACCCGGCGGTCGCCGAGATGGCCGAGCAGTTCAGGCTCGACGTGGCCGGCGTCGATGACGCCCAGCGCGCTGCCTTCTTTGCTGCCACCGGCGACCAGGCGTTCGCGGTGGTGCAACAGATCTACGCCCACGACTTCGTGCCGCGCGTGCGCCGCGTGCTCGGCGTCCCCGAAAAGAACGCGACTCCCTACGACGGCGACACCTGGGCGCTCCTGGAGCAGTTCATGGTCGCGGTCGCCCGCCTGCGCGCCCTGGACCCGACGCTGACCGAGCTGGTCCGCCTGCGCGGCGCCCGGCTGCACGACTGCGCGGTGTGCAAGTCGCGCCGCAGCCAGGACGCGATCGAGGCCGGCGCCGACGAGGCGCTGTTCGCAGCCGTCGACCGATGGCCCGACTCCGACCTCGACGCCACCACCAAGGCCGCGCTCGGCGTGGTGGACGCGCTGGTCCTCGACACACCAGTTCCTGAGCACGCCCGCGAGCTGCTCGGCGAGGAGCGGTACGCCGAGGTGGTGCTCGACGTGATGCGCAACGCAGCCAACAAGATCGCGGTCGCCCTGGGCGCTGACGCGGCGACGGTGACCGAGGGCGTCGAGCTGTTCACCACCGACGCTGACGGGAACCTGAGCGTCGTGGCGGCGCATTCTTAGGCCAAGATCCGAAACCCAGAGGTCTCGTGAAGTGAACCCGTCCTAAACTCTCGCTCATGTCTACCGATCTCGAAGCCGGCGACGGCTTCGAGGGTGGGACGGTGGTGGCCGAGCACCCGGCCGTCGACCCCCGCCCCCACACCACGCGCGCGCACCGCATCCGCGCGATGTCGGTCTACGTCGTGGCCTTCCTCCTCTGGACGCACTTCATCGGCCTGCCGAACGACCCGATCGGCGTGTTCCTGTGGATGTGGGCCGCCGGTATCGCGTGGAACATCGACGCCCCGCGCGCCTACCACCTGCGCTTCCCGGCGGACTGGTGGCCGGTGCTGCTCGGCCTGGCGGCGTACTGGTTCACCCGCGGCCTGGCCGACAACGACGGCATCCCGATCCACACGATGATGCCGATCCACTTCGACACCTGGCTGGTCAAGATCCTCGGCCTGGGCCACGACATCCCGACCGTGCAGCTCCAGCACGCGCTGTGCGGCAACCCGTGCACCAACGGCACCCCGACGCACTGGTACGACCTGTTCTTCAGCGCCGTCTACTCCACGCACTTCTTCCTCGGCCTTACCCTCGCCGCGATCCTGTGGGTGCGCAACCGGGACTCGTGGAAGATGTGGATGCGCCGCTACCTGGCGCTGAACTACGCGGGCCTGCTGATCTACTTCATCTACCCGATGGAACCGCCGTGGATGGCCTCGGCGCAGGGCCACCTGCCGGTCGTGCACCGTGTCACCAGCCGCGGGTTCTCCGCGATCGGCCTGGACCGCGCCAACATCGTCCTGCAAGGCATGGGCAACCAGGTCGCCGCGATGCCCTCGCTGCACGCCGGCGGTGCGTTCCTGGTCTGCTTCTACGGGATGTGGCGGCTGCGCACGAAGTGGCGCTTCCTGCTGCCGCTCTACCCGATCGCGATGAGCACGGCACTGGTGTACTCCGCCGAGCACTACGTCGTCGACGTCCTGGCCGGCGGCCTGCTCGCCGGGGCGGTGATGGTCGGGTGCTGGGCCTGGGAGTCCCGACGCGCGCGCGCGACGGCCCGACGCCTGACGTTCGCGGCGGTCGAGACCGTCGAGCCGGTCGAGACCGAACCGCCCGGCGCTCCGGCTTAGGCGCACCTCAGCGCAGCGCGGGAGCCACCCACCGCTGCAGGTACGCGCGCAGCTCCGCGCCCGTGCGCGCCGGCTCGCCCGGGTCGAGCACGAGCGACTGGAGCGTGCGGAGCAAGTGCTCGACCAGCTCACCCTGGGCCTGTACGTCGAGCCCGAGCTCCTCCCAGTCCACGCCGAAGCCGGCGAGCAGGTCGCGTCCGAGCGCGATCGAGGACGGCAGCGTCAACCCGGCGACGGTGCTCGAGAGCCGCCCGGGAGCGAGCATCCGGTTCAGCGCGGGGTCCTCGCGCAGGTGCTCGTAGACGTAGGCGACGACCTCGACGACCGCATCACCGGCATCGCCGTCGATCGCGGCCAGGTGCGCGCGGACGTGGCCGGCCAGCTGCGAGGTCAGGTCCCCGACCGCCTCGAGTGCTGCAGCGTTGAGCAGGTCCTCGGTCGTCGGGTAGTAGCGGTAGACGGTCTGCCGGGTCACCCCCAGCAGCTCGGCGACCTCCGAGGTGCTCGTCGCCCCTGCCTGGGCGAGCCGCTCGCGCGTCGTGGCCATGATCCGGGCGCGCGCCTCGTCGGGATCAGCGGGCGGCGTACCGCCCCATCCGTGTGCGCGCATCCGTCATGATCCCATTCCATACACTTTAGAGGAAGTGTATGGTCACGAGCATGACTGCAGTCCTGCCCCCCGACTTCGACTTCACCGACCCCGACACCAACCTCGCCGGGGTCCCGTACGACGAGTTCGCGGCCCTGCGCCGCAGCCAGCCGGTGTTCTGGGTCGAGCAGCCCGAGCACGCGCGCGCCGGCATGCTCCCCGAGTCCGGCACCGGCTACTGGGCGGTGACCAAGCACGAGGACGTGCTGGCGGTCTCGAAGAACAGCAAGGTGTTCTCCAGCCACGTCAACGGCGTGATCATCCGCAACCCGGAGACCTCGAGCGTCGAGTCGGTCGAGATGTCGAAGGTCGTGATCATCAACCAGGACGCTCCCGACCACACCCAGCTGCGCCAGATCATCAGCCGCGGCTTCACCCCGCGCGCGATCGGTGCGCTCGAGGAGGGCCTGGAGGCGGTCGCCCGCCGGATCGTCGCGGACGCGGTCGCGACCGGCAGTGGCAACTTCGTCGAGCAGGTCGCCTCGCAGTACCCGCTCGAGGTCATCGGCGACATGCTCGGCATCCCGGCCGAGGACCGCCAGAAGATCTTCGACTGGACCAACCAGATGACCGGAGCCGAGGACGAGGACCTGGCGCGCGAGGACAACGATCCGGCAGCCGCGGCCGCCGAGGTGCTGATGTACTCGATGGGACTTTCCGCCGAGCGCAAGGCCAACCCGCGCGACGACATCGTCACCAAGCTCGTCAACGCCGACGTCGACGGCCGCGGTCTGACCGACGACGAGTTCGGCTTCTTCGTGATCGCGCTCGCAGTGGCCGGCAACGAGACCACCCGTAACGCCACCACCCACGGCATGAAGGCGTTCCTGGACCACCCCGACCAGTGGGAGCTGTGGGTCAAGGAGCGTCCCGCCACGATGGTCGACGAGGTGATCCGCTGGTCCACCCCGGTGACCTCCTTCCAGCGCACGGCCCTGGAGGACGCCGAGATCGGCGGTCAGAAGATCAAGGCCGGGCAGCGCGTCGGGCTCTTCTACGCCAGCGCCAACTACGACGAGGACGTCTTCGAGTCCCCGGACACCTTCGACATCACCCGCGAGAACAACCCGCACCTGGCCTTCGGCGGTCACGGCGCGCACTACTGCATCGGTGCGAACCTGGCCCGCACCGAGATCCGCTTCATCTTCGACGCCCTGGCCGACCTCGCTCCCGGCATCACCCGGACGGGTCCGGAGAAGCGGCTGCGGTCCGGATGGCTCAACGGGATCAAGGAGCTCCCGGTGTCCTACACCTCACAGACCTGAGCCCTCCGGCGGGCCTACGCTGCGACCTGTGACCCCCGAACGCGAGCTGTGGTCGCTCTACGAGCCGGCCCACGTGATCGTCTACTTCGATGCCGACGTCTCGGGCTGCCTGGCCGAGCACGGACTGCACGGCTTCTGGAACGGCTACTTCGCCGGTCGCGCAGCGCCGATGGGAGCAGTCGGCCCGGTGCCGGTGACCGCGACCTTCTTGGGCTTCGCGCCGGCGATGGTGGCCAAGGCCGTGCCGAAGGTGTGGGGCCGGATCACCCCGGAGCAGGCGGTCGCCGCCCGCCTCGACGCGGTCGACGCGATGCTCGGCCCGCTGCTCGCGGCCGGGAGCGCGGACGACGTACGCCGGGTGAGCGACCTGCTCGTGCGTGCGGCGAGCGAGCTGTCCTGCGACGGGCGGGCCCTCGCAGCCGCCTGGCAGGGAGTCGACCCGGGCGACCGGCTCGCGGTCCGGCTGTGGTGGGCAGCGACCGTGCTGCGCGAGCACCGTGGTGACGGCCACGTGCTCGCCGCGACGTACGCCGGCCTCGACGGCCTGGAGACCACGCTGACCCACATCGCCTCCGGTGTCGTGACCAGGGAGACCATGCAGCGCAACCGCGGCTGGACTGACGAGCAGTGGGACGCCGCCACCACCTCGCTGCACGAGCGCGGCATCCTCGCCGCGGACGGCTCGCTCACCGAGGCGGGCGTGGCGCTGCGGCAGCAGATCGAGGCCGACACCGACCGCCTCGCGCACGCGCCGTACGCCGCCCTGGCCGACGACCTCGCACTCGTGCGGCCGGTCCTCTACGACCTCGGCGACCAGCTGATCGCCCACGGCTCGCTGCCGGCGGGCAACCCGATGGGGCTGACGCGGTAACACCCCTGTCGGCGTGACTTGGCAGGATGCAGCCGTGCCGTGCGTGATCCCCGACTTCCTCGACCTGGTGGCCCAGCTGCCCGAGGTCACCCAGGGCGACGCGCAGAAGTGGAGCCGCTTCGACGTGGCCGGGCGCACCTTCGGCTACCTGTGGCCAGCGACCAGCACGGTCGGGCTCAAGCAGACCATCCCCGAGCAGCTCGCCCTGGTCGGTGAGCGGCCCGAGGTCTTCGAGGTGCAGTTCACCTCGGCGGGCTACGGGTGGGTGGTGGTCCACCTCGAGGGGATCGAGCGCGACGAGCTCGCGGAGCTGACCTTCGAGGCGTGGCGGCTGACGGCGCCCGAGACGCTGGTGGACGAGCGCAAGGACGAGCTCCCCGCCTAGCGATGGCGCGGGAAAGCCCGGGAATTCGCCCCGTGCGCCGCAAGAACGCCGCCACCACCCGCATTTCGGAATGCGATACCACCCGTAGCGCCGTAGCACACGGAGTTGTCACATCCCCTTGGGAATGTCCCTATTTGTCATCTTTTCGAGACTAGACAGAATCGCGTTCCCTTTGTCCGATCCGGTCGTTAAGCAGTGCCATGGGTACTCAGCGGTTCAGGCTATCTGCTCCGCACCACATGTTCACAGCCGTACGGGGGCTCAAGTCCGGGGGGACTAGCTCGTAGCGGTACCGACAACCGAGACGAATTTCGGGAGTAAATGATGAAGATCAACAAGCCGCGGCGGCACGGACGCCGCCGAGCCGCGACCATCCTCGCGGCAATGGGCGTACTGGTGCTCTCCAGTGGCGCCGCCCTGTTCGCCAGCGCCGGATCCGCTTCTGCGGCCAGCGTCTCGGTGAACATCTGCCACGCGACCAACTCCGACACGCACCCGTACAACTTCATCACCGTGGACGACGACTCCGCGAAGTTCCGCGGGCACCTGATGCACCGGAACTCGCCGAACAAGATCTGGAAGACCGCCGGCACCTTCAACGGTGTGGCGCACACGGCCGGCCAGGCGAAGCCCGACCTCATCGCGTCCTTCACCGATGACCAGAAGGTCTTCCACGCCTACGACGGCAACATCACCGAGGCGAGCTGCTCTGACCAGAACACGCAGGTCAGCGAGGCGACCGCCGACGTCGACTGGACCGACCCGTCCTGTGCGAACCTCAACGAGGCCAGCTACGACCCCACGGGCAGCAACGTGACCTTCTCGGTCACCAGCGTCATCAAGGTGCCGGCGCCGGGCGTCGTGTTCCAGGTGACCGCGACCGCCGACCAGGGTTCGGCGTTCTCCGACGGCGACCCGAAGACGCACGTCTTCGACCACACCTTCGGTGACGCCGTGGACCTGAACGCTCCGCCGTGCGTCGTCGTCGCCCCGCCGGACGTGGCGACCGCTGCCGTGTCGTTCACCGACCCGACGTGCTCGAACCTCAACGACACCTCCTACACGCCGACCGGCCAGCACGTGACCTTCGGGGTCACCGGCGGCAGCGAGGGTGCGGGCAAGGACATCGAGGTCACCGCGACCGCCGACCAGGGCGCGACGTTCGCCGGTGGCGGCACCACCAAGGTGTTCACGCACCACTTCACGAACGCCGTCGATCTCGACTCCTCGCCGTGCGTGGACGTGTCCACCCCGAGCGCCCCGACCCCGGGCGTCATCACCCCGACCCTGGTCCACGCTGGTCTCGTCTCCGACGTCCAGCACAACATGCGCGGCACCCAGGGCATGGTCCTGATGGGTCTCGGCATGCTGATGCTGGCCCTGGCCGGCGGCCTGGTCCGCACGGGCAAGAAGGCCTGATCAAGCACTGAACCACTGACGGGAGCGGTACTGCGGAGGAGACTCCGCGGTGCCGCTCCTTTCAGCATCCGGCTCCACTCCAGGTAAGAAAAAGCCGATCGGCGTGCCCGTTCTCGGACCGAGAGGTTGAATGTTCTCGTGGCTCCTGCATCCGAACCCCACGACGCCGTCGTGCAACGCATGTTGCGCGGCGACGAGGAGGCGTTCCGGATCATCTACCGCAGCATCCATCCCCGGCTGCTGCGCTACCTGACCGCGTTGGTCGGGGCGGTGGATGCCGAGGACGTCGCGTCCGAGGCCTGGGGCCAGGCCTGTCGCGACATGGACAAATTCTCCGGGGACGCCGACGGCTTCCGCGGCTGGGTGACCACCATCGGCCGTCACCGTGCCCTGGACCACCTGCGCGCCCAGGGCCGCCGCCCCTCGATCGCCGTACCCCCCGAGGACTTCCCCGACCGCGCCGATGACCACGACGTGGAGGAGATCGTCGCTTCGGTGGTCTCCACCGCCGAGGCGATCGAGCTGATCGGCTCGCTGCCTCCCGAGCAGGCCGAGGCGGTGCTGCTACGTGCGGTGATGGGACTCGACGCCAAGACCGCGGGCAAGATCCTCGGTCGCAGCGCCGGAGCGGTGCGGACCTCGTCGTACCGGGGCCTCAAGACGCTCTCGAACCGCCTGGCTGCGCCCGCGCAACCGTTGGCCACCGCACCGCCGGCCGTCGCCCAGGCCCCGGCCCAGGAGCTGATGTGAGCACCTTGAACCCGCGCCAGCTGAGCCGGCAGTCCGCAGAGCGTGCGCTCGACGGCACCGGACGCTCCGGAGCGCCCTCGGTCGACGTCCTGCTGCGGGTGGCGAAGGCACCGGCGAGCAGCTTCGAGCTCAACAGCGAGGCTGACGCCGTCGCGATGTTCCGCGCCACACGGACCGCTGCTGCCGCCGATTCTGCCGGGCCTGGTGTCCTCGCACTGCTGCGCGGGCGTGGACGACGTGCGCGCCTCGTCCTGGCCGGCGCCGCCGCCGCGATCCTGGCCTCGACCAGCGTCGCGCTGGCCGCGACCGGAAATCTGCCCGGCCCCCTGGGCGGGGGAAACGGTCACCACCGGTCCGCACCGACTGCTCAGGTACGCCCTGAGGGGTCTCCGACAGCCCAGGGGACCTCGGGTGCCACGCTGTCGCTGCGCGCCCTCTGCCGGGCATTCCAGGCGCGTGCGGAGCACGGCGGGAAGCCGCTGGCCGACCCCACCTTCAAGCGCCTCGTACGCCGCGCCGGCAGCGCCGAGGCGGTGCCGGCGTACTGCGCCTCGGTCGTGACCGCACCGGCGGCGAAGCCGACCAGCGCGACGAACCACGCGCCGGGCTCCGCCGGCTCGAACGACCCGACGCAGGGAACGTCCCCGGACGCCCCGACGACCACGGCCGACCCGGGTGACGGGGACACCAACGCCCCACAGCCCGCCAGCGCATCCCCTACGCACAAGCCCCACCCGACGCACCCGGCTCACCCCTCGAAGTCCCCGGAGAAGGGCAACGGCGCGGACGGTTGAGGTTCTGTCCCAGGATCCGTTCTGTTCCTTTTGTCCGTTTTGTGTGATCATGGTGAAAGTCAGGATCTGCACATGGGAGGGAACCCGAGATGTCTGCAGTCGCCAGCACCACCGCCCCGGAGTACGACGTCCAGGAGCCGCTGAGCGCGATCGCGCTCGCCGAGTCCGCGCTCGCGGACATGCTCGTCCACTGCGAGCGCCTTCACCGCGCCAACATCCAGCACGACCCGCACTCGTGCTTCTTGTGCTTCGAGACTCGCTGATCTGAGCTCGGCGTCCGGGCGGGGAAGCCCGGACGCCGGGTGCCCGCAGCGTCCCGCTCGCCTCAGACGCCCAGGCTCCGCAGGTACGCCTCGCCGATCCCGCTCGCGCCGAGAATCGACACCCACGCACCGAGGATCATGAACGGCCCGAACGGCACCGCGGTCTTCCGGTCCGCTCCCCGCGCGAGGATCAGGATCACGCCGACGACGGCTCCCAGCAGGAAGCCACCGAACGCGCCGGTCAGCAGCGCACCCCACGACAGGTAGCCGAGCACGCCACCGAGCACGCCGGCAAGCTTCACGTCGCCGAACCCCATGCTGCCCGGCGCCGCGATCGCGATCACGAAGTAGAACGCGAACAGCGCAGCCCCGGCGTAGAGACCGCGGAGCAATGCGTGCCCGTCCGCATCGATCGCCAGGAGCGCGGCGAGGACCGGGTACGCCGGCAGCACCAGCACGTCCGGCAGCCGCCGCACGTCGAGGTCGATGAGCGCGAGCGCGATCCCCATGCCCGTGAAGACCAGGTACGCCGCCAGCAGCGCCGGCCGGTCGGCGAAGCGCAGTCCTGTGAGCGCGAACGCGATCCCGGTACCGGCCTCGACGAGCGGGTAGCGCGCGCTGATCGGCTCACCGCAGTCGAAGCACTTCCCCCGCAGCACCAGCCAGCCGAGCACCGGGACGTTGTGGCGGTTCCGGATCTC
>JBJMIO010000199.1:0-5985 GCA_045806765.1 Marmoricola sp.
CTTCTCCGACGACCAGCGGTACGAGATCGACCGCGCGATCCGCGCGGCCGAGACCGTCAGCCGCTTCGAGTTCTCGGTGTACGTCGGCGCGGCTGACGCCGAGCCGGGTCCCTACGCCCAGCGCCTGCACGCCTCGCTGATCGCGCCAGCGCGCAGCGTCCTCATCTTCGTCGACCCCGCTGCCCGTGCTCTGGAGATCGTCACGGGCTCGGTGGTGCGCCGGGTTCTCTCCGACGACGCCGTTCGCCTGGCGGCGGTCGCGATGCGGTCCGCCTTCTCCGAGGGTGATCTCGTCGGCGGCATCACGCGCGGCGTGAACCAGCTGGCGGACGCTGCCCGCCAGCCGGCCACGCTGCACAGCGCTTCGCCGAGCTAGCTCGCCGCGTCCTTCTCCTGCGCCGCGAGGTAGCGCGCCACGTCGGCGCGTCCCTCGGTGATGTACCGCTTGGCCCCCGGGTTGGCCGAGGTGCCGGCGAGCCAGGCGTCGACCTGCTCGAGCAGGGCCGGGGAGGCCAGCTGGCGCGGGAAGAGACCTTCCAGCGTGGTGGCCGCCTTGTGGGTCCCGAGGTGCTCCCAGAGCGTCTCGGCCGCCTCGAGGTACGTCGTGACGTAGGGCAGCAGCACGTCGTCCTGGCCGGTGGCCTGGAAGGCGTGCACGATCGAGCGCTGGGTCTCGTTCGGGGTGTCGGTGTCCACCACGATCCGCTGCCACGCCTCGGCCTTCGCCTCGGCGGTCGGGCGCGCGGCCAGGGCCGCGGCGGCGTGCTCCTTGCCGGAGATCGTGTTGTCGCCCGCGAGCTCGGTCTCGATCCGGTCGCCTGCGCGACCGCGTCGGGCCAGCGCGGTGATCAGCACCCAGCGCAGGTCCTGGTCCATCGCCAGGCCGTCGAGGACGAGCGTGCCGTCGAGGAGCTGCTCGAGGGAGTCGAGCGCCTCCTCGCTGATCGCCGTGCCGGCGTACGTGCGGGCGAAGGTGAGCTGCGCGTCGCTGCCCGGCTCCGCGGCCTCCAGCAGACTGCGCAGGCCGCGCTCGAACTGCTCCTTCAGCGCAGTGCGGTGGGCGGGGGCCGAGAGCGAGTTCACTGCCTGGGCGGCGTACACCGGGATCCGGCTGATGCCCCACGAGTCCGTCTCCGAGCCGATGTTGGCCAGGAACAGCGTCACGAAGTCGGTGGCGCTCATCTCGGCGTCACGGGTCATGTCCCACGCCGCGCCCCAGCACAGGGCCCGGGGAAGGGAGTCCTCGAGCTTCGAGAGACCCTGGACCACGGTGCCCAGCGAGCGCTCGTCGAGGCGGATCTTGGCGTAGGCCAGGTCCTGGTCGTTGAGCAGCAGCAGCTCGGGCTGCTCGAGACCGACCAGCTCGGGAGCCTCGGTCCGGGCACCCTCGACGTCGATCTCGTACGACGCGGTCCGCACGAGCTTCCCGTCGACGGTGTTGTACGCGCCGATGCCGATCCGGTGCCGCCGCAGGGTCGGCCAGTCCGGGTCTGCGCTCTGCAGCACGGAGAAGGAGGAGTACCGGCCCTCGGCGTCGAGCTCGAAGGACGGGGTCAGCGTGTTCACGCCGGCCGTCTGCAGCCACTCCGAGGCCCAGCCCTGGAGCTCGCGGCCCGAGGCCTTCTCCAGCGCCTCGAGCAGGTCGGTGAACTCGGAGCTCCCGTAGGCGTGGTCCTTGAAGTACTGGCGCAGGCCGTCGAGGAACGGCTCGAGACCGACCCAGGCGACGAGCTGCTTGAGCACCGAGGCACCCTTGGCGTAGGTGATCATGTCGAAGTTGACCTCGACCGCGTGCAGGTCGTAGTTGTCGGCCGCGATCGGGTGCGTGCTGGGCAGCTGGTCCTGGCGGTAGCCGGTCTGCTTGCGCGCGTTGGTGAAACCGGTCCACGCGTCGGTGAACTCCGTGGCCTCGGCCTCGCACCAGTAGCAGGCCCACTCGGCGAAGGACTCGTTGAGCCAGAGGTCGTCCCACCACTTCATCGTCACCAGGTCGCCGAACCACATGTGCGCCATCTCGTGGGTGATCACCGAGGCGCGGAACTCGTAGAACGAGCGCGGCTGGCGCGAGCGGGGGAGGTACTCGTCGCGCAGGGTCACGCAGCCGGCGTTCTCCATCGCGCCCATGTTGTACTCCGGCACGTAGAGCTGGTCGTACTTCTCGAACGGGTAGGGGAAGTCGAACTGCTCCTCGAAGAACGCGAAGCTCTGCTTGGTGAGCTTGACGACCTCGTCGCGGTCGAGGAACTCCACCAGCGACTGGCGGCAGTAGTGGCCCAGCGGGATCGTGCCGTACTTGCCCTCGTAGACGTCCTGCACCTCGTGGTACTCACCAGCCACGACGGCGGTGATGTACGTCGACATCTTCTTCGTCGCCGGGAAGTGCCACACGGCCTTGCCCTCGCCGATCGCCTCGGGCTGCGGGGTCGGCGCGTTGGAGACGACCTTCCAGTGCTCCGGGGCGGTGACGTGGAAGGTGAAGACGCTCTTGAGGTCGGGCTGCTCGAAGGTGGTGTACACCCGGCGCGCGTCCGGCACCTCGAACTGGCTGTAGAGGTAGACACGGTCGTCGGCGGGGTCGACGAAGCGGTGCAGTCCCTCGCCGCTGTGGCTGTAGGTGCAGTCGGCGCGGACCACGAGCACGTTCTCCACGTGCAGGCCGTCGAGGCGGATCCGGCTGTCGGCGTACACCTCGGCGGGGTCGAGGACCTCTCCGTTGAGGGTGATCTCGTGGATCTCCGCACCGACGAGATCGGCGAAGGTACTGCCTCCCGGGATGCGCGAGGTGAACTCGATCGTGGTCGTGGACGCGAAGGTCTTCTCGCTCGTCGTCAGGTCGAGCTCGATGGTGTACGAGTCGACGTCGATCAACTGGGCGCGGGTCTGCGCCTCTTCGCGAGTGAGGTTGGTTCCTGGCATGAGAGGGATCATGCCACCCGCTGCGAAGCGGCCGATATCGGACAGGAGTCCGTCAAGAACTACATGGTTGTAACGGCGTGTCGCACCGTTGTAGTTTGTTAGAGGTGGTAGTCAGAGTGACGAAAGTTGCTCTAGCGTACGGATGTGCCGTCCCGTCGCGTGATGCTTCCTGCCCTCCTGCTGAGCCTCTTCGGAGTGTTCGCGGGGCTTGTCGTGACCGCTCCGGCACAAGCCACCTCCTCGCTGCTGTGCCAGGGGTTCACGGGGTGCGCCAAGGCCGGCTACGGCTCATTCGGCTACGGCCCGACGAACTACCGCAAGATGTGGTGGCGGATGTACTCCGGCCACAACTGCACGAACTACGTCTCCTACCGGATGATCCAGGCCGGGATGCCCTCCACGCGTCCGTGGTCGGGCAGCGGCGACGCACGCAACTGGGGCGTGGTGTTCAGGTCCAAGACCAACCAGACCCCGATGGTCGGCTCGGTGGCGTGGTGGAGCAGCAACCACGTCGCCTACGTGCAGCAGATCGTCGACGCCAACACGATCATCATCTCCGAGGACCACTACGGCGGTGACTTCGACTGGCGCAAGATCGTCCGCTCCGGCGGCGGCTGGCCGACCGGCTTCATCCACCTCGTCGACGAGACGGTCAAGGCGACCACGCCGCCGAGCGTCACGGGCACCCCGCAGGTCGACCAGACGCTGACGGCCAAGCCCGGCGCCTGGAACCAGACCGGCACGACCTACGCCTACCAGTGGCTCGCCAACGGCACCGCGATCACCGGCGCGACGACGACGAGGTACGTGCCGACCCCGGACCAGGTCGGCGACGTCTTCACCGTGAAGGTGACCGCGAAGAAGGCCGGCTACAAGGCCGGCGCCAGTACCTCGAGGGCGACCACCGCGGCGATCCCCGGCGTGCTGGACGTCGTGACGACGCCGGTGATCAGCGGCGTCGCCAAGGTCGGCGCCACCCTGACTGCCTCGACGGCCGCCTTCACACCTGCTCCTGACACGACGCGGTACTCCTGGTACGCCGACGGCAAGTACGTCGCGGGCGGCTCGTCGAGCACGTTGACCCTCGGACCTGCTCTGCTCGGCAAGGTGCTGCGCGTGGTGGTCACCGCGAGCCGCGCCGGCTACAACGACCAGACGGCTCCCTCGGCGGTCACCGCGAAGGTCGGTCCGGAGAAGCTCTCGCTGTCCAAGGAGCCGAGGCTCCTCGGCAACCCGCACGTGGGCAGGGCCTTCGCCGTGACTCCGGGCGTGGTCGCGCCCGAGGGCACCACGACGGCGTACCAGTGGTTCAAGGACGGTGTCGCGATCCGCGGCGCGAACCAGGCCTCCTACACCCCGACCACCGAGGACCCGGGTGCTCGCCTGAGCGTGACGGTGTCCTACACCAAGCCCGGCTACACCACGATCGTGCGCGAGCTGACGCCCAAGCAGGCCGTCCGCTCCTACGCCCGGATCTACCTCAAGTCCCTGGCGCACAGGTCGGTGACCGTGTCCGTGCTCGCCGACGGCGTCACCTACGTGCACGGCGAGGTCACCCTGATCGGGCGCACCGGCGTGAAGCACACGCTGACCCTGGTCCACGGCAAGGCGACCTTCACCCCGTCGTGGCTCTACGCCGGCAGCCGGCCGCTGACGGTGACCTACGCCGGGTCCTTCCGGGTCGAGGGACGCACCCAGTCCAAGACCGTCGTGGTGCAGTAGGCGTCCGGGGAATAGCGGCGCGGAGCGTGCGGTTCGCAACCACATGACGACTCTCGGAACCGCAGACTTCTGGTTCGACCCGCTGTGCCCGTTCGCGTGGATCACGTCGCGCTGGATCCTCGAGGTCGAGCAGGTGCGTGACATCGAGGTCCGCTGGCACGTGATGAGCCTGGCGTACCTGAACAAGGACCGGGACATCTCCCCGGAGTACCGCGAGCTCCTCGCGCCGGCCTGGGGTCCCGTCCGGGTGCTGATCGCCGCGGCGCACAAGCACGGCGACGAGGTGCTGTTCCCGCTGTACAACGCCTTCGGCGAGCGGATCCACCACCAGAAGCAGAAGATCGACCGGACGATGATCGCCGACGTGCTGGCCGAGGTGGGCCTCGAGGCCGACCTCGTCGAGGCGATGGACGACGAGTCCTACGACGCCGCGGTCGCCGCCTCGCACCACGAGGGCATGGACCAGGTCGGCGACGACGTCGGCACCCCGACGATCTCGATCAATGGTGTCGCGTTCTTCGGTCCGGTGCTCAACGCGATCCCGCGCGGCGAAGAGGCCGGGAAGGTCTGGGACGGCGCGGTCGCGCTGGCCTCGAACCCGCACTTCTTCGAGCTCAAGCGGTCCCGCACCGGTGGTCTCGACTTCAGCTGACCCCTCAGCGGCGGGAGAGGCGCCCGGGACTCACTAGGATCCTGGTCATGTCCCGAGTTCTCTCCGCAGTCGCCTGGCCGTACGCCAACGGTCCGCGCCACATCGGCCACGTGGCCGGTTTCGGCGTGCCCTCCGACGTGTTCAGCCGGTACATGCGGATGGCGGGGCACGACGTCTTGATGGTCTCGGGTACCGACGAGCACGGCACCCCGATCCTGATCGCCGCTGATGAGGTCGGCGTCAGCCCGCAGGAGCTCGCGGACCAGAACCACCGGGTGATCGCGGAGGACCTGCGCGACCTCGGGATCTCCTACGACCTCTACAGCCGCACGACCACGCGCAACCACACCGCGGTGGTCCAGGAGCTGTTCACGGGGGTCTTCGAGAACGGCTACTTCCTCGAGCAGACCACGAAGGGCGCGATCTCGCCCTCCACCGGGCGCACGCTGCCGGACCGCTACATCGAGGGCACCTGCCCGCACTGCGGGTACGACGGTGCACGCGGGGACCAGTGCGACAACTGCGGCAACCAGCTCGACCCGGAACAGCTGCTCAACCCGCGCAGCCGCATCAACGGCGAGCGCCCCGAGTTCATCGAGACCCAACACCTCTTCCTCGACCTGCCCGCGTTCGCCGACGCGCTCGGTCAGTGGCTGCAGACACGCAAGGACTGGCGACCCAACGTGCTGAAGTTC
>JBJMIO010000200.1:0-5484 GCA_045806765.1 Marmoricola sp.
AAGGAGAAGAAGCACCGCATCGAGGACGCCGTCTCCGCGACGCGCGCCGCGATCGAGGAGGGCATCGTCCCCGGCGGTGGCTCCGCGATCATCCACGCCTCGGCCGCCCTCGACGGCGACCTGGGTCTGAGCGGTGACGAGGCGTTCGGCGTCAGGATCGTCCGCAAGGCGATCGACGAGCCGCTTCGGTGGATCGCCGAGAACGGTGGCGAGAACGGCCACGTCATCGTCGCGAAGGTCCGCGAGGGTGGTCCCGGCACCGGCTACAACGCCGCGACCGGCGAGTACGGCGACCTGATCGCCCAGGGCATCCTGGACCCGGTCAAGGTCACCAAGTCGGCGCTGACCAACGCGACCTCGATCGCGGGCATGCTGCTCACGACCGAGACGCTGATCGTCGACAAGCCCGAGGACGACGAGCCCGCCGCGGCCGGACACGGCCACGGTCACGGCCACTGAGGCTCCAGGCTCTCCAGCCTGAGCAGCAACGAGAAGCACCGACGAAGCCCGCCGTACCCTCGGCGGGCTTCGTTCGTTCTACAATCTGTACTAAGTAACTACAGAAAGTAGGGCGTGCGGTGGTGCGGAGCGACGACCTGGTCCAGCGGGTGCGCGGCCTGGTGCCGGCCGCGGCGCTGCCCGGGTTGGTGCGGCGCCGGGTCGAGCGGCTGTGGGCCGATCCGGTCTACCGGGCCGAGCAGCAGGCCGAGATGCGCTTCCTGCTCGAGCACACCGCGCGGGCCGATGAGGTCGCCCGGCTCGCCCGCGGCTACTGCGAGGACGCGATGCTGCGCGGCTACCTGCGCTGGCACCCGCGCGCGATCACCCGCCAGCCCGTCGACGGCGCGCACTGGCTCACCACGCGGCGCGACACCTCCCGCCCGGTCGTGCTCAGCTTCGTCCACCACGCCCGGTACGACGGCCTCTTCGCCTCGCTCGCACGCCACGGCGCCGACCTGGACATCCTCACGCTGCCCGACGCCCTCGAGCCGGACGCACCCGCGCCGATCCGCCAGCACGTGCGGGTGGTGCGCCGCGGCGGCCGGATGGTCCCGACCACCGGCGGCACCGAGGCGATCATCGCCGCGATGCGTCCGGGCTCGGTCTGGGCGATCGCCTCCGACGTACCCGGGCGCACCCCGGTGGAGTTCCTCGGTCGCGAGGTGCTCGGATCGTTCGGCGCAGCACGGATCGCGTTCCTGACCGACAGCCCGGTGGTGCTGGTGACCTCGCACCGGGTCGTTCCCGGGCTCTCGCTGGGCAGCCGGCTGCAGGTGCACGCACCGCTCGAGCCGCGTGACTTCGCCGGTCCTGGTGACCTGCTCGCCGAGATCCTGCGACGTCACGGCGAGGCCGTCCTGGCGTGGCCCGAGGCGCTGGACAACCCGCGCGCTCGGTGGGGGGTACCGATGACTGGAAACGACCTCGGGGCCGTTGCGCGTCTTGGTAGCGTCGCGCAGTGCCTGCATCGGTGAAGTCGTCCCTGGTCGGCGCTGCGCATCAGCTCCGCCGGCTGGTCCCTGCCAGCGCGGCGCCGGCCATCGTGCGTCGCAAGGTGGACAAGCTGTGGAGCAACGACGCCTATCGCGAGCTCCAGGAGGCGCAGATGCGCCACCTGCTTGAGTTCACCGACCGGGCTCCGGAGATCCCCGTCCTCGCGCGTCGCTACGCCGAGGAGGCACTGCTCAAGACCCACCTGCGCTGGCACCCGCGCCTGATCACCCGCGAGCCCGTGCGCGGCATCGAGTGGCTGACCACCCGGCGCGACCCGAGCAGGTCGATCGTGCTGAACTTCATGCACCACTACCGCTACGAGGGCATGTTCAAGTCGCTCAAGGACAAGGGTGTCGACCTCGACATCCTGGCCACGCCGCTGTGGAGCGACCAGACCCAGTCGGCCCCCTTCCGTCACCACCTCAACATCGTGGCCAGCGGCGGCCGGATGATCCGCGCGGTCGGCGGGACCGACAAGTTCGTCGAGATGGTCAAGCCCGGCATGGTGATCGCGATCGCCTCGGACCTTCCCGGGCACACCGAGATGACCTTCCTCGGACGTCGGGTGCGCGGCTCGTTCGGCGCGGCCCGGATCGCCGCGCTGACCAACAGCCAGGTCGTCATCATCCGGGCGATGAAGGACGAGGGCGGGACCTACCTCCAGGTCGACCCGCCGCTCGAGCCGTCTGACTTCGCTGGCCCCAAGGAGCTCCTCGACGCGATGCTGCGCCGCCACGAGGAGGCCGTCCTCGCCTGGCCCGAGGTGGTCGACATGCCGCGCGCGCGGTTCGCTGCGATCGAGGACTGACCAACCCGTGCTCAAGACGCTCTTCTACAGCGCGCTCGCGCGGATCCTCGGCTTCGTGCCGCAGGGCATCGCGACGCTGCTGGCGAGCAACCTGATCCTGCGCGAGTACGGCGTGGACGCGTTCAGCAGCTACGTGCTGGTGCTCTCGGTGCTGCTGCTGATCCCGCTGAACAACCTCGGGGCCGCGGCCTCGGTGACCCAGGCCGTCGCCGCCCACGGGGTCGAGGACGACCTGAGCGTGCGGACCGCCGTGACCGCCACCCGGGTGCTGATGATCTCCGGCGGCGGACTGACCGTGGTCTCGGTGGGTCTCGCCCTCGGGGGCCTGTGGCCGCGCCTGCTCGGTTCCTCCCACGTCGGCAACGGCTGGGTCGCGCTGGCCGTCGTCCTGTACGGCGTGAGCTTCGTGCCGGCGCTCGGGCTCAGCGTCCTGCTCGGCTCGGGCCACAACCACCTCGCGATCGCGGTCCAGGCGCTGACCGCCGTGCTCTCGGCGATCTTCGTCGCGGGGATGGTGGCGGCCCACCTCGACGAGAGCGTCCTGGTCATCGTGCCGGCCCTGGCGATCCTGATCACGAACCTGGTCGCCATGGTCGTCAGCCAGCGCCTGACCCACTTCCCGTGGGGCGCGGTGCTCCGCCAGGCGCCGTTCCGGCGCGCCCACCCGGGTGCCAGGATCCGCTCGCTCGCGCTCCCGATGCTGGTCACCTCGCTCGCCCTGCCGATCGCGTTCCTGGCCGACCGGGTGGTGCTGAGCCACGTCTCGACCGATGTCCAGGTCGCGCGCTACGCCCTGGTGCTGCAGCTGTTCTCGCCGGTGACCGGGCTGATCATGGCGACCGCCCAGCCGCTGTGGCCGATGTTCACCCGGGCACGCGCGACCGGCGGCGCCGGTCCGCAGATGGCGGTCATCTTCACCGGCTTCATCGGGGGCACGGTCGTGATCAGCACCGTCCTGGTGCTGCTGGCCGACCCGATCGGGACGGTGGTCAGCGACCACCGGATCTCCCTCGGCGTCGGCCTGCCGGCACTCGCGGCCGGTGTGACCCTGCTCCAGGCGGCACTCTTCCCGCTCACCATGAGCATGGCCGATCCCGAGGGTGCGCGGATCGTCGCGATCAGCACCGTGCTCTCGGTGCCGGCGAACCTGACGCTGTCGGTCTACTGGGGTCGCGCCTGGGGCGCGCCCGGTCCGATGCTCTCGATGCTGGTGGTCAGCGTCGTGCTGCAGCTGGTGCCGTGGGTGGTCTTCGCACGCCGGCGCTCGCAGTCCGGTGCCCTGGTCGGTCTCGGTCTGGAGAGCGTGCCCAGCGCTCCGGTGCTGGCCGTCAGCGCGGCTGCGCCGGTCCCTGCGCCGGTCCCTGCGCCGGTCCCTGCGCCGGTCCCTGGGCCCGACCCGGCGTCGCGCCAGCGGCCGGGGCGGCACCGGGCCTGAGCGCGAGCTCGAGCCCGTCGAGGTCGCCGAACACGGTGCCGAACATCCGCACGCAACGCTCGGTCATCTCCTCGGGACTGACCCCCGGGTGGTCGAGCCACCAGCCGACCAGCGAGCGGAACATCGACTCCCACACCGCGTGCATCGCCGAGATGTCGTCCGCGTCGATGTTGCCCGCCAGCCGCATCAGCTCCTTCACCCCGTCCTCGCCCAGGGTGAAGAGCTTGTCCTCGTAGGCCTCCAGCGCGTCACGGCTGACGCCTTCGGCGGGAGCCGTGGGGTCGAAGACCAACCGCCAGATCCACGGGTGCGGTGCGAGAGCACGGAACATCCCGTCGAGGGTCAGCACCGCCCGGGCAAGCCCGACGGTGCCGGTCGCGGTCGAGCGCTCGAACTCCGCCCAGAGCAGTGCGGCGGCGTGCTCGACGCAGACCGCGTGCAGGCCGTCCTTGGAGCCGAAGTAGTTGTAGATCAGCGGCTTGGAGATGCCCGCGGCCTCGGCCACGTCGGCGACCGAGGTGGCGGCGTACCCGTTCTCGCCGAACGCACGGCAGGCGACCTCGACGATCTGCGCCTCGCGGTCCGCGCGGGCGACGCCCTTCGTCCCTGCCGTCATGGGCAGGACTCTAGCCGATGATATGAACCTGTGGTAACTTACTCGCGAGTCATATCAAGGAGAGGCGCGATGCACGACCTTCACGAGCTGCTCGACCCGATGAAGAACCCGGTGACCTACGCGGTCCCGTTCTTCCTCATCACCATCGGCATCGAGCTCGCGGCGCTGAAGTGGCTCGACCACGAGGACAACATCCTCGGAGCCCCGCGCACCGGCTACCACGCCAAGGACGCCCGCACCTCTATGGCGATGGGCCTGGTCTCCCTGGTCTTCAGCCTCGCGCTCAAGGTCGGCTCGTTCTTCGTCTACACGGCCGTCTTCACCTACCTCGCGCTGTGGAAGCTGCCGACCGGCACCTGGTGGTACTGGGTGCTGCTGGTCGCCGGCGTCGACCTCGCCTTCTACGCCTCGCACCGGTTCGTGCACCGGGTGAACATCGGCTGGGCCGCGCACCAGGCGCACCACTCCAGCGAGTACATGAACTTCGCCACCGCGCTGCGCCAGAAGTGGAACCCGTGGTTCGAGTTCTTCTTCTGGCTGCCGCTGCCGTTCCTCGGCTTCGCGCCGTGGACGATCTACGTCGCGTTCGGCTTCAACCTGATCTACCAGTTCTTCACCCACACCGAGATGATCGGCAAGCTCTGGCGTCCCGTCGAGCTGGTGATGAACACCCCCTCGCACCACCGCGTGCACCACGGCTCGGACCCCGAGTACCTGGACAAGAACTACGCCGGCATCTTCATCGTGTGGGACCGGATGCTCGGCACGTTCGTGGAGGAGAAGCAGAAGCCGACGTACGGGCTGACCAAGCCGGTGCTGACGCACAACATGATCAAGCTCCAGTACGGCGACTACGCCCAGATCGTGCGCAACGTGAAGGCGGCGCGCAGCTGGCGCGACAAGCTCGGCTACCTCTTCGGTCCTCCGGGCTGGGAGCCGCCTGGCGGTCACCCGAGCGACCCGGACCTGCAGCCGATCCGCCCGGCCGCTTGACCCTGCCCGCAGCGCTCAACCGCGTCCGGGCCGGAACGTCACCCGCATCGGGCGCAGCTCGGGCTGCATCAGCCCGGAGGTGACCGCGGGGTCGGACATCATCACGGCCGTCGCGGACTCCTCGTCCTCGGCCTCGAT
>JBJMIO010000201.1:0-28438 GCA_045806765.1 Marmoricola sp.
CCACGCCGGCCTCGAGCTCAAGGACCACCTGCTCGGCTGGCTCCGCGAGAACGGCCACGACCCCGTCGACCACGGCCCGTTCGTCTACGACGCGCAGGACGACTACCCGGTCTTCTGCCTGCGCGCTGCAGAGGGTGTCGTCGGCGACCCGGGCAGCCTGGGCGTCGTCATCGGCGGCTCGGGCAACGGTGAGCAGATCGCGGCCAACAAGGTCCTCGGCGTGCGCTCGGCGCTCGTGTGGAGCGAGGAGACGGCGGTGCTGGCCCGCGAGCACAACAACGCGAACGTGATCTCGGTCGGCGGGCGGATGCACACGGTCGAGGAGATGACACGTTTCGTCGAGGTGTTCCTGGCTACGCCGTTCACCGAGGAGGAGCGCCACGTGCGCCGCATCGCGATGCTCTCGAGCTACGAGTCCACGCGCGTGCTGCCGCCGCTGCCGGCGTCTGCGCAGGGCCACGGGCCGGATGCCTGAGGGCCACACCCTCCTGCGGCTGGCCCGCGAGCTCGACGCCGCCTTCGCCGGTCGGCCGGTCCGGGTCAGCAGTCCGCAGGGCCGGTTCGCCGCCGACGCAGCCGCGGTCGACGGCTCGGAGGTCATCGCCGCCACCTCGGCGGGCAAGCACCTGTTCGTCGAGCTGGCGGGCGAGCGGTTCCTGCACGTGCACCTCGGCCTGATCGGGAAGTTCGACCTCCACCCGGCCCCGCCGCCGGCGGTCACGCTCGGCCAGGTGCGGGTGCGCCTGGAGAACCGGACGACGTACGCCGACCTGCGCGGAGCGACCCAGTGCGACCTGATCGGCCCCGAGAAGCGGGACGCGATCCTCGCCGGGCTCGGGCCGGACCCGCTCAAGCCGGATGCCGACGTCGAGAAGGCCTGGCACCGGATCTCGCGCAGCCAACGGCCGATCGGTGACCTGCTCATGGACCAGGCGGTCGTGGCGGGGGTCGGCAACGTCTACCGCGCCGAGGTGCTGTTCCGGCACAGGATCCACCCGCTGCGGCCCGGCCGGACCCTGCGGCGCAGCCAGTTCACAGCGATGTGGGAGGACCTCGTCGAGCTGATGGAGTACGGCGTGGCCACCGGTCGCATCGACACGGTCCGACCCGAGCACACCCCGGAGGCGATGGGTCGCGAGCCCCGCAAGGACGACCACGGGGGCGAGGTCTACGTCTACCGCCGTCACGGTCAGGAGTGCCTGGTCTGCGGGTCGAAGATCCGGACCGACGTACTGGTCGGGCGCAACCTCTTCTGGTGTCCGCGATGCCAGCCCGTCTTCCGATCCAGGGCCGTAAGGTGAGCACCGTTCCGGTCCGACGACGCGAGGGGAGCGGCATGGCGGCGATGCGTGCGCCTCTGGTGCAGCTCACCGAACGTCTCCGCCTGCGCTGGATCAAGCTCCAGCGGCAGAGCGTCGACTCCGAGGTTCCGGTCCTGGTGGTCCTGGTGCTGCTCGCGGTCGCGCTGACGATCGGCGGGCTCGCGCGCGCCGATCTCGTCCCGCAGTCCTCGATGCTGTTCGCGATCGTGCTGGGCAGCCTGTGGTTGGGTCCGCGCACGCTGCCCTGGTTCATCGTCTTCTGCCTCGTCGGGGTCGGGGTCCTGGCAAGCCAGCTGCCCCAGATCACGACGAACTCGATCGTGCGGGTGCTGATCACCTTCGCGATCGCGCTGCTGATCATGATCACCTCGTTCCGCCGCAACCGTCTGGGCGTGGCCGGTCCGCGCGGTGAGTCGATGTTCGTCGACCTGCGCGACCGCATCGCCAACCAGGGCACCATCCCGGCGCTGCCCGCCGAGTGGCACGTCGAGTCGGCCTCGCGCTCCGCTGGTGGGACGTCCTTCGGTGGCGACTTCGTGGTCGCCAGCCGCGCGACCGACGGCTCGACGCTGGACCTGATCGTGGTCGACGTGTCCGGCAAGGGCATCGAGGCCGGCACCCGGTCGCTGCTGCTCTCGGGCGCCTTCGGCGGCCTGGCGTCCGCGGTGACACCGGACCGCTTCCTTCCCGAGGCCAACCAGTACCTGCTCCGCCAGGAGTGGACCGAGGGATTCGCGACCGCGATCCACCTGCACGTGAACCTGCGCACCGGCGACTTCGAGCTGCGCAAGGCCGGCCACCCGCCGGCCGTCTGGCTGCACGCCGGCTCCGGCCGCTGGTCGGTCCTGGACTCCGACGGCCCGGTGCTCGGCCTGATCCCCGAGGCGAGCTTCGAGATGGTGCACGGGCGGCTGCTGCCCGACGACGCGCTGCTGATGTTCACCGACGGACTGGTCGAGACCGTCCAGCGCGACATCGGCAGCGGCATCGACAAGCTCGCTGGACGCGGGCAGGCGCTGTTCCCCTCGGGCTACCAGCGTGCGGCCAAGCGGATCATCGACGACCTGGCCACCAGCAACGACGACGGCGCCCTGGTGCTGGTCCACCGGCGCAACCCCGGCCTGGTGGGCTGAACACCTCCCCGGACCTGGACCGCGGACCCGCTGACGGGCCAGAATGAGAACACGTTCTCGTTTTCTCTCCCGGAGGTCCTGTGCAGAACACGTCCGACCTCTGCACGCCGCGGTTCCGTGAGCTGGCCGACTCCCTCGGCGGCATCCCGTGCGAGCACGCCCACCGGATCGTCTACGTGAACAACCCGTTCCACCTCGCCGACCCGATGATGCCGGTCGTCGAGCTCCTGATGGTGGCCGGTGCCGTCCTGGCGCTGGCGCACGCGATCCGGACGTTGCGGCGTACGGGCAGTGCGGTGAACCTGGGCGTCTGGATCGCCGCGGTGGTCTACGTCGCGGTGCTCGAGCCGCCGCTGTACTTCCCGGCCGCCTTCGGGATCGACGACTACGTCCCGGCGATCTTCGTGCACAACGTGTTCACGATCGGTTTCGTCGAGGAACGGATGCCGCTCTACATCCTCTCGCTCTACCCGGCACTGGTGTACCTCACCTGGACGCTCGTCGAGCGCCTCGGCATCCGGGCCCGCCACCCCGGCGTGCGTGGGGCGCTGCTGACCGCGGTCTGCCTCGGCTTCACCCACCAGTGCATCTACGAGATCTTCGACCACCTCGGCCCGCAGCGGCTGTGGTGGGCGTGGGACTACCGCGAGTCGATGACCGCTGACCGGCTCGGCTCGGTGCCGTGGTCGAGCATGGTGAACTTCGCGCTCGTGATGCCCACGGCGTTCGCGTTCCTCGCGCTGCTGATCCTCGAGCGCCGGCCGCGGCCGAGCGTGCGCTCGGTGCTCCTGGGCGCCGTCGCGGTCGGTGCGCTGACGCCGATCGTCTCGATGCCGGGACAGCTCCCCGTCACCTACCTCGACCTCGTCGACCACCCGCACCGGCTGCTGGTGCACCGGGTGCTGATCGCGATGGTCGTGGTCGCCGGTGCGCTCACGCTGCGCGAGGTGCTCTCCTCCTGGCGCACGCCGCGGCGCCAGGGCACCGGCTTCCTCGGGTGGTACCCGCTGGCCTGGGCCGGGGTGTACCTGGCCACCTTCGCGGTGCTGTGGGCTCTCGCGCTGCCGCAGACCCTGGGAGCCGCCCACGGGGTGGCGAGCGATGGGCGACCCGTCGGATCCCTGGGCTACGTCGTGGGCTGCTTCGTCCTGAGCCTCGTCATCCTTGCGCCGCTGATCCGCGACGCCCTGGCGCGCCACGGGTCGTACGTCGTCCCGGACCCCGGGCCGGAACCCGTCCTCGAGAGGCAACCATGACCGCGTTCGTCACCCGCTACGACTTCCGGGCGCCCGGGGAGGCATTGGCCCGCCAGCACGAGATGTTCGAGCGCTGCCTGGAGCAGGCCACGTACCTCGAGGAGCACGGCCAGGACGCGATCGTGCTCTCCGAGCACCACGCCACCACCGACGGCTACCTCCCGAGCCCGCTGGTCGTGGCCGCCGCCGTGGCCGCGCGCACCCGCACGGTCTCGATCTCGGTCGCCGCGCTGCTCGTCAACCTCTACGACCCGTTGCGCCTGGCCGAGGACATCGCCGTGCTCGACCACCTCTCGAACGGCCGGGTGACCTACACGATCGGCCTGGGCTACCGGCCTGAGGAGTACGCCGTGTTCGACGCCGCGTGGGACTCGCGCGGAGCCGACATCGAGGAAGCCATCGCGGTCCTCCAGCAGGCGTGGACCGGCGAGGAGTTCTCCTACCGTGGCCAGACGGTCCGGGTGCTGCCGACCCCGCACCGGCCGCCAGTGCTCTTCTACGGCGGAGGCTCGAAGACGGCTGCGCGCCGGGCCGCTCGGCTCGGTCTGCACTTCCAGCCGCAGGCTGCGGACCCCTCGCTCAAGGAGCTCTACGTCGCCGAGTGCCGTGCGGCCGGTCGCGACCCCGGGTTCGTGCTGCTGCCACCGGGCGGTCCGGCCACGGTGTTCTGCTCCGAGGACCCCGACCGCTTCTGGGCCGCGAACGGGCAGTACCTGCTCGCCGAGGCGCGCGGCTACAACGCCTGGCACAACACCACGACCTCGCTGGTGCGCGACTCCTCCGAGTCGGTCGAGGAGATGCGTGCGGCGGGCGTCTACGCCGTCGAGACCCCCGACGACCTCGTCGCGAAGTGCCTCTCCCGCGAGATCCGCGTCGTCTCGAGCCACCCGCTGTGCGGCGGCCTCCCGGCGGAGCCGAGCTGGGAGAGCCTGCGGCTGGTGTGCGAGCGCGTGATGCCGGCGGTGAGGGCGGCCAGAAGCTGAGTTGTGTGCCTCAGGGCGCGCTATAGCGCGCGCTGAGGCACACGAGGCGATGCGTGGAGGGGATGACGGGAATCGAACCCGCGTAATCAGTTTGGAAGACTGGGGCTCTACCATTGAGCTACATCCCCGAGGCTGAAAAAGCCGCATGCACATGGTGTCACAAACCGGATAGGGCTCGCATGTCGGCGTCCCCTACACTCATGATCCGGCCCGTACGACGGGTCGAAAACCGGGGCGTAGCGTAGTGGCTAGCGCGCCTGCTTTGGGAGCAGGAGACCGCAGGTTCGAGTCCTGTCGCCCCGACCAGCGGAGGTCCGAGTGCTCACCGTCGATGACACGGACCCGGCTCCGCCGTACGAGCAGATCCGCACCCAGCTCGCCGGGCACGTCGACTCCGGGGAGCTGAAGCCCGGGGACCGGCTCCCCACGGTCCGCCGTCTCGCCGAGGACCTCGGGGTGGCGACCAACACGGTGGCGCGCGCCTACCGCGAGCTCGAGGCGTCCGGGGTGATCGAGACGCGGGGGCGGGCCGGGAGCTTCGTGACCGGGAACCGGGTCGAGCGGGAGGCCAAGGAGGCCGCGTCGGCGTACCTCGAGCGCACCCGGAACCTAGGTCTCAGCGCGGCCGAGGCACTGGCGCTGGTCCAGCGCCAGGTGGACCACCCGGTCCGCTCGTCCTGAGGGCTAGGAGCAACCCGGGTTCACGCTGGCAGGCACCGGGACCAGCGCGGGCGCGGATCGCAGCGCCTGCACGGCGGCCGCCGCGGTCGTCGTACGCCGCAGGCTGAACCAGCGCGCCCAGTCGAGCTGGCTGTAGGCCTTCGCGGTCGTCCCCGCCTTCTCCGGCAGCAGGCTCAGGCGCAGCTCGAGGGGCTCGTGGAAGAGAGCGGCACTGCGGGTCTCGCGTCGCACGACCCGGCCGTCCTTGAACCAGGAGACGTGGTCGGGCGCGACCTCGACGGCCCAGGCGTGCCAGGCCGAGGCGGTCGGGCTGCTGCCGTTGACCCAGCCCGAGCTCGACGGGTTGAGCGTGGGGGAGGTGACCGGGAGCGCCGATCCCAGGTGCAGGGCTCCCTTGGTGATGCCGACGCGCGCCACCGTGGGCGCGGCCGGGTCGTAGGCGACCACGGTGATGCTGCGAGGCTCGCAGCGCTGGACCGAACCGGCCGGCACGAGCTCGACCTGGACCCGGTAGTCGCCCATCCCGGGCCGGCCGTCGCGGGTGCTGCGGCTGCGGTAGCGGATCTCCCAGCGGCCCGTGCTGCGCGCGCTGGTCCACCGGGTGACGACGTCGGAGGCTTGCGTCGTACCGCCTGTCTGCGGGGCGATCGTGCGCAGGGTGCCGTGCCCGACGGCACCGACGACCCACGAGGTGGCCGGGCCGAGGTGGGTCCACCCGGCGGGAGCGGTGGCGCCGTCCTCGGTGCGGAACTCGAAACGCCTCATGTTCGCGGTGTCGCCCGCCGCGGCGAACCAGCCGTACGTCGAACCGGCACTGATCAGCTCGAACACCGTGCACCCGGTGGGCCGTCCGCACGGCGCCGCGCCCGCACTCGGCCGGATCGCGACCGCCCCGGCCAGCGACAGGGTCACCAGGGCCAGCAGGACGGTCGGACGCGCGCGCATGGACGACCCTTCGGCAGCCCCGGGACGGACCTGAGCGGGCCGTCCCGCAGGGGACCCGCGATTTCAGGGCGGCCAGGACGCTGAAGTAGGCTGACCTGTCGGTGCAGCGCCCGTTCGGCTGCCCAGAAGAGGCCGTGCTGCGGCCCGGCTGCACCGCGTACCCCGTTTGCTAGGAGAACACCTGTGAAGAGCGCCGTCGAGACGCTGAACCCGACCCGGGCCAAGCTGACCATCGAGGTCCCGTTCGAAGAGCTCAAGCCGAGCCTGGACGCGGCCTACCAGCGGATCGCGAAGCAGGTGAACGTCCCCGGTTTCCGCAAGGGCAAGGTCCCGCCGGCCGTCATCGACCGTCAGGTCGGCCGTGGCGTGGTGCTCGACGAGGCCATCAACGACGCGCTCCCGAAGATGTACGTCCAGGCGCTCCAGGACAACGACCTGCAGCCGCTGGCGCAGCCGGAGATCGACATCACCAAGTTCGAGGACAACGACACCCTCGAGTTCACCGCCGAGGTCGACGTCCGCCCGAGCATCGACGTGCCGGCCTACGACGACCTGGCAGTCGAGGTCGAGGTGATCACCGTCTCCGAGGACGACGTGGCCGAGCAGGTCGAGAACCTGCGCGAGCGCTTTGCGACCCTCAACGACGTCGAGCGCGCCGCCCAGGACGGCGACGTGGTCTCGATCGACCTGATCGCCACCAAGGACGGCGAGACCGTCGAGGGCGGCGAGGTCACCGGCTACTCCTACAAGGTCGGCGCCGGCGACATGCTCGACGGTGTCGACGAGGCCCTGCGCGGCCTCTCCGCCGGCGAGGAGAAGGCCTTCACCAGCCAGCTGCTGGGCGGCGACCTGGTCGGCCAGGACGTCGAGGTCGTGGTCAAGGTCGGCTCGGTCAAGGAGCAGGAGCTGCCCGCCCTCGACGACGAGTTCGCCCAGACCGCCTCGGAGTTCGACACCGCCGAGGAGCTGCGCGAGGACGTGCGCACCCGCCTGGAGCGTGGCAAGCGCCTCGAGCAGGCGGCCGCGGCCCGCGACGCCGTGCTGGAGAAGCTCCTGGACTCCGCCGAGATCCCGCTGCCCGAGGGCGCGGTTGCCAGCGAGCTCGAGCAGCGCCGCGGTGAGATCGAGCAGCAGCTGGCGTACGCCGGCATGTCGATGGAGGAGTACCTCGACAACGAGAAGCAGACCGTCGACGAGTTCGAGGGCGAGCTGGAGAAGCGCGTCCGCGACGCGATGGCCGCCCAGTTCCTGCTCGACGAGGTCGCCAAGGCTGAGGAGCTAGGCGTCGACCAGGCCGAGCTGAGCCAGCACCTGTTCCGCCGTGCCCAGCAGTCGGGTCAGAACCCCGACGAGTTCGTGAAGCACATGGTCGAGCACAACCACATCCCCGAGATGGTCGCCGAGGTCGTGCGCGGCAAGGCGCTGGCGATGATCGTCGAGGGTGCGAAGGTGACCGACACCAACGGCGAGCACGTGGAGCTGAAGAACCTGCGTCCCGACGGCACCATCGGCGAGCCCGAGGCAGAGGCTGCCGCGGAGGCCGGCGAGGCTGCCGCGGAAGCCGGCGACACCGAGGAGTGAACCTGACACTGAGTGCACATGTGTGCACTCAGTGTGGTTGACTTGAGGGCATGTCCACGCGTCCTGCCGCCCCGGGCCACGCCGGCGTCCTGGAGGCCGCCGCCCTCGCGACCGAGCACCTCGACACGCTGGTCCTCGGAGCTGTCCGCGACGTCCACGACTCGATCTCCTCGCGCGTCGGGTGGGTCTCCGAGCGAGTCGCGGGCGGGCGTTCGCTGCCGCACAAGGTCCACGACGGGATCGCGACCGGCGTCTACACCGGCATCGGCCTCGGACTGCGCGGTGCGGCGAGCGCCCTGCGCGCGGCCGACCGTCTCGGCGTCGGGCCCGAGATCGAGGAGACCCCACGGGGCCGCTTCGTCGTCTCGGCGGTCAACGGCCTGATCGGCGACAAGCTGGCGGCCGACGGGTCGGCGCTGGCGATCGAGATCGGCGTACGGCGTGAGGGCCGCGACGTCCCGCTGACGCCGGCCGGGCTGGCGGCGGCGTACCCGCAGGCCTCGGACTCCCTGGTCGTCTTCCTGCACGGGCTGTGCGAGACCGAGGACTACTGGGTACGGCGCAGCCGCCCGCGCCGCGAGGACGGCAGCACGGCGCCGTCCTACGGTGCACGGCTCGAGCGCGAGGCGGGCTGGAGCCCGGTCTTCGTGCGCGCCAACACCGGGCTGACCATCTCCGAGACCGGGGTCGCGCTGAGCGCGCTGCTCACCCGGCTGGTGGAGACCTGGCCGACCGAGGTACGCCGGATCGCGCTGGTCGGGCACTCGATGGGCGGCCTCATCGCACGCGCGGCGTGCGCGGTGAACCTCGACGTCGACGACCCGTGGACCGGCAAGGTGACCGACATCGTGACGCTCGGTGCCCCGCACACGGGCTCGCCGGTCGAGCGGACGATCGCCCGCGGGATCCGGCTCGCCGCGCTCGCACCCGAGCTGCTGCCGCTCGCGCGTGTCTTCGAGCAGCGTTCGGCGGGCGTGCTCGACCTGCACGACGGCATGCCCGAGGACCCGGCCGCAGTGCCGGGCGCGCGCTACCGGCTGGTCGCGGCCACGCTGAGCCGATCCCCGCAGCACCCGCTCGCAGCCACCGTCGGGGACTACCTGGTGCAGTACCGTTCAGCGGTCGGGCTGCTGTCCGACGGCACCGAGCTCTTCCCGGGCGCCGACGTGCTGCACGTGCCCTGCGCGCACCACTTCGACCTCCTGAACCACGACGACGTGTACGCCGCGCTGCGCGGCTGGCTCGCCGGCTGAGAGCACCACCCTCCTGACCAGACGAGGAGCCGAGCGATGAGTGGAGCCACCAGTACCCGGGCCGATCGCGAGCTGCGCGCCCAGACCGTCGTCGCGGCGCCGCCGGAAGCCGTGTGGTCCGATCTCAGCGACCTGCGACGCCTGCCCGCACGGAGCCCGGAGCTGGTGCGGATGTTCCCGCTCCTGCCCGGTGGGCTGCGAGTCGGTCAGCAGTACCTGGGGATCAACCGTCGCAAGCTGGTCGTCTGGCCGAGCCGGAACGTGATCGCGGTCCTGGACCCGGGGCGGGAGCTGGCGTGGGACACCCGCACGAGCGGGGCGCGCTGGATCTTCGAGCTCAGTGCGCAGGACGCCGGGACGCTGGTGGTCCAGCGCCGCAGCGTGCCGCGCCGTCTGACCCTGGTCGGCCGGCTCTTCGGCAGGTTCTTCCTCGGCGGAGGCGAGGGTCATGCCGACGAGCTCGAGGCGGGGATGGTCGCGACGCTGGAGCGGCTGAAGGCTGCCGTCGAGGGCTGAGCCCACGGAACTGCTCGGAAATCTGCTGTGGGCGAACATGGGCCTTTTGCCCGTGGATTTGCCGGTGGTGTCGTCTACGGTCGTCGACGTGAACGAGATTTCAGCACCCCAGATGAACGGCGGCGCCGCCTCGTACGGCCTCGATGACCACATCTACCAGCGCCTGCTCCGCGAGCGGATCGTGTTCCTCGGCTCCGAGGTCCGCGACCAGAACGCGAACGCGATCTGCGCGCAGCTGCTGCTGCTCTCGGCCGAGGACCCCGAGGCGGACATCTTCCTGCACATCAACTCGCCCGGTGGCTCGGTCGACGCGGGCATGGCGATCTACGACACCATGAACTACATCCCGAACGACGTCGCCACCGTCGGCATGGGTCTGGCAGCCTCGATGGGGCAGTTCCTGCTCTGCGCCGGTGCTGCCGGCAAGCGCTACGCCCTGCCGCACGCGCGGATCATGATGCACCAGCCCTCCGGCGGCATGGGCGGCTCGGCCTCGGACATCAAGATCCAGGCCCAGCAGTCGCTGCACATCAAGAAGGTCCTGCTGGACCTCATCTCGCACCACACCGGTCAGCCGATCGACCAGGTCGAGCAGGACGCGGACCGCGACCGCTGGTTCACCGCGCCCGAGGCCAAGGAGTACGGCTTCATCGACCAGGTCATCACCAGCGCCCGCGAGGCTGCCGACGAGGGCCGTCCGGCCCGGAACAAGGACTGAGCCATGAACTACTACATCCCGCAGTGGGAAGAGCGCACCTCCTACGGCATCCGCCGCATCGACCCCTACGCCAAGCTCTTCGAGGACCGGATCATCTTCCTCGGCACGCCGATCAGCGACGACATCGCCAACGCGGTGATGGCCCAGCTGCTGTGCCTGGAGTCGATGGACCCGGCGCGCGACATCTCGATCTACATCAACTCGCCTGGTGGCTCGTTCACCGCGATGACGGCGATCTACGACACGATGAAGTTCATCCAGCCCGACGTGCAGACCGTGTGCCTGGGCCAGGCCGCCTCGGCCGCCGCGATCCTGCTGGCCGCCGGGACCCCGGGCAAGCGCATGGCGCTGCCGAACAGCCGGATCCTGATCCACCAGCCGTACACCGAGGGCACCTACGGGCAGTCCTCGGACATCGAGATCCAGGCGAACGAGATCCTGCGCATGCGCGAGCTGCTCGAGAAGCTCATCGCCGATCACTCCGGCAAGACCCCCGAGGAGGTCAGCCGCGACATCGAGCGCGACAAGATCCTGACTGCCGAGGGTGCCGTGGAGTACGGCCTCATCGACTCGATCCTGGAGTCGCGGAAGGTCCCTGCGCTCGCCTGAGCGCAGTGCCAGGTTTGTGTCGTGTCCACCCGCATTCGTCCCGGTGACGGAGTACGGTCAGGTCAACGACGTCGCGCGCGGTCTGTAGTGCGCGGCTCTGTGAACGTCGTCGGTGCGGATCCGGCGCGGAGGATGGGAGGCGTCGCCCGTGGCACGCATCGGTGACGGTGGGGACCTGCTCAAGTGCTCCTTCTGCGGGAAGAGCCAGAAGCAGGTCAAGAAGCTGATCGCCGGTCCCGGCGTGTACATCTGCGACGAGTGCATCGACCTCTGCAACGAGATCATCGAGGAAGAGCTCAACGAGACCAGCGAGGTCGGTCTCGAGGAGCTGCCCAAGCCGCGCGAGATCTTCGACTTCCTGAACTCCTACGTCATCGGCCAGGAGCAGGCGAAGAAGTCGCTCGCGGTCGCGGTCTACAACCACTACAAGCGGGTCCAGGCCGGAGTGGCCTCGGGAGCCGCGAAGGGCAAGGAAGACGCGGTCGAGGTCGCGAAGTCCAACATCCTGGTGATGGGACCGACCGGCTGCGGCAAGACCTACCTCGCCCAGACGCTGGCGCGCATGCTCAACGTGCCGTTCGCGATCGCCGACGCCACCGCGCTGACCGAGGCCGGGTACGTCGGTGAGGACGTCGAGAACATCCTGCTCAAGCTCATCCAGGCCGCTGACTACGACGTCAAGAAGGCCGAGACCGGCATCATCTACATCGACGAGATCGACAAGGTGGCCCGCAAGGCCGAGAACCCCTCGATCACGCGCGACGTCTCCGGTGAGGGCGTCCAGCAGGCGTTGCTGAAGATCCTCGAGGGCACCACCGCCTCGGTCCCGCCGCAGGGCGGCCGCAAGCACCCGCACCAGGAGTTCATCCAGATCGACACGACGAACATCCTGTTCATCGTCGGCGGTGCCTTCGCGGGCCTCGAGCACATCGTCGAGCAGCGGGTCGGCAAGAAGACCCTCGGCTTCACCGCCGAGATGCGGGCCTCCAAGGAGGTCGAGGCCGACGAGATGTTCGCCCAGGTCCGGCCCGAGGACCTCGTCAAGTTCGGCCTGATCCCCGAGTTCATCGGCCGGCTGCCGCTGATCGCGAGCGTCAACAAGCTCGACAACCCGGCCCTGGTGCAGATCCTCACCGAGCCGCGCAACGCGCTGATCAAGCAGTACCAGAAGCTCTTCGACCTCGACGGTGTCGAGCTCGAGTTCACCGAGGACGCCATCACCGCCATCGCCGACAAGGCGATGGAGCGGGGGACCGGCGCCCGTGGGCTCCGCGCGATCATCGAGGAGGTCCTCCTCAACGTCATGTACGACGTCCCCTCGCGTGACGACATCGCCAAGGTCGTCGTGACCGGCGAGGTCGTGAACGACAACGTCAACCCGACGCTGGTGCCGCGAGAGGACAAGCCGAAGAAGAAGTCGGCCTGAGCGTCGCCATACGCGGCACCTGGCCGCGTTGTCGTCGCTCGAAGTCCGCTCCGCTGCGCTCCGCCTAAGGACTCCTTCGCTCCTCCGCCTTGCCATGCACCACGTCTGACGGCGCTCGGGTGCTACTCGGCAATCGGAGCCAGCTCGGCCGCGACGCTCAGCTCGGTCGCGTCGGTGGCGGTGAAGACCAGGTCGCCGGTGATCTTGCCGACCTTGCTCAGGTCGTCGGCCGCGGCGGCTGCCGCCTCGACCAGGGCGGCCGGGCCGGAGATCTCGACGCGGGACAGCTCGGCGCGCATCGAGACCTTGGCCTGCGACTTCGCGCCCCGGATGCCGCCCAGGGCAGCCGCGACAGCGCCGAGCAGGGCCGGGTCGCCGGCCGGCTTCTCGCCGAAGACCGGCCAGGCCGCCTGGTGGATGCTGCCGCCCTCGGGGTTGGCCGAGCGCCACCACGACCAGACCTCCTCGGTCACGTAGGGCAGGAACGGTGCGAGCAGCCGGAGCTGGACGTGCAGGGCGGTCGCGAGCGCTGCCTTCGCCGAGATGGTGGCGGTGCCGCCGTCCTCGGCGTACGCGCGCTCCTTGACCAGCTCGAGGTAGTCGTCGCAGAACTCCCAGAAGAACTTCTCGATGACCTCGAGGGCCGAGGTGTAGTCGTAGGCCTCGAAGGCGGTGGTCGCGCGCTCGGTGACCTCGGCCAGCCCGGCGAGCAGGGCCTGGTCGACGGGCTCGGTGATCAGCGCCGGGTCCGGGTCGGTCGCGCCCACGCCGCCGAGCACGAACTTCGAGGCGTTCAGGACCTTCATCGCCAGCCGCCGGCCGACCTTCATCTGGGCTTCGTCGAACGGGGAGTCCATGCCGGGACGTCCCATCGCGGCACGCCAGCGCACGGCGTCGGCGCCGTAGGTCTCGAGCAGGTACTCGGGGTCGATCTTGGTGTTGCCCTTGGACTTGGAGATCTTGCCCTTGCCGGTCCCGGCCAGCACGAATCCCGAGATCAACGCCGTCGTCCACGGGAGCTTGCCGAACTCGGCGTCCGAACGCACGACGCGGGAGAACAACCAGGTCCGGATGATGTCGTGGGCGTGCGTGCACAGGTCCATCGGGAAGACCCGCTCGAACAGGTCGGTGTCGGACTCCCAGCCGCCTGCGATCCACGGCGACAGCGATGAGGTGGCCCAGGTGTCCATGACGTCGGGGTCGCCGATGAAGCCACCCGGCGTGCCGCGCTGGCTCTCCTCGTACCCGTACGGAGCCTGGGTGGAGGGGTCGATCGGGAGCGCGTCCTCGGAGGGGGTGATCGGGTGCGCGTAGTCGGGCTCGCCCTCGGCGTCCAGCGGGTACCAGACCGGGAACGGGATGCCGAAGAACCGCTGGCGCGAGATGAGCCAGTCGCCGTTGAGGCCGCCGACCCAGTTGTCGTAGCGGTGCTTCATGTGCGCCGGGATCCACGACAGCTCGTCGCCCCGGGCCAGCATCTCCGAGCGCAGGTCCTCGTCGCGCCCGCCGTTGCGGATGTACCACTGCCTGGTGGCGACGATCTCCAGGGGCTTGTCGCCCTTCTCGAAGAAATTCGCCATCCGCTCGGTGGGCTTGGGCTCGCCGTCGAGGTCACCGCTGGTGCGCAGGAGGCCGACCATCGCCTCACGGGCCGAGAACGTGGTCTTGCCGGCCAGCTCGGCGTACGCGTCGCTCGCAGCGCCGGCGGGGATCCACTCCGGGGTCTCGCGCGTGAGCCGCCCGTCGCGACCGACGACGGTGCGCACCGGGAGGTTCAGCTCGCGCCACCAGGTGACGTCGGTGAGGTCTCCGAAGGTGCAGCACATGACGAGGCCGGAGCCCTTGTCCATCTCGGCGGCAGCGTGCGCGACGACCGGGATCTCCACGCCGAAGACGGGCGAGGTCACGGTGGTGCCGACGAGCGACTGGTACCGCTCGTCGTCCGGGTTCGCGATCAGGGCGACGACGCTCGGGATCAGCTCCGGACGGGTGGTCTCGATGTACAGCGGGGTCCCGTCCGCAGCGTGGAACGCGACGCGGTGGTAGGCGCCCGGGTACTCACGCGCCTCGAGCTCGGCCTGCGCGACGGCGGTCTGGAACGTCACGTCCCACAGGGTCGGCGCCTCCTGGAGGTAGGCCTCGCCGCGGGCGAAGTTGCGCAGGAACGCCGCTTGGCTGACCTTCTGCGCCTTCGGTCCGATGGTCGTGTAGTGCTGCTGCCAGTCCACCGAGAGGCCGAGGGTGCGCCAGAGCGCCTCGAACTTCTTCTCGTCCTCGGGAACCAGCTGCTCGCACAGCGCGATGAAGTTCGGGCGCGAGATCGGGACCTGCTTCTTCGGGTCAGGCTTCTCCGGCGGGGTGAAGTCGGTGTCGTACGGGAGGCTGGGGTCGCAGCGGACGCCGTAGTAGTTCTGCACCCGGCGCTCGGTGGGCAGGCCGTTGTCGTCCCATCCCATCGGGTAGAACACCGACTTGCCCCGCATCCGCTGGTAGCGCGCGATCAGGTCGGTGTGGGTGTAGGAGAAGACGTGACCGACGTGCAGGCTGCCGGAGACCGTGGGCGGCGGGGTGTCGATCGAGTAGACGTTCTCGCGCGGCTGGGTGCGGTCGAACTTGTAGGTCTCGGCCGTCTTCCAGCGCTCGGCCCACGTCGACTCCAGGCCCTCCAGAGCCGGCTTGTCCGGTACGACGACGGCCGCGTCGGCTGCGGTCGTCGTGGCATCGGTCAGGCTCCGGGTCTCAGTCATGGGCGCCATGCTACGGAAGCCCGAGGAGCACCCGGAAACCAGTTAGCCCCCGGTGGACGGCGGCACTAGCCTCCGGCCATGGGCTTTGCGCTGGAGTTCCACGACGACCCGCACACCTTCCTGGCCGCGGCCGAGCCGCTGCTCGCCGCCGAGCCCGTCCGGTGCACGGTGGTCGCCTCGGTCACCGCACGGTTCGCGCGCGCTGGTGCCGGCACCCGGGAGGCCGGCGCGCCGCCGGTCTGGTGGGTCGTCGTGCGTGACGACGCGGGGCACCCGGTGGGTGCGGCGATGCGCACCGCGCCGTTGCCGCCCTACCCGCCGTACGTGCTCGCGATGCCCGAGGAGGCCGCCCGCCAGCTGGCTCGCACGCTGCACGAGCGCGGCGAGAGCATCGAGGTCGTCAACGGCTACGTGCCCACGATCGACGTGGTGGCCGCCGAGATCATCGCGCTGACCGGGGGCATGGCGGTCGAGTCCGAGCGCACCACGCTCTTCGAGGTCACCGAACTGGTCGAACCGACCGGCGTACCGGGCCACCTGAGGATCGCCAGGGAGGAGGAGGTCGACCTGGTCCAGGGGTGGTTCGACGCATTCGGTCACGATGCCTCCGAGCAGGCGGGGCGGGACCACCCGCACCCGCAGATCGAGACCCGGGAGAGCACGCTGGCGCGCATCATCGCCGGCGACGTGTACATCTGGGAGACCCCGGACGGCACGGCAGCCGGCGTCACCGCGTTCAACCCGCCGAGCTTCGAGGTCGCCCGCGTCGGTCCGGTCTACACCCCCAAGGAGCACCGCGGGCACGGGTACGCCGCAGCCGGGGTCGCGGCGATCTCGCGCCGCCTCCTCGACGAGGGCGCGCGCGTGTGCCTGTTCGCCGACGAGCTCAACGCGACCTCGACGGGTGTCTACGTGCGCCTGGGCTACCAGCCGCTGGCGGTCACCGGCGGCCTGCGCATCGTCCGCCGCTGACGGGCTGACCGACTGACGGGCTGACGGGCTGACGGGCTGACGGCGGCGGACTAGTCGAGCGGGTCCAGCACGCCGTACCGCCCGACGCCCGCCGAGAGCGCCGAGACCTGCTCGCGCGCGTCGCCGAGCCAGTGGCTCAGGGCGGTCAGGCGCGAGGTGAAGTGACCGATCGTGTACTCGTCGGTGACGCCGATCCCGCCGTGCAGCTGGATCGCCTCCTGGCCGATGCGGCGTGCAGCGCGGACGGTCTGGAGCTTGGCGCGTGCGGCCGCGTCCTCGAGCGCGTCGGCCTCACCGAAGGCAGCGACCAAGGTTGCCCACGTGACGATGCTGCGGGTCAGCTCGAGGTCGGTGTACATGTCCGCAGCGCGGAACGTGAGCGCCTGGAAGCGGTTCAGGGTGACCCCGAACTGCTGGCGGGTGGTCAGGTACGCCGTGGTCAGGCGCAGCGCCGAGTCCATCGCGCCGAGGGCCTCGTGGCACGCAGCGATGCGCGCACGGGCGAAGACCGGTCGCAGGGCCGCGGTCGCGTCCCCACCCTCGCCGAGAGGGGTCGCGGCAGCGCGGTCGAAGACGAGGTGGGCGGCCCGGCCGCCGTCGTGGGTCCGGTAGGAGACCACGTCGTCCGGCCGGTCGACCAGGAAGACCTCGCCGTCGACCTCCCAGACGACCTGGTCGGCGCGGGCGCCCTGGATCACCGGCTCGGCGACCTCACCCGAGGCGAAGGTGATCAGCCGCTCGCCCGAGGACAGCGCGCCCAGGACGTCGGCGCGCTGCTCGTCGCTGCCCAGTGCAGCGACCACGCCACCGGCCAGGGCCACCGCGGCGACGTACGGCTCGGGGGCGAGGACCCGGCCGATCTCCTCGGCGACCAGGGCCACCTCGGCGGGCCCGGCCCCCATGCCGCCGTCCTCCTCGGCGAACGGGAGCCCGAGCACGCCCATCTCGGCGAGCCGGCCCCACAGGGCCTCGTCGTAGCCGGGGTCGGCCTCGGTCACCTCGCGGCGGCGCTCGGAGCTGGTCGCGGGGTCGTAGCCCTTGAGCAGGCCGCGCACGGCGTCGCGGAGGGCGGTCTGCTCGTCGTCGAGCTCGAAGTCCATCTCAGTCCCTCTCTCGGCCCGTCACAGGCCCAGGATCGTGCCGGCGATGATCTGGCGCTGGATCTCGTTCGACCCGCCGTAGATCGAGGCCTTGCGGAAATTCAGGTACGTCGGCACCGCGTGCGCGGCCCACTCGGGAACGGTCTGGGAACCGGAGGCGAGCGAGAACGGCCCGGCCAGGTCGACCAGCAGCTCGGTGACCTCCTGCTGCAGCTCGCTGCCCTTGAGCTTGAGCACCGAGGAGGCCGGGTGCGGCTTGCCGTCCGAGGAGTTGGCCACCACCCGCAGGGCGGTGAGCTCGAGGGCGAGCAGCTGGTTCTCCAGCTCCACGAAGCGTGCCGCGAGCAACGGGTCGGCCAGTGCGCCGAGCTGGGTGGCGTGCTCCTTGGCGGTCGCCAGCGCACGCTTGGTGGCGCCCACCGGTGCCACGCCGACGCGCTCGTTGCCGAGCAGGAACTTCGCCTGGGTCCAGCCCTGGTTGACCTCGCCGACCAGGTTCTCACCCGGCACCCGGACGTTGTCGAAGAAGACCTCGTTGACCTCGTAGGAGCCGTCGAGCAGCTTGATCGGCCGCAGCGTCACCCCCGGGGTGTCCATCGGGAAGAGCAGCATCGAGATGCCGGCCTGCTTCTTGACCTCGGGGTCGGTGCGGCACAGGCAGAAGATCCAGTCGGCGTGCTGACCCAGCGTGGTCCACGTCTTCTGGCCGTTGACGATCCAGTCGTCACCGTCGCGCTCGGCGCGGGTGGTCAGCGAGGCGAGGTCCGAGCCGGCGTTCGGCTCCGAGAACCCCTGGGCCCACCAGATGTCGAGGTTGCGGGTCGGCGGCAGGAACTTCTCCTTCATCTCCTGCGAACCGAAGTGCGCGATCACCGGACCGATCATCCCGGCGTTGAACGCGAGCGGCGGGATCACGCAGGCCAGCTGCATCTCCTCGTGCCACAGGTGCTTCTGCAGCGGGGTCCAGTCCTTGCCACCCCACTCCACCGGCCAGTTCGGCACCGCGATGCCGGCGGCGTTCATGGCGCGCATGGTCCGGACGAAGTCGTCCTTCTCCACGTGCCGTCCGGCGCGGACCTTCTCGCGGATGTCCTCGGGGATCTCGGTGGTGAAGAAGGTCCGCATCTCCTCGCGGAAAGCGGCCTCCTCCTCGGTGAGTCGCAGCCTCATGGTGCGAGGTTAGCGATCGGTGACCACCCGGAACAGGTTCCAGGTGCCCGGCACGCCCTTGAGCTCGTGCTCGCCGGCGGGTTCGACGGCGTACGGCGACCCCGCCAGGAGGTCACCGACCGTCCTGGTCACCAGCACCTCGCCGGCCTGTGCCTTGCCCGAGACGCGCGCGCCGATGTGGACGGCGAGTCCCGCGACGTCGTCACCGCGCAGCTCCACCTCGCCGATGTGCAGGCCGGCACGGATCGGTGCACCGAGCACGTCCAGGCTGCGCACCATTCCCCGGGCTGCCGCGACGGCGTCACTGGGGCGCTCGAACAGGGCGAGGTGGCCGTCTCCCATGCTCTTGCAGACGCGGCCCTCGTTGCGGTGCACGTGCCTGGCCACGGTGTCGTCGATCTCGTCGAGGAACGTCGTCCACGCCGCGTCCTGGATCTCCGCGAGACGCTCGGTCGAGCCGACCACGTCGGTGAAGAGCACCGTGAGCAACCGGCGCTGGGCGTGGGCGCGGGGACCTCCGACGATGAACTCCTCGATCGCCGCGAGCCGCTCGTCGAGGCGGTCGGTGAAGAACAGGTGGTCCGAGCTGTCGATCTCGACGAGGCGCGCGTTCGGGATCAGCTCGGCCGTGGCCCGGGCCACCTCGATCGGGATCCACCTGTCTCCGGTCGAGTGCACGACCAGGGTCGGCTGGCTGATCCGGGGAAGCAGGTCGCGGACGTCGGCGGCGACGCCGATCTCGAGGTAGGCACGAGCCGTGGTCGGGCTGGTCCGGCCCGCGGTGTCGAGCCATGCCTGCAGGTCGGCGTCTTTGTTCGACGAGGGCGCGAGCAGGTCGAGTATCTGCGGGGCGTTGCCCTGACCCGGGGCATCGAGCTCCGAGACGACTGCGGTGATCGCCTCCAGCGGCAACCCGTGCGGCCAGTCGGGCCTGCTCATCGGGCAGGGGGTCGCTGAGGCCAGCACCAGCTTCTCCACCCTCTCCGGGTAGTGGGCGGCCAGGTGGAGCATCGCCTGGCAGTCCCAGTTGTTGCCGATCACGACAGCGCGGTCGACGCCCAGGTGGTCGAGGACGGCGAGCACGTCACCCGCCTGCCGCTCGAGTGTCGGTGGTTCGCCGCTCGGCAGCGGATCGGAGTAACCGAGGCCCCGGCGATCCAGCACGATCCGGGTGGCGTAGGTCGCGATCTGTCGCTGGACGCGTGCCAGGCGGGGCTCGTCGAAGAGGGCGGCAGCGCTGACCATGGCGCCGGCCCAGAAGATCACCGGCGGTCCGTCACCCAGGACGGAGTAGCCGATGTGGCCGCCGTCGCCGCGCGGGGCGTAACCGATCCTCGGTGTCGCGGACACGCGCACCCCCTGGCCTCGGCTCCCTGCCTCCAGGCTAGGCGGTCAGGCGGTCACCAGACCAGGACCGGCTTGACGACCTTGCCGGCCAGCACGTCGGCGACCGCGGTGTTGATCTCGGAGAACGGGTAGGTGCCGATCAGGTCGTCGACGTCGAACTCGCCGGAAGCGTTGAGCGCGATCAGGCGCGGCACCATCTCCTGGGGGTCGGAGTCACCCTCGATCGAGGCCTTGATGACCTTGCCGGTCTGGAGCAGGTCGATCGCGTCGATCGCGTACTCCTCGGCGCCCAGGCCGAGAGCGACCAGGGTCCCGCGCACCCGCAGCGACTGCTGGGCCTGCTTGACCACCGCGGAGATCGCGGTGGTGTCGATCGCGTACGTCGCGCCGAGACCGCCGGTGAGCTCCTTGACCTTCGCGACCACGCCGCCCTCGGGCAGGTCCTCGGCCATCGGGTCGACGCCGATCGCGCCGTACTTCTCGGCGACCTCGCGCCGGCTGGGCAGCGGGTCGACGGCCACGATCGTGCCGGTGCCGGTGTGCTTGGCGGCTGCGATCGCGGCCAGGCCGACCGCGCCGACGCCGTAGACCACCAGGCTGTCCTCGGGGCCCGGCTGCAGCACGTTGAGCACGGTGCCTGCTCCGGTCTGGAAGCCGCAGCCGTACGGCGCGACCTTGGTCAGGTCGATGGACCTGTCGACCACGACGCAGTTGTCGGCGTACGCGATCGCGTGCCGGGCCAGGCTGGACTGACCGAAGAAGTTGCCGAACACGGGGGCGCCGTCGCGCGAGATGGGCATCGAGCCGTCCATCCGCATGCCCATGTAGTTCAGCAGCAAGGAGGAGTCGCAGTAACCCACGAGACCGGCCGTGCACTTCTCGCACGACCGGCAGGAGCGGAAGCTGAGCACGACGTGGTCGCCGACCTCGATGCCGGTGACGTCCTGGCCGACCTCCTCCACGATGCCGGCGCCCTCGTGGCCGAAGACGTTCGGGAACATCTCCTCGGGCAGGAAGCCCTTGAGGTGGATGTCGGTGTGGCACAGACCGGTCGCGACGATCTTGACCAGCACCTCATCGGCGCGCGGGCCCTCGATCTCGACCTCCTCGAGCGAGAAGTCGCCTCCCTGGGAGTTCACGACCGCGACGGTGGTCCTCATGCTTGCTCACGCTCCAGCCAGAAGTAGTAGGGGTCGGCGGTCCCGAAGGCTGCCTCGAGCTTGCCGTTCATGATGCCCATCACGGTGGTCGCGTCGACGCGCTTGAAGTGGTCGAAGACCGCCATCGCGTCGTAGACCATCGTGGCGGTAACCTCGCCGCGGAAGCCGACGTCCCACAGCGAGGCGTAGCCGCCGCCGGCGTACTGGGTGTTGGAGTACAGCTCACCGTCCTCGCCGCGGCAGATCAGCGGGTGGCCCTGCAGCAGCGAGTCGAAGCGCTTGCCGTGCCAGGCGATCTTTCCGAGCAGGGCGCTCGCCGGGTGACCGGTCGCGAAGTCCCCGCCGCGCCAGGCGCCGATCATGTCGGAGGCGCCCAGGACCTCCAGGTCGTCCCAGAGGGCGTCGAGGTCGGCGGGGGAGGCGTTCTCGGCGTTGCGGAGGTCGTCGAAGCGGTCACGGACGGTCACCCGGCCACCTTAGTGGAACGTGTTCTATTCCGCCGAGAGGTCTCCCGGACCCCTCTCGGCGATCGGCGGTGTCGCGGCACCCTACGATTGACCGGACATGACCGACTCCTCCTCCGGGTTCAACCCCGACGCCCGCCCTGCCGAGACCTACGCCGAGGTGGAGGACGCGCTGCTCTCCCGCTGGCCCGAGTCCCGCCTCGAGCCGTCGCTGGACCGGATCGCCGCCTTCACCGAGCTGCTGGGCGAGCCGCAGCGCGGGTACCCGGTGGTGCACCTGACCGGCACGAACGGCAAGACGTCGACCGCGCGGATGATCGAGACGCTCATCCGCGGTCTCGGGCTGCGCACCGGGCGCTTCACGAGCCCGCACCTGGAGTCGATGACCGAGCGGATCGTGATCGACGGCGAGCCGCTGAACGAGGAGGAGTTCGTGCGCGCGTTCAACGACGTCGCGCCGTACACCCATCTCGTCGACGCCGAGAGCGACCACCCGCTGTCGTTCTTCGAGACCATCGTCGCGATGGCGTACGCCGCCTTCGCGGATGCCCCCGTCGACGCCGCCGTGATCGAGGTCGGGATGGGGGGCGCGTGGGACGCCACCAACGTCGCCGACGCCCAGGTCGCCGTGCTCACGCCGATCGCGGTGGACCACGCGGCGTACCTCGGCGGCACGATCGCCGAGATCGCGCGCGAGAAGGTCGGCATCATCAAGCCCGGCAGCACCGTGGTCACCGCGGTCCAGGAGCCCGACGCCGCCACCCAGATCCTCGAGCGCGCCACCGAGGTCGGAGCGGTCGTGGCGCGCGAGGGACTCGAATTCGGTGTGATCAGCCGGGTGCCGGCCGTCGGTGGGCAGATGCTCGCGCTGCAGGGCCTGCGCGGTGCCTACGAAGAGATCTTCCTGCCGCTCTACGGGGCCCACCAGGCCCAGAACGCCGCGCTGGCGCTCGCTGCGGTCGAGGCCTTCGTCGGCGGCGACGAGCCCCTCGGCATCGAGGTCGTGCGCGACGCCTTCGCCGAGGTCACCTCTCCCGGCCGCTTGGAGATCGTGCGCCGCTCGCCGACGATCGTGCTCGACGCCGCGCACAACCCGCACGGGGCGACCGCACTCGTCGAGGCGCTCGAGGACTCCTTCACGTTCTCGCCGCTGATCGGCGTGGTCGGGGTGATGTCCGACAAGGACTACGAGGGCCTGCTCGCTGTGATGGAACCGGCGCTCGCGCACATCGTGTGCACCCAGAACTCCACCGCGCGCGCGATGCCGGCCCACGAGCTGGCCGAGGTCGCCCGGGGCATCTTCGGCCAGGACCGGGTCAGCGTCCAGCCGTCGCTGGCCTCGGCGATCGACGAGGCCGCGACCCTGGCCGAGGTCGGGGGCATCTTCGGGGAGGCGATCGGCTCGGGTGGGGTGCTGGTGACCGGATCGGTGATCACGGTCGGTGAGGCCCGCGCGCTGATCCGGCCCAGGAGCGAGGGCTGATGCAGCGCCGCCTGTGCTCGGCGATCCTCTCGCTGCAGGCCATCGTGCTCGGGCTCTCCACGATCGCGCTGGTCCAGCACCTCGACAGCAGCACCGAGGCGCTGGCGATCGGGCTCGGGCTCGCGGTCGCGTGCGTGCTCGCGGCCGGGATGCTGCGCAGCCCGGCCGGCTACTGGCTCGGTCACGCGATCCAGGTGGCCGCGATCGCGCTCGGCGTGGTCACCCCGGTGATGATCGTTCTCGGCGTGGTCTTCGCCGCGCTGTGGATCACGGCGTTCCGTCTCGGCGCGACCATCGACCGGGACAAGGCCGCCGCCTAGTCTGCCTCCATGGAGTCCTACGCTCGCGGCGAGACCACTCCGCCGCTCCTCGAGGAGACGATCGGCGCCAGCTTCGAGCGCACGGTCGCGACGCACGGCGACCGCGAGGCGCTGGTCGAGGTCGCCTCCGGACGGCGCTGGAGCTACACCGAGCTCGACGACGCGGTGACCGCCTTCGCGGCGGGCCTGCTGCGCGCCGGGGTCGCGAAGGGTGACCGGGTCGGGATCTGGGCGCCGAACTGTGCCGAGTGGACGATCACCCAGTTCGCGACCGCGAAGATCGGCGCGGTGCTGGTCACGATCAACCCGGCCTACCGCACCCACGAGCTGGCCTACGTGCTCAACCAGTCCGGGGTGCGGCTGCTGATCTCCGCCACCTCCTTCAAGACCAGCGACTACCGCGCGATGGTCGAGGAGGTGGCGGGGCAGACGCCGGTCGAGGGCGTCGTGTACATCGGCACCGACGGCTGGGACGCCCACCAGGTCATCGACCCGGACACGGCGCGCGCGGCCCTGGCGGCCCATCTCGCCGCGCACCCGCTGGCCAAGGACGACCCGATCAACATCCAGTACACCTCGGGCACGACCGGCTTCCCCAAGGGTGCGACGCTGAGCCACCGCAACATCTTGAACAACGGGTTCTTCGTCACCGAGACGATCAACTTCACCGAGCACGACCGGCTCGCGATCCCGGTGCCCTTCTACCACTGCTTCGGGATGGTGATGGGCAACCTGGGGTGCACCACCCACGGCGCCGCGATGATCATCCCGGCCCCGGGCTTCGATCCGGAGATCACGCTGCGCGCCGTGCAGGACGAGCGCTGCACGGGCGTGTACGGCGTCCCGACGATGTTCATCGCGATGCAGAACGCCCCCGGCTTCGCCGACTACGACCTGAGCACCCTGCGGACCGGCATCATGGCCGGCGCGGTCTGCCCGGTCGAGGTGATGAAGCGGTGCATCAACGAGATGAACATGGCCGAGGTCTCGATCGCCTACGGGATGACGGAGACCAGCCCCGTCTCCACCCAGACACGCGCCGACGACGACCTGGAGCGGCGTACGGAGACGATCGGGCGGGTGCACCCGCACGTGGAGATCAAGATCGTCGACCCGGCCACCGGCGCGGTCGTGGAGCGCGGTGAGCCGGGCGAGCTGTGCACCCGCGGCTACTCGGTGATGCTCGGCTACTGGGACGAGGAGGAGAAGACCGCCGAGGCGATCGATGCCGACGGCTGGATGCACACCGGCGACCTGGCCGTGATGCGCGAGGACGGCTACGCGCTGGTCGTCGGCCGGATCAAGGACATGGTCATCCGCGGCGGGGAGAACGTGTACCCGCGCGAGGTCGAGGAGTTCCTGTACACCCACCCCGACGTCGAGGACGTCCAGGTGGTCGGCGTACCCGATCCGAGGTACGGCGAGGAGCTGTGCGCCTGGGTGCGGCTGCGGCCGGGTGCAGCCGGGCTGACCGCCGAGGCCGTGCGCGAGTTCTCCGCCGGCAAGCTGGCGCACTACAAGGTTCCGCGCTACGTCCTGGTGGTCGACGAGTTCCCGATGACGGTGACCGGCAAGGTCCGCAAGGTGGAGATGCGCGCGGAGTCGGCCCGGCTCCTGGGACTCGAGACCGCTCAGTAGGGTGAGCGCATGACTCAGCGAACCCTGGTCCTGCTCAAGCCGGACACCGTGCGTCGCGGCCTCATCGGCGAGGTGCTCGCGCGCTTCGAGGCCAAGGGGCTCACCATCGTGGCGCTCGAGCAGCGCCACATCGACGCCTCCGTGGCCGACCAGCACTACGCCGAGCACGTCGAGCGCGACTTCTACCCGCCGCTGCGCGACTTCGTCACCAGCGGTCCGCTGGTTGCGCTGGTCCTCGAGGGTGACGAGGCGATCGAGGTCGTCCGGGCGCTGAACGGCGCCACCGACGGCCGCAAGGCCGCCCCGGGCACGATCCGTGGCGACTACTCCCTCTCGAACCGGGAGAACCTGGTGCACGGCTCGGACTCGCCTGAGTCCGCCGAGCGCGAGATCGGGATCTGGTTCCCCGGGCTCAAGCCCGCGTAGCGAGCCTGCGGGCCGCCGGGCATCGCCCCGCGGCTCGTCGACCGCCATCGACCGCCGATCGACCACCATCGACCCCAGGCGTGTCGCACGCCCGAAATGGGTGCAGCCTTCCTTAGGCTCGTGACTGGTGAGACGCATGGTTCCCGTGAGGCCAACGGGGCCCCTGCGCCTGACCCCTTCCCACGATGCACCTGCGAGGCGACGCAATGGCGAACAATTTGATCGGCCGTGACATGGCGGTGGACCTCGGGACCGCCAACACGCTGGTCTACGTCCGCGGCAAGGGCGTGCTCCTCGACGAGCCGTCGGTCGTGGCGATGCACACCCAGACCCGCGAGATCCTTGCCGTCGGCACGGACGCCAAGCGCATGCTCGGTCGTACGCCGGAGGGCATCACCGCCCTGCGCCCGCTGCGCGACGGCGTCATCGCCGACTTCGACGCCACCGAGCTGATGCTGCGCCACTTCATCGCCCAGGTGCACCGCCGCCGCTACTTCGCCAAGCCGCGGATGGTCATCTGCGTCCCCAGCGGGGTCACCCCGGTCGAGCAGCGCGCGGTCAAGGAGGCCGGCTACTCCGCAGGTGCCCGCCAGGTCTTCATCATCGAGGAGCCGATGGCTGCCGCGATCGGGGCCGGGCTCCCGGTGCACGAGGCGACCGGCAACATGATCGTCGACATCGGCGGCGGCACCACCGAGGTCGCGGTGATCTCCCTCGGCGGCCTGGTCACCACGCTCAGCGTGCGCACCGCCGGCGACGAGCTCGACCAGGCGATCATCGCCTACCTCAAGAAGGAGCACTCCCTGATGCTGGGGGAGGCCACCGCTGAGGAGATCAAGCTGACGCTGGGCTCGGCGTTCCCGATGGCCACCGAGCTGACCGGCGAGGTCCGCGGCCGCGACATGGTCTCCGGCCTGCCGCGCACCGTGCCGATCTCGAGCGTCGAGATCCGCCGCGCGATCGAGGAGCCGCTGCACGCGATCACCGACGCCGTCCGCGCGACCCTGGACCAGACCCCGCCCGAGCTCGCCGGCGACATCATGGATCGCGGCATCGTGATCACCGGCGGTGGCGCCCTGCTGCGCGGCCTGGACGAGCGCCTGCGCCACGAGACCGGCATGCCGGTGCACGTCGCCGAGGACCCCCTGAGCTCGGTCGCGCTCGGTGCGGGCAAGTGCGTCGAGGAGTTCGAGGCGCTCCAGAAGGTCCTGGTCGCCGAGAACGTACGCCGGGGAGCCTGATGCGTCGCTCGCAGCGCTGGGGATCCCGGGGACCGCAGGACGGGTCGCGCCGGGTGCTCGGCCTGCTCGTGCTCGCCTCGCTGACGGTGATCGCGGTCGATGCCAGCACCGGTTCGCCGCTGGATCCCGTGCGCTCGGCCGTCGGCTCGGTCGTGGGCCCGCTGGAGGACGCGACCGCGACCGCGACCCGACCGTTCGCCGAGGCCGGCGGCTTCTTCCACACCAACAAGTCCCTGCGCGGTGACGTCGCGACCCTCTCGGCGGAGAACTCGCGCCTGCGCAGCGAGCTCTCCACCGAGCCGCTGGACCGCCAGCGCCTGGCCGAGCTCGACGGGCTGACCAGGACCGCTCACGAGACCGGTTACTCCCTGGTCGCCGCTCGCGTCATCGCGATCGGGCCCGGTCAGTCGTTCAGCCGCACGGTGACGATCGACGCCGGCACGTCCTCGGGGCTGCGCACCGCGATGACGGTGCTGAACAACGACGGCCTGGTCGGGCGCATCGTCGCGGTGACCCGCTCCACGGCCACGGTGCTGCTGATCACCGACACCGACTCGGTGGTCGGCGGACGCCTCGGCACCAACTCCGAGATCGGCTTCCTGCGCGGTCGCGGCACCATCGGCGACTCCGGGCGCCTCGACCTCGAGCTGGTCGACAACGCGGTCACGCCCTCGCGCGAGGACGTGGTGGTGACCTGGGGTTCGGAGAACGGAGTTCCCTACGTGGCCGGCATCCCGATCGGCACCGTGGAGTCGGTCGTCTCCTCCCCGCGCGACAGCTCGCGTACCGCGGTCATCCGCCCGTACGCCGACTTCAGCGCCCTCGACGTCGTCGGGGTCGTCGTACCGAGGGGGACCTCGGGGGACCGCACCGTGATCGGCCAGGCAACCGGCGCGGGGAGCGGGCGATGACCGCCGCACGCAACGCAGCCCTGGTCGCCATCGTCGGCACCGCGATCGTCGTCCAGGCCGTGGTCTTCCGCTACGTCAGCGTCGACGGCGTCGTGCCGAACCTCGCGCTCGTCGTCGTGGTCGGCGCCGCGATCGCACGCGGGCCCCAGTTCGGGGCTGTGCTGGGCTTCACCACGGGACTGCTGCTCGACCTCGCCCCGCCGGCCGACCACGTCGCCGGGCGCTGGGCACTCGCGCTGGTCCTGGTCGGCTACCTCGCCGGCCTGGTGCGCCAGGACGCGCGCCGCTCGCCGGTCGCGGGCGTCGTGCTCGTCGGCGCTGCCTCGTTCGTGGCCACCTCGCTCTACGCGTTCTCCGGGCTCGTCCTGCACGATGGTGCGCTGCCGGTCTCCCAGACGCTTCAGGTGATCGGGATCAGCATGTTGTGGGACGTGATGCTCGCACCGGTCCTGCTGCCAGCGCTGCTGTGGTTCCTCGCCCGGACCTCACCCGCGCGGTTGGCTCTCTGAGCCGATGGCCGCCGTCCTGATCCGCCCTGACCGCACGAAGAGCCGTCTGCGCCTCTTCGTGATGCAGGTGCTGATGCTCTCGCTGTTCGTGACCCTCTTCGCGCGGCTCTGGTACCTCCAGGTCTTCAGCGGCGAGGAGTACCAGGCGAAGGCGGCCGAGCAGTCCGTGCGCGAGCTCGTCGTGCAGCATCCGCGCGGCTTGATCGTCGATGCCGAGGGTCGTCCGCTGGTGACCAACCGGACCAGCTGGGTCATCAGTGTCGACCGCACCGTGCTGGGCAGGATGAGCACCGAGGACCGCGACGCACTGCTGCACAAGGTCGCCCGCACCATCGGCACGCCGTACGCCGAGGTGCTGGCCCGCACGCAGCTGTGCGGCACCGCCGACGCCGTGCGGAAGACGTGCTGGAACGGCTCGCCCTTCCAGCCGATCCCGGTCGCCGAGGACGTCCCGCAGGCCACGGCGGTCGCGATCTCCGAGCAGGGCGAGGACTACCCGGGCGTGGTCGCCCAGGCGCAGAGCGTCC
>JBJMIO010000202.1:0-18435 GCA_045806765.1 Marmoricola sp.
ACCGACGTTCTACGCCTGGATCCTGATCCTCGTGCTGGCACTGCTCGGCGTGCTGCTCTTCGCCGAGCGCAGGCTCGAGGGGGGCGTGACCGCGTTCGCCGGCCAGGCCTCCGCGCTGCCCGGCACCGAGGCAGAGCGCCAGGCCTCTGCCAAGGGCCTGGAGCACACGGAGGTCTTCCCGCTGCTGCTCTTCGCCGTCTCCGGCATGCTGATCTTCCCCGCGGCCAACGACCTGCTGACGCTGTTCGTCGCCCTCGAGGTGCTCTCGCTGCCGCTCTACCTGCTCTGCGGCCTGGCCCGGCGCCGGCGCCTGCTGAGCCAGGAGGCCGCGCTGAAGTACTTCATGCTCGGCGCCTTCAGCTCCGGCTTCTTCGTCTACGGCATCGCCCTGGTCTACGGGTACGCCGGGTCGATGGAGTTCGACAAGATCGCCTTCGCGGTGGGCTCGGCCAGCGGCAGCCACGCGCTGCTCCTGGGCGGCATGGGCATGGTCGCGGTCGGGCTGCTCTTCAAGGTCGGCGCGGCGCCGTTCCACACCTGGACCCCCGACGTCTACCAGGGCGCCCCGACCCCCGTGACGGCGTTCATGGCGGCAGCGACCAAGGTGGCCGCATTTGGTGCCATGCTCCGGCTCTTCTACGTCGCCTTCGGCGGCGCCCGCTGGGACTGGCAGCCGATGTTCTGGGTCATCGCGATCCTGACCATGGTGGTCGGCTCGGTGCTGGCCCTGAGCCAGACCGACGTCAAGCGGCTGCTGGCGTACTCCTCGATCGCGCACGCGGGCTTCCTGCTCACCGGCTTCCTCGGTGCGCGGTCCCTGGCCGACATCCACTCCGGCGACATCAACCCGGTGCAGGCGGTGCTGTTCTACGTCACCACCTACGGCCTGACCACGATGGCCGCCTTCGCGATCGTCAGCGTGGTGCGCGACGGCTCCGGGGAGGCAACGCACATCTCGCGGTGGGCGGGCCTGGGCAAGACCTCGCCGCTGCTGGCCGGCTCGTTCGCCTTCCTGCTCCTGGGCATGGCCGGGATCCCGCTGACCAGCGGCTTCACCGGCAAGTGGGCCGTCTTCGCGGCAGCGCTGTCGGCCGACGCGTGGCCGGTGGTGATCGTCGCGGTGCTGGTCTCCGCCGTCGCGGCGTACTTCTACGTCAAGATCATCGTGGTCATGTTCTTCTCCGACCCCGTCGGTGAGGGCCCGACGGTCACCGTGCCGAGCGTGCTGACCAGCAGCGTCATCGCGGTGGGCACCCTGGCCACCCTCGTCCTGGGCGTCGTACCGGGTCCGCTGCTGGACCTGCTCGGCCGTACTGCACAATTCATCAGGTGAGCTCCTCCCTGGCCCTGCCGATCCTCGACGCCGACCTCGAGGAGCGCCTCCGCACGCGGATGGTCGAGGTCGAGGAGGCGATGCTGGGTCACGTGGAGAGCGAGGCGCCGTTCGTCACCAAGGCGGCGCGTCACCTGATGGAGGCCGGCGGCAAGCGGTTCCGCCCGCTGCTGTGCTTCCTGGCCGCGGAGTCGGGCACCGGTGCAACCGACGAGGTGCTGACCGCGGCCTGCGTCGTGGAGCTGACCCACCTCGCCTCGCTGTACCACGACGACGTGATGGACGAGGCGGCCCTGCGCCGCGGGGCCGAGTCGGCCAACGCGCGCTGGGACAACCACGTCGCGATCCTGACCGGTGACTTCCTGTTCGCCAAGTCCTCCGAGCTGACCGCTGCGCTCGGCCCGGAGGCGGTCCGGATCCAGGCGCAGACGTTCTCGCGCCTGGTCGAGGGCCAGATCCTGGAGACCCTCGGCCCGGGGCCGGAGGACGACGCGCTGGCCCACTACCTGCGCGTGGTCGCCGGCAAGACCGGCTCGCTGATCGCGACCTCGGCGCGCTACGGCGCGATGTTCGGGGGTGCGCCCGCTGCGGTCGTGGACGCGCTGACCGAGTACGGGGAGCGCGTCGGCGTGGCCTTCCAGCTCAGCGACGACATCCTCGACATCGCCTCCGAGAGCGCCGAGTCCGGCAAGACGCCGGGCACCGACCTGCGCGAGGGGGTCCCGACCCTGCCCACGTTGTACGCGCTGGCGTCGGTGGACCCGGCCGACGCACGGCTGCGCGAGCTGCTCTCCCAGCCGCTGGTCGACGACGACCTGCACGCCGAGGCCCTCCGGCTGCTCCGCGCGCACCCGGCGATGGCCCAGGCGCGTGCGTACGTCGCCGGTGAGGCCGCCGCGGCCAAGAGCCTGCTCGCAGTCCTTCCCGAGGGCTCGGTGCGCGCGGCGCTCGAGGAGTTCGCCGACGTGCTGGCCGACCGCACCACCTGACCTCGCAGGTGGGCGCCGGCGCTCAGGTCACAGCGGGCTCGCGGCGACCCCCGCGCCTGCGGAGCCGGAATCCGGCCAGGACGTGCTCGCGGGCCTGGCGCGGGGTGAGTCCGTAGACCTGGCGGACCGCCCGCTCCAGGGTGCGGCGCGACCCCAGCCCCGTCACCTGAGCCACGTCGTCGAGATCGGGTGCCGTCCCTGCCTGAGCGGTCAGGAGCGTGATCGCGGTGTCGACGCGCTGCTGGCGGATGTAGGACGCCAGACCCCCGTACGGCGCGAACAAGTTCTGCAGGGTGCGCCGCGAGACGCGGATCCGGGTGGCCAGCGCAGTGGTCGTCATGGTCGGGTCCGAGAGGTTCGCGGTGATGTGGTGGAGCACCGGTCCCAGACGCGGGTCCTCAGAACGTGCCTGCCGGTCCAGCACCCAGGTGACCATCATCGCGAAGGCGTCCAGCGAGGCGGTGTCGTGGCTGCTGCTGGTCGCACCGATGCGCGCCGGGGCGGCTGCCCGGATCGCCGTGCGGACGACCTTCGCGGACGGTCCCTCGAAGAGCGTGGGGCGCTGGTCGGCCACGACGTCGTCGACCAGGTCGGCGGCAAGACCCTGGAGGTGGACCAGGTGCAGTGCTGCCGGCGAGGAGGCGGTGATGCGCCACTCGGTGCGGCTGAGCACCACCCACGGCGTGTTCGCGGGCACCCGGAACGCGGCGGACACGGTGTGCAGCACCGCGGGGTGCGACGACAGCCCGAAGGTCGTGCCCCGTGCGCCCGGACGCGCAGGGCGCGCGGGCAGGCGCGCGGTGCCCGGGTCGAGCCGGCCGCGCAGGGCGAGGTCCGGACCGTGGCGCACGACGGCCCAGGGATCGGCGGTCCCGGCGGGGGACAGGAGGTCCTGGGCGTCTGCGCTCGCGAGCGGCTCGCACGTCTCCAGCTGGTTCGTCACGCGGTCAGGACCCCCGAAGCGGGCCCGCGTCACGCGAAAGTCAGGAACCGGCGCGCGATCCGTCCGGGGGCGCACGTCGGGTGCGCGTGCGGCAATCCGCGGCGATCGCGACAGTCTGCGCAGCTCGCGCCCTCGCGCTCCGCGTCCTCGGCCCACGATTGCTCCACCGAGTGCGTTCGACGATCGAGCGCGAACCGTTCCAGGTGAGGATCCCATGACGTCACCGCAGGACGGCGCCCCCGGCGGAGCAGCACCCGGTCATGTTCGTGGGGCGGCGTACCGCTGCGGTGCGCCTCTCCACGGGTGCCTGAGGGAGTCGATCAGCGTCGACCACGTCCAGACGGCTGCGGGGTCACCCCCCGGCGTCTCGCAGCCGGTGGTCCGACACCCGCTCTGATCCCCCTCAGGCACCCTTCCGGGTGGTGCCTGGTCAGGCCGGTGAGTGCCTCAGGGCTGCAGGCGCCTCAGGGCCGCAGCATCAGGCTGGCGAGGTTGTCCTCCAGCGAGGTGTCGAGGAAACCCGCCGGGGGCAGCAGGACCGCGGTCGCCCTCGCCCGCGGTGCGACCTTGACGTCGAAGACGATCGGGGTTGGCGGGAACGGTGCGAGGGTGCTCGCGGTGGTGCCGGCGAACCGGCACGTGTACTGCGTGGTCGCGCCCGCGAAGGCGTCGACGTGCTGCGTGACCGGTGCGTCGCAGACCCAGCCGGACCCGGCGGTGGTCGCCTCGGCCGCCCTGGTGCTGCGCAGGAACGTGACGACCAGGACCGTGCCGTCCACGGCTCCGGAGACCGGGACGGTGACCTGCTCCCACCCCGTGCCGTTCTGGCTGGAGGTGGCAGCGGACATCGGCCCGACGGCCATGGCACGCGCCACCGGGGTGGTCGGCGTCCCCGTCGGGGTGCCGGTCGGGCTGGCCGCAGCCGACGGTCCGTGCACGGGGCCGGAACCGGGCACGTGGTCAGGACGGGAGGGACGCTGTGACCGAGGAGGGCTCAGGGGCGCGGCCACGGTCGTCGCGGTCGGCCGGTGGGTCCGCGTGGGTGACGCGCGCGGGGTCTTGCGGAACCTCGGCCCGCTCGACCCCGTGGTCGGCCGGCTGGTGTCGAGGCCGGTCGGTGAGATCGTCACCTCGGGTGCGCCGGTCGGAGAGCCGGACAGGTGCGCGCTGAAGGACTGAGCGCTCGCAGCGAGGCCGAGAGCCGCGACCGAGGCAGCCACGGCGATCTTGGCCCCGTTGATGCTCGTGCCGGTGAACCAGCTCCTGACCAGGCTCAGCGCACCAGCGCTGCTCAGCGGGATGGCTCCGATCGCGGTCAGGGCGAGCGGGGCGAGCACGGCTCCGAGGTGCGTCTCGACCTCGGTCAGCTCCAGGGCAGCCCTCGTGCAGGTGGCGCACGTGCGCAGGTGCTCCTCGACGTACGCGCGACGCCGCGGGGTCAGGGCGTCGCGCAGGTAGCTGGGGAGCAGGTCGATCACCCGCTTGCACTCCGGGTCATCGGCTCCCAGGAGGTGCTCGGCCAGGTAGGCCTGCCGCAGCCCGGCCCGGGCTCGGAAGGCGAGCGAGGCGACGGCGTTGGGCTTGATGCCGAGCTGTTCCCCGACCTCCTCGTTCGACAGGCCCTCGACCGTGGTCAGCCACAAGACGGCCTGCCAGCGCTCGGGGAGGTGGCTGAACGCGCCGATGATCGCGGTGCGGTCGAACCGTGCCTCGGGGTCCTCGGTGACCGGCGTCATCCGGCTGAGCGGCTCGTGGTCGGAGACCAGCTCCTCGCGCTTGGTCTTGCGCAGGTTGTTCAGGTGGCCGGTGCGCACGGTCGTCAGCAGGTAGGCGCGGAAGGCCACGTCAGGGCCCTTGCCGCGCTGGAGCAGGTCGAGGATCTTGGCGAAGGCCTCGGAGCAGAGGTCCTCGGCGCGCTGGGCGTCGGCGAACCGGCGCGCGTAGCGGATCGCCACGTGCCGGTGCCGGAGGAACAGCTGCTCGTACGCCGCCGCGTCACCGGCACGCACCAGAGCGATCAGCTCGGGGTCGGAGGCGTCCTCGAGTCCGCCCGCAGGCAGGGTCGTCGCGTCGTCCGGGCGCTCTTCGGCGGTCATGCCAGGGGAGACACCGACCAGAAGGGCTGGTCACGCCATCCCGAATGTGATCTAGGTCACTCAGCGCACGGGTGTCTCCACGACCAGCGGGATCACCGCTCGCCGCTGCCGCAGCGAGTCGGCGGTGAAGATGACCAGCGCGACCCAGACCAGTCCGAAGCCGACCCAGCGCATCGTCGACATGTGCTCGTCCAGCACCGTGACACCGAGCAGGAACTGGATCACCGGGGCCAGGTACTGCAGCAGACCCAGCGTGGTCAGCGGCACCCGGATCGCGGCCGAGCCGAAGAAGAGCAGCGGCACCGCGGTGACCACGCCGGTGAGGACCAGCAGCAGCGCGTGCCCGGTGCCGTGACCCGTGAAGTGACCACCGCCGGTGATGCCGAGCCGGACGAGGTAGGCGATTGCGAACGGCGCGAGCACCAGCGTCTCGAAGGTCAGGCTCTCGGTCGCCGGGACACCGGCCTGCTTCTTGGCCAGGCCGTAGGTGCCGAAGGAGAAGGCCAGCACGAGCGCGACCCACGGCGGCCGGCCGTACTCGATCGTCAGGCCGACGACCGCGATGGTGGCGATGCCGACCGCGAACCACTGGAGCCGCCGCAGGCGCTCTCCGAGCAGCAGCACGCCCATCAGCACCGTGACGAGCGGGTTGATGAAGTAGCCCAGCGAGGTCTCCACCACCTTGTGGTGGTTGACGCCCCAGATGTAGGTGCCCCAGTTGACCGCGACGACGACCGCGGCGACGGTCAGCAGGCGCCGCGTGCGCGGGTCGCGGGCGATCGCCAGGAGCGCGGGGACCTTGCGGCTGGCCAGCAGCACGATGCCCATCGTGGCCACCGACCAGGTGATCCGGTGGCTCAGGATCTCCACCGCACCGGCCGGTTCGAGCAACGGCCAGTACAACGGGAACAGGCCCCAGAGCAGGTACGCCGCCGCGCCGTACAGCAGTCCGCGGCGTTGGTCGGTCACAGCTCTGAGGATAGGGACGCTGTCACGCGCTTATCGCCGGACGGCCGGTCAGCGCCGCGTCTCAGAGGACGGTCCAGGTGTCCTTGCCGTTGATCAGCGCGGCCAGGGCCGCGGACTGGTCGTCCTGCCCCGCGGCGGCGGTGGCGACCTGCTGACGGGCGCCGTCGTCGTACGTCGGGCGGGAGACCGAGCGGAAGATGCCGATCGGCGCCTGGTGGAGCACGCCGGCGTCGGTGAGCCGCGAGAGCGAGAACGCCAGCGAGGGGTCCGGGTCGTGCGCGTCGTGGACCAGCAGCTCGGCCTCGTTCGCGGCCGTCACGTCGACGACCTCGACCCCGCCGCCAGCGGAGCGGACGATGCCCTTGGCTCCCTTGCCGTCCTCGCCGGGCGCGCCGAAGCGGATCGGTGCGCCGTGGACCAGGGGGATGATCGCGTCGGCCTTCGAGTCGGAGTCCTTGACGGCGTCGAACGCACCGTCGTTGAAGATCGGGCAGTTCTGGTAGATCTCGACCAGCGAGGTGCCGCGGTGCGCGGCGGCCGCGGAGAGGACCTCGGTGAGGTGCTTGCGGTCCGAGTCGATGGTCCGGGCGACGAAGGAGGCCTCGGCGCCCAGGGCGAGCGAGACCGGGTTGAACGGGTGGTCCACCGAGCCGACCGGCGTCGACTTGGTGATCTTGCCGGCCTCGGAGGTGGGGGAGTACTGACCCTTGGTCAGGCCGTAGATCCGGTTGTTGAACAGCAGGATCGTCATGTTCACGTTGCGACGCATCGCGTGGATCAGGTGGTTGCCACCGATCGAGAGCGCGTCGCCGTCACCGGTGACGACCCAGACGCTGACGTCCTCGCGCGCGGTCGCGATGCCGGTGGCGATCGCCGGCGCGCGGCCGTGGATGGAGTGCATCCCGTAGGTGTCGAGGTAGTACGGGAACCGGCTCGAGCAACCGATGCCCGAGACGAACACGATGTTCTCGCGCTTCAGGCCCAGATCGGGCAGGAAGCCCTGGACCGCGGCCAGGATCGCGTAGTCACCGCAGCCGGGGCACCACCGGACCTCCTGGTCGGCCGTGTACTCCTTGCGGTTCTGCGGCTCGGCGTTGGTCGGGACGCCGGACAGGCCCGGGAAGGGCAGCTCAACGGTGGTCACTGGACCGTCTCCATGTCTTCGGTAGCGGTGCCGGCGTCGTGCGCGTGCACCTCGCCGGTGGTGGTCGAGATCAGGTCGGTGATCGCCTGCGCGAGCTCGGCGGCCTTGAGCGGCATGCCGTTGACCTGGTTGTAGCCGACGACGTCGACCAGGTACTTGGCCCGGATCAGCAGCGAGAGCTGGCCGAGGTTCATCTCCGGGATCATCACCGCGTCGTAGCGCTTGAGGATCTCGCCGAGATCGTTGGGGAACGGGTTGAGGTGGCGCAGGTGCACCTGCGCCACGTCGAGACCTGCCTTGCGCACGCGGCGCGCAGCGGCACCGATGGGACCGTACGTCGAGCCCCACCCGAGCACCAGCACCTTGGCCTGCCCCGAGGGGTCGTCGACCTCGAGCGGCGGCAGCGAGTCGGCGATCCGGTCGACCTTGGCCTGGCGGATCCGGACCATGAAGTCGTGGTTGGCGGGGTCGTAGGAGATGTTGCCGTGACCATCGCCCTTCTCCAGGCCGCCGATGCGGTGCTCCAGCCCGGGGGTGCCGGGGATCGCCCACGGACGCGCGAGGGTCTCCTCGTCGCGCAGGTAGGGCCAGTACTCCTCCGAGGTGCTGCCGTCCTTGGCGGTCACCGTCTTGTTGGTGGCGGTGGCGAAGTCCGGGTCGATCTTCGGGAGGTCCTCGACGGCCGGGATCGACCAGGGCTCGGAGCCGTTGGCGAGGTAGCCGTCGCTGAGCAGCATCACCGGGGTGCGGCAGGTGATCGCGATCCGGACCGCCTCCAGGGCGGCGTCGAAGCAGTCGCCGGGGGACTGCGGTGCGATCACCGGCACGGGCGACTCGCCGTTGCGGCCGAACATCGCCTGGAGCAGGTCGGCCTGCTCGGTCTTGGTCGGCAGGCCGGTCGAGGGGCCGCCGCGTTGCACGTCGATGACCAGCAGCGGGAGCTCGGTCATCACCGCCAGGCCGATGGTCTCCGACTTCAGCGCGATGCCCGGGCCCGAGGTCGTGGTGATGCCCAGCGAGCCCGCGAAGCTCGCACCCAGGGCCGCGCCGATGCCGGCGATCTCGTCCTCGGCCTGGAAGGTGGTGATCCCGAACCGCTTGTGCTTGCTCAGCTCGTGCAGGATGTCGGAGGCCGGGGTGATCGGGTAGGTGCCCAGGAAGATCGGCAGGCCGGACTGGACGCCGCCGGCGACCAGGCCGTAGGAGAGGGCCAGGTTGCCGCTGATGTTGCGGTAGGTGCCCGGCGCCATCTTGGCGGGCTTGATCTCGTAGGAGACGACGAACGCCTCGGTGGTCTCACCGAAGTTCCAGCCGGCCTTGAAGGCGGTGATGTTGGCGTCGCGGATGTCGGGTGCCTTGGCGAAGCGCGCGGTGAGGAACTCGATCGTGGTCTCGGTGGGACGCCCGTACATCCACGAGAGCAGGCCGAGGGCGAACATGTTCTTGGCCCGCGCCGCGTCCTTGCGCGAGAGGCCGAACTCCTTGACGGCCTCGACCGTCATGCCGGTCAGGTCGAGCACGGAGAGGTTGTAGTCCTCGGCCAGCGAGCCGGCCCCCTCCTCCTCCAGCGGGTTGCCCTCGTAGCCGGCCTTGACCAGGTTGCGGGCCGAGAAGTCGTGGGAGTCCACGATGATCGCGGTGCCCGGCACCATGTCGTGCAGGTTCGCCCTGAGCGCGGCCGGGTTCATCGCGACCAGCACGTCCGGGGCATCACCGGCGGTGAGGATGTCGTGGTCGGCGAAGTGCACCTGGAACGAGCTGACACCGGGCAGCGTGCCCTGGGGCGCGCGGATCTCGGCCGGGAAGTTCGGGAAGGTGGCCAGGTCGTTGCCGAACGCCGCCGACTCCTGGGTGAAGCGGTCGCCGGTCAGCTGCATCCCGTCACCGGAGTCCCCGGCGAAGCGAATGATGACCCGGTCGAGCTGCTGGACCTGCTTGTCCACGAAAAACGCCTTCTCTTCTTGATGTCGCCGCGGTGGGTCGGCGCACGATCCTCGATGTTACGACCGCCATCCTACGCCCGAAAATAGAACGTGTTCTAGGTGGTCGTGGCCCAACCAACACGATAGTCCGCCGCCGGCCTCCGCGCGGCGCATCTCAGCACCCGGGTGCGTCACGTGACGGGACTCACGGAGACGGGGAAGTAGCACTCGCCATCAAAGTGTAGTAACTTACTGGAATTGACTGAACGACGCAGTTCGATCAACACAAGTCCCTTGACCAAGGAGTTGCGCATGTCCTCCCACCCCCGCCGCTGGCTGGCCCTCACTGCCGCCCTCACCGCTGCTGCCACCGTCCTGGTGGCCGGCTGCGGCTCGAGCTCGAAGAACGACGTCAACGTCGTCGGGTTCTCGATCCTCAAGGGCGTCAACGCCAAGGTGATCTCCGACTTCGGCAAGACCGACGCGGGCAAGGGCGTGAAGTTCGTCCAGTCCTACGGCGCCTCCGGCGACCAGAGCCGCTCGGTGCTGGCCGGCCTGAAGGCCGACGTCGTGCACTTCTCCCTCGAGGGCGACATCACCCGCCTCGTCGACGCCGGCCTGGTGAGCAAGGACTGGAACACGGGCCCGACCAAGGGCATCGCCAGCCAGTCCGTCGTGGTCATCGCGACCCGGCCGGGCAACCCGAAGAAGATCCACTCCTGGGCCGACCTGGTGAAGCCGGGCGTCAAGATCGTCACCCCGGACCCGGGCTCGTCCGGTTCGGCGCGCTGGAACATCCTCGCGGCGTACGGGAGCGTCATCGCCAACGGCGGCACCGACGCCCAGGCGCAGGACTACCTGAAGAAGTTCTACGCCAACGTCGCCACGCTGCCCAAGAGCGGCCGCGACGCGACCTCGACGTTCGAGAGCGGGGTCGGCGACGTGCTGATCTCCTACGAGAACGAGGCCATCACCGCGCGTGCGACCGGCGGCAAGCTGGACTACTTCGTGCCCGACCAGACCCTGCTGATCCAGAACCCGGCCGCGGTGACCAAGGGCGCCCCGAAGGCTGCCAGCGACTTCCTCGCCTTCCTCGAGGGCAAGGAGGGCCAGCTCGACTACGCCGAGAGCGGCTTCCGCCCGCTGGTCGACGTGGGCACCTTCACCACGCAGGGCGCCAACGACCCGAGCAACCCGTTCCCCGCTCCGAAGACCCTGCTGACCATCGACAAGGACTTCGGTGGCTGGTCGGCGGCGGCGACGAAGTTCTTCGACCCCAAGGACGGCATCGTGACCAAGATCCAGGCCGCGACGGGTAGCTGATGTCCCTGACCGCCACGAGCGGTACGAGCACGGTTCCGGGTGCGGCACTGCCCTCAGGGCGCAGGCGCCGCACCCGGAGCACCCGTTCCCTCGGGCCCTCGGCCACCCTCGGTCTGGGTATCACCCTGACCTGGTTCAGCATCCTGGTGCTGATCCCGCTGACCGCCGTCGTCGTGACGGCAGCCGGTGGCGGGTGGCCGGAGTTCTGGGACACGATCACCAGCTCGCAGACCGCGAACGCACTCAAGCTCACGATCGGGCAGGCCCTGCTCGTCACGGCGATCAACGTCGTGATGGGCACGGCGCTGGCCTGGGTCCTGGTCCGCGACCGCTTCTTCGGCAAGCGTGTGCTCGACGTCGTCATCGACGTCCCGTTCGCGCTGCCCACGGTGGTCGCCGGGCTCGTCCTGCTCTCCCTCTACGGTCCGCGCTCCCCGCTCGGCGTCGACGTCGCGAACACCCGTACGGCGGTGTTCCTGGCGATCGCGTTCGTGACGCTGCCCTTCGTGGTGCGCACCACCCAGCCGGTGCTCGAGGCGCTGGACCGCGACGTCGAGGAGGCCGCGGCCTCGCTCGGCGCGAGCCGGATGACGACCTTCCGGCGCGTGGTGCTCCCCGCCCTGGTGCCGGCGATCACGGCCGGCGCCGCGCTCTCCTTCGCCCGGGCGATCGGCGAGTACGGCTCGCTGGTCCTGCTCAGCGGCAGCCTGCCCAACCGGACCGAGGTGGCCTCGGTGCGGATCCTGTCGTTCCTGGAGAACGGCGACCAGGCGGCCGCGGCGTCGATCGCCTCGATCCTGCTGGTCGTTGCACTCGCAGTCATCGTGGCCCTCGACCTGCTGCAGCGGAAGGTGGCCAGTCGTGGCGACTAACACGGTCACCGAGCCCCTGTGGGTCAAGGTCCTGCTCCGGACGGTGACGATCACCTACGTCTTCTTCCTCGTCGCGTGGCCGACGTCGCTGGTGTTCAAGAACGCCTTCGCCGACGGGACCGGGGCGGTCTGGGACGCGCTGTCCGGACCGGACGTCTCGCACGCGCTGCGGCTGACCGCGACCATCACCGTGATCGCCGTGCTGATCAACCTCGTCTTCGGGGTCGGCATCTCGCTGCTGCTGGTGCGCTACGACTTCGTCGGCAAGCGGCTGCTCTCGGTGCTGCTCGACGTACCGCTCTCGGTCTCCCCGGTCGTGGTCGGCCTGGCGCTGGTGCTGGTCTACAACGGTCGCGACGGCTGGTTCGGACCGACCCTGGAGTCGTGGGGCTACCAGGTCATCTTCGCCACGCCCGGCATGGTGATGGCCACGGTCTTCGTCGCGCTGCCGCTGATGATCCGCGAGGTCGTCCCGGTGCTCTCCGAGCTCGGCGACGACCAGGAGCAGGCCGCACGCAGCCTCGGGGCGAACGCGCGCCAGACGTTCACGCGGATCACGCTGCCGGCCATCAAGTGGGCGGTCGTGTACGGCGTCGTCCTCAGCCTCGCCCGCTCGCTGGGTGAGTTCGGTGCGGTGAAGGTCGTCTCGGGCAACCTCATCGGCCAGACCCAGACCGCCACCCTCGTGGTCGAGGAGGCCTACCAGGGCAACCAGACGACCTCGGCCTACACGGTGGCGGCGCTGCTCGCGCTCGCCGCGATCGTGTGCCTGGTCGTCGTCTCGATCCTGCGTCCCAAGGAGGACGACGAATGAGCATCAGAATTTCCGGGATCAACAAGACCTACGGCGACTTCGTGGCGCTCGAGAACATCGACGTCGACCTGCCGACCGGCCAGCTGACCGCGCTGCTGGGGCCCTCGGGCGGTGGCAAGTCCACGCTGCTGCGGATCATCGCCGGGCTGGAGTCCGCGGACTCCGGCACCGTCACGATCGAGGGCACCGAGGCCACGCACCTGCCGCCGCAGAAGCGCAACGTCGGCTTCGTCTTCCAGCACTACGCGGCCTTCAAGCACATGAGCGTGGCGAAGAACGTCGCGTTCGGGCTCGAGATCCGCAAGCGGTCGAAGGAGGAGATCAGGCAGAAGGTCGACGAGCTCCTCGAGCTGGTCCACCTCAGCCAGTTCGCCGACCGCAAGCCCAACCAGCTCTCCGGCGGCCAGCGCCAGCGGATGGCGCTGGCGCGGGCCCTGGCGGTCGAGCCGACCGTGCTGCTGCTCGACGAGCCGTTCGGCGCCCTGGACGCGAAGGTCCGCAAGGAGCTGCGCGAGTGGCTGAGGCGGTTGCACGACGAGGTGCCGGTGACCACGGTGTTCGTCACCCACGACCAGGAGGAGGCCCTCGAGGTCGCCGACGAGATCGTGGTGATCAACAACGGGCGGATCGAGCAGGTCGGGACCCCCGACGCGCTCTACGACTCCCCGGCCAACGACTTCGTGATGAGCTTCCTCGGCCCGACCACCGTGCTGGACGGCACGCTGTACCGCCCGCACGACATCGAGGTCTTCACGCACCCCGGCATCGCGGGCTCGATCCCGGCGCGGATCGTGCGCGAGCTGCGGGTGGGCTTCGAGGTGCGGCTCACCGTCGAGCTGCTCGATGCCGCGCACGAGGAGGTCACCGTGACGGTGACCCGGGCGCACCAGCGCTCGCTCGGACTGCGCGACGGCATCGACGTGTGGCTCTCACCGACCCACGGTGCCGCGGTGCCGGAGATGGGCATCGTCAGCTGAGGGACTCCGCACGGAGCCTCAGCGCGTCCGCGTGCCGCTGGAAGCCGTCGCGGACCCGCTCGGGCCCGGCGAGGGCGACCAGCGGACCGGTGAACAGCTCGACGGTCTCGTAGACGCACGGGCCGCCCGGCTGCTGGCTGAGCTCCTGGAGGCGGGTACCGCGGACCAGGCCGAGCCGGGAGGGCAGTCCCTCGTAGACGTAGGCGAGCAGCGCCCTGCGGGTGCCGCCGTCGTCGTAGGGCTCCACGACCTGGCTGATCCGTTCGGGAGAGGTCTGGGTGCGCCCGTTGGCCCAGCGCACGTACAGCTTGATCGGGTCGCCGGGCCTCGGCGGCACGGGGCAGTCCGCGCGGTAGCAGAACGGGTTCCACTCGCCGTACGCCGGCACGTCCATCATCACGGCCCAGACGGTGTCGAGCGGGGCGTCGATCTCGGCGCGGGCCGAGGGCCGGACTTCGGGCATGCCTCCACCGTAGAGGGAATGCCCGGGCCGCCGACGCGTTGTCCCAGTCGTGAAGAAGATCGGTTTCCTCTCCTTCGGCCACTGGAACACCTCGCCGCACTCGCAGGCACGGACGGCCTCCGACGTGCTGCTGCAGTCGATCGACCTCGCGGTCGCGGTCGAGGAGCTCGGCGCGGACGGCGCCTACTTCCGGGTCCACCACTTCGCCCGGCAGCTGGCGTCGCCCTTCCCGCTGCTGGCCGCGATCGGCGCGCGGACGAACCGGATCGAGATCGGGACCGGGGTGATCGACATGCGCTACGAGAACCCGCTCTACATGGTCGAGGACGCCGGTGCGGCTGATCTGATCGCAGGCGGCCGGCTCCAGCTCGGCATCAGCCGGGGGTCACCGGAGCAGGTGGTCGACGGGTTCCGCTACTTCGGCTACGACCCGGGCGAGGGCGACCCGACCGGCGCGGAGATGGTTCGTACCCACACCGACGTGTTCCTCTCGCTGCTCGAGGGCGACGGCTTCGCCGAGCCGAACCCGCGCCCGATGTTCGCCAACCCGCCGGGCCTGCTGCGCCTCGAGCCGCACTCCGAGGGCCTGCGCGAGCGGATCTGGTGGGGGGCGGCCTCGGACGCGACCGCGCGCACGACCGCTGAGCGAGGGATGAACCTGATGAGCTCGACGCTGAAGGTCGACGAGTCGGGCGAGCCGTTCCACGTCCAGCAGCGCAAGCAGATCGAGGCGTTCCGCGAGGCCTGGGGCGAGGCGGGCCACGCGCGCGAGCCGCGGGTCTCGGTGAGCCGGAGCATCTTCCCGCTGGTCAACGAGCTCGACCACGCCTACTTCGGCCAGGACCGCGACGGGGGCGACCAGATCGGCCAGATCGACAGCTTCCAGGCGATCTTCGGACGCTCGTACGCCGCCGAGCCGGACGTGCTCGTCGAGCAGCTGGCGGGCGACGAGGCGATCGCGGCGGCGGACACCTTGCTGCTCACGATCCCCAACCAGCTCGGCGTGGACTACAACGCACACGTGATCGAGACCATCCTGAACGAGGTCGCGCCGGGGCTCGGCTGGCGCTGAGATGGGTCTAGTCTCGAGAGTCGTGAGCACCTGGTTCTCCTCCCTCCGCACACCCCTGTGGGTCAGTCGGGTCGTCTTCCTCGTCGGCGCGGTGAGCCTGGCGAGCGCGTACCTGCCCGAGATCGAGGCGCGCACCCGCCTGGTCAACGAGCTGGTCCCGGACTCCTTCCCGGCGGCCGCGACCACCGGTGGCGCCGCGATCGGCGTGCTGCTGATCGTGCTCTCGCGCGGCCTGCGCCGCGGCAAGGCCCGCGCGTGGTGGATCGCCCTGCTGCTGACCTCGCTGGCCACGGCCATCCACCTGCTGCGCGGGCTCCAGGCCGAGCAGGCGTTCCTGTGCGTGCTGCTGATCGGGCTGCTGCTCGCCGCGCGCAAGAACTTCACCGCGCGTCCCGACCCGCTCTCGCTGCAGCGGGTGCTGGCGGTCGTGCTGGTCGCGCCGCCCGCGGCGATCGCACTGGGCTGGATCTGGCTGACCATCGACAGCGACGGCCAGGCGAGCAGCACCTCGGGCTGGGACCGGGTCGGCCAAGCCGCGCTCGGCCTGCTCGGGATCCCGGGTCCCGTCGACTTCACCTCCACGCGTTCTGCCGCGGTGGCCGCGGTTGGTCTCGTGGTCCTCGGGGTCGGTGTCGTGATGCTCGCGATCGTCACCGCGATGGCGCCGGCCGACGGGCCGCACCCGATCACCGACGAGGAGGACGCGCGGGTCCGCGCGATGCTCGGCGAGTGGGGCTGGGTCGACTCGCTGGCCTACTTCGCCACCCGCGACGACCGCTCGGTGGTGTTCAGCCCGACCGGCCGCTCGGCGGTCTCCTACCGCGTCATCGGCGGGGTCTCCTTCTCCGCCGGCGATCCGCTCGGCCACCCCGACGACTGGCCGCAGGCGGTCGCGGCGTGGCTGGAGGAGGCGCGTTCCTTCGGGTGGGCGCCGGCCAACCTGGGCTGCAGCGAGCGCGGCGCCCAGATCTACCACCAGGCCGGTCTCGAGGTCCTCGAGGTCGGCGACGAGGCGATCGTGCACCTCGACGACTTCAGCCTCGAGGGCCGCCAGATGCGGATGGTGCGCCAGGCGATCTCGCGCAACAAGCGCGCCGGCATGACCGCGCAGGTGCACCGGGTCCGCGATCTGGATCCCGAGCTGCGCGAGGCGCTGCGTGCCAAGGCGATCGCGTGGCGCAACGACTCGATCGAGCGCGGGTTCGCGATGGCCCTCGGCCGCTTCGGCCAGACCCGCGACGACGACGGTGTGGTCGTGGTGGCGCGCGACGAGAAGCGCGAGCTGGTCGGCATGCTCTCCTTCGTCCCCTGGGGCGACGACGGGCTCTCGCTCGATCTGATGCGACGTACCCAGGACTCACCCAACGGGCTGGTCGAGCTGATGGTGACCACGCTGCTCGAGGAGGGTGAGCAGCTGGGGATCTCGAAGATCTCGCTGAACTTCGCGGCGTTCCGCAGCGTCTTCGCCCGCGGCGAGCGGCTCGGTGCCGGCCCGATCCTGCGGATGTGGCGCGCGGTCCTGATGTGGGCCTCGCGCTTCGCCCAGATCGAGTCCCTCTACCGCTCGAACGCCAAGTACCGCCCCGAGTGGGTGCCGCGGTTCCTGGTCTACCCCGACGTCACCGACCTGCCGCGGGTCGCCACCGCCGTGCTGCGCGCGGAGGCGCTGCTGGTCGCGCCGGACTGGTACCGGCGGATCAGCCGCAAGCCGGCGCGCGCCGGCGCGGTCGAGGAGATCCCGGAGATCACGGAGATCGCTGAGATCGCTGAGATCGCTGAGATCACGTCCGACCCGGTGGTTCCGCAGCAGCGCGCTGCCGGGGAGAGCCCCGAGACCTACGTCGAGCGCTGAGCCTCAGAGCCCGACGGCTCCGAGCGAGTCGAGGTCCTCGATCGCGGCCGCGACCCGGTGGATGCACGCCAGGCTGATCTCGTCGGGCTGCATCTTCGGCTGGTAGAAGGCGCGCCCGATCGTGAACGACCACGCCGACCAGGCGTAGAAGACGGCTTGGCGGTAGCGCAGCCAGGCCTCCTCGAACGCCGGCGGCTTGCCGCCCTCGGCGAGCAGCCGCTCGAGGTAGTGCTCGAGCAGCTCGCGGTCCCAGGCGCGGCGCTCCTCGGGTTCCAGGGCGGTGCTGACCAGGTAGGCGTAGTCGAAGAACCAGCCGCCGGCCATGGTGCCCTGCCAATCGGTGTGCCCCATCCGTCCGTCTCCGGTGATGTAGACCTGGCCGACGTGCCCGTCGCCGTGCAGCAGGGTGCGCGGTCCGTCGTTCGTGGCCAGGTCGAGCGCGCGACGGGTGCCCTCCCAGAGCTTGTCGGCATGCCCGTAGAGGCTGGCCGGGACCACCGAGCGCGCGCGCTCCATGCCGACCGCCGTGCGCGGCCCCATCCGCACGAAGGTGGCCAGGTTGCGGTAGAAGTCGTTCGGGGTCTTGAGGATCTCCAGGTCGGGGTCCTCCCAGCACGCACCGTGGTACTTCGCCATGTTGCCGAGCAGGTCCTCGAGCTGGGCGCGCGAGACCGGCGTCGTGGGGACCGCGAACTGCGCGCCCTTGGTGGCCGCGATGTCCTCCATCAGCAGGAAGCTGCGCCACGAGCGCGGGTCGACCCCGGAGAAGTAGCCGCGCGGCGCCTCCATCTCGATCTTCGGCCGGAAGGTCGTGAAGAAGTGCGTCTCGCCGTGCAGCACATCCGCACCGCCGAGCATGAGCCGTTGCGCGAAGCTGGCCGAGGACTTCGTGAACAGCTCGGTCGGCAGGCCTGCGGCCGCGCCGGTCGCGTCGTAGGTCACCCGCAGCGAGGCGCGGCTGGTGGTGCCGGCGTGCGCCTCGGGGATCTCGAAGGAGACGACCTCGGCACCGGGGACCTCGGCGCAGAGCACCGCGGTGAGCCAGTCGGTGGTCAGGTCGTCCGCGCTCGCCGGGACGTCGGCGGTCGTGCGCGGCCGGGATCCGCCGAGGCGCTCGCGGGCCAGGTGCCCGCCGACCGACACGGCGCGGCCGGCGATCCAGATCATGGGGTGCATCATGCTCTCCTTTTCGGTATCGGAGTCCAGGATCATTGAGAAGACGTGCGTCGCGAAGGTGCACAGTGCACCATTTGGCGTGGCACAGTGTCAGGTGTGAACCTCGAGCAGCGGCTGGTCGCGGATCTGCGACGCGATCCAGGCGTCTGGACGTCGCAGGTGCTCCAGCGGGTCGCGGCCGAGGTGCCCGACCTCGTGCGCGACGACGTCGCGGTCGACCTCGCGACGTCCTCGACGGCCGGCCTGCTCGAGGGGTTCTCAGAGGTTCTCGACGCCGGTGCACTGCCTACCGGGATCCACGCACCGGTGAGCGCACTCGGCTTCGCCCGCCACCTGGCCCGGACCAGTACTTCGATCGTCGGGCTGCTGCGCTCCTACCGTCTCGGGCAGGAGGTGCTCTTCGAGCGTGCCGCCGCACTCGCGGACTCCGGTGATCTCGACGGTCTGCACCGGGTCGGGGTGCTCACCTTCCGCTTCGTCGACGCCGTCG
>JBJMIO010000203.1:0-15261 GCA_045806765.1 Marmoricola sp.
GAGTGCGTGGTGACGACCTGGGGGAAGAAGCTCCGCGCGGCCTCGAGGTTGTGGTTGTAGCGGTGGATGCCCATGTCGACCAGGTCGTCGACCTGCTCCTGGGACAGCATGCCGAGCGAGGCGGCCACCTCGATGTCGACGGCTTCCTTGATCGCCTTCACGCCGTCGCGCATCTGGGTCATCAGGCGCTCGTCCGGGCCGCGGACGGCGGCGACGATGCAGAACTCGCTGGCACCGGTCGCGGCGGTCTGCTCGGCGGCCTTGACCAGCTCGGGGATGTTCAGCCAGACAGAGCGGACCGGGGAGGTGAACTGGCCGGACTGGGAGCAGAAGTGGCAGTCCTCGGGACAGCCGCCGGTCTTGATCGAGACGATGCCCTCGACCTCGACCTCCGGACCGCACCACTTCATCCGGACCTCGTGGGCCAGGGCGAGCAGGTCGGTGAGCGCCTCGTCGGAGGTCCGCATCACGCGCAGGATCTGCTCCTCGCTCAGCGGGACCCCGCGCTCGAGGACCTGCTCGCGGGCGATCCCGAGGATCTCGCGGTCCTCGGGGGTGTGCCCGGGGTTGGTGCGGGTCTCAGGGACTGCGGTCGACATGCGGCTCCTCGGTGACTCGGGGTGTTCCGCCCTCATTCAACCAGCGGTGCTGACCGGTCGACCGCGCGGGGACACGTGGTGGACAGGGACCGGGTCGAGCGCGCTCAGAGCGCTCCGGCAGCGAAGGTGTTGCAGTCGCTCAAGGAGCCGCCCTGGAAGCCGACGGTGAACCAGTGCTCGCGCTGGGCCGAGGAGCCGTGGGTCCAGGACTCCTGGTCCACCCCGCCGCCCGACTCCTGCTGGATCCGGTCGTCACCGACCGCGTGCGCTGCGTCGATCGCGCGGCTGACGTCGTCCGAGGTCACGTCCTCGATGATCGCGTTGCCGGCCGAGTCCGTGGTCTGCTCCGCGGCCTTGGCCCACATCCCGCCGAGGCAGTCGGCCATCAGCTCGGCCTTCACCGAGTCGCTGCGCGGTCCCTGCTGGGTGCGCATCTTGGCGAGCAGGCCGAGCTGGTCCTCGATGTGGTGCCCGTACTCGTGACCGATCACGTATCCCAGAGCGAACGGGCCGCCCTTGGCCCCGAGCTGGCCGGTGAGCATGTCGTGCATGAAGTCGGTGTCGATGTAGACCCGCTTGTCGTTCGGGCAGTAGAAGGGGCCCATCGCGGACTGGGCCTGGCCGCAGCCCGAGGACGTCGAGCCGGAGAACTCGATGGTCTGGATCTTCTGGTACGCGGTTCCGTCGGCCTGGTCGGGGAGGGTTCGCTTCCAGAAGTCCTGCACCGAGTCGGTGATCAGGCTGATCGCGCAGGAGTCGTCGGACGAGGCGTTCGCCTGCGCGCCGGTGCAGCTCACGCCCTGGCCCGTCTGGTCGCCACCGCCTCCGCCGCTGCCGTTGACCAGGCCGGTGACGTCGACCCCGGTGAGCTGGGCGACCAGGAAGATCACACCGGCGACCACGACGCCGCCGATGGTGAGCCGTCCGCCGCCGCCCCCGCCGCCGAGCCCGGGGAAGCCACCGCCACCACCGCTGCGTTCCGACGTACCGCTGGAGTCACTCGTCGCCCTGGGGTTGAATCGCATGCCCGCCTCGTCCTCCTCCCGACCGGGCTCGTAGACTATCGGCTCCGTGATCACCGCCACCCGCCTCGAAGTCCGCGCCGGAGCACGTCTGCTCATGCAGGACGTCACCTTCCGGATCGCGACGGGCGACAAGATCGGGCTCGTGGGGCGCAACGGCGCCGGCAAGACGACCTTGACCAAGGTCCTCTCCGGGGAGGCCCTCCCTGCCTCGGGCACCGTCACGAACTCCGGCACCCTGGGCTACCTGCCCCAGGATCCGCGCACCGGTGATCCCGAGGTGCTGGCGCGCAACCGGATCCTCTCGGCGCGCGGCCTGGACGCCGTGGTGACCCGCCTGCGCAGCGCCGAGGAGGAGATGGCCTCGGAGGACCCGGAGGTCCGCGAGCGCGGCATGAAGCGCTACGAGAAGGCCGACGCCGCCTTCCACGCCGCGGGCGGGTACGCCGCGGAGGCCGAGGCCGCCCAGATCGCGGCCGGGCTGAACATCGAGGAGCGGATCCTGGGCCAGCAGCTGAAGACGCTCTCGGGCGGTCAGCGACGCCGCGTCGAGCTCGCCCGGATCATCTTCTCCGGCGCCGACATCCTGATCCTCGACGAGCCCACCAACCACCTCGACGCGGACTCGATCGTGTGGCTCCGCGAGTTCCTGCGCACCTTCAGCGGAGGGCTGGTCGTGATCAGCCACGACGTCGAGCTGCTCGAGGCGTGCGTGAACAAGGTGCTCCACCTCGACGCCAACCGGGCCGAGGTCGACGTCTACAACATGACCTGGAAGAACTACCTCCAGCAGCGCGAGAACGACGAGCACCGCCGCAAGCGCGAGCGCGTCAACGCCGAGAAGGCGGCCGGCACCCTGCTCGCCCAGGCCGACAAGATGCGCGCCAAGGCGACCAAGGCGAAGGCCGCCCAGTCGATGATCAAGCGGGCCGAGAAGATGCTCGCCGGCGTGGAGGGCGAGCGTGCGGCCGACAAGGTCGCGAAGATCAAGTTCCCCGAGCCGGCGCCCTGCGGCCGGACGCCCCTGATGGCCGAAGGGCTCTCGAAGTCCTACGGGTCACTCGAGGTCTTCACCGACGTGGACCTCGCGATCGACAAGGGCTCGCGCGTCGTCATCCTGGGCCTCAACGGCGCCGGCAAGACCACGATGCTGCGGATCCTGGCGGGCGTGGGCGAGCCGGACACCGGGTCGCTCGTGCCGGGCCACGGGCTCAAGATCGGCTACTACGCCCAGGAGCACGAGACCCTCGACACCTCGCGCACCGTCCTGGAGAACATGCGGACCTCGGCGCCACAGCTCACCGACTCCGAGGCGCGCTCGGTGCTCGGCTCGTTCTTGTTCAGCGGCGACGACGCCACCAAGCCCGCCGGGGTCCTCTCCGGTGGGGAGAAGACCCGGCTGGCGCTGGCGATCCTGGTCGTCTCCTCAGCCAACGTGCTGCTGCTCGACGAGCCGACCAACAACCTGGACCCCGCCTCGCGCGAGGAGGTGCTGACGGCGATCCGCTCGTACGCCGGCGCGATCGTGCTGGTCACCCACGACGAGGGCGCCGTGCAGGCACTCGAGCCCGACCGGGTGCTGCTGCTGCCCGACGGCGACGAGGACTTGTGGAACGAGGACTACCTCGACCTCATCTCGCTCGCGTGACGCGGCACATCGCGCGACCGGGATGTCCGCATGGGCGACTAGGCTCCGCCCATGGTTCTTCCTGACGCTGACGCCCTCGCGGCCGCCCGACTCGCGCTCGAGGTCGACGGCCCGGTCGCGACGATCACGCTGAACGCCCCGGAGAGGCGCAACTCCCAGGTGCCCTCGATGTGGCACGCGCTGGACGCCATCGGTGCGGCGCTTCCCGAGGAGGTGCGCGTGGTGGTGCTGCGGGGCGCCGGGAAGGCCTTCTCGGCCGGTCTGGACCTCGGTCTGCTCAGCCCCGGCGGGGTGGAGGGGGAGGAGTTCCTGGACGTCGCGGCGTCCTCGGACCAGCACGTCATCGAGACCATCGACGGCTACCAGCGCGGCTTCACCTGGTTGCGCGACCCCCGGTTCATCACGATCGCCGCGGTGCACGGCTACGCCATCGGAGCCGGGTTCCAGCTGGCCCTCGCGTGCGACCTGCGCGTGGTCGCCGAGGACGCCTGGTTCTGCATGAAGGAGCCGGCGCTGGGACTCGTGCCGGACCTCACGGGAACAAAGCCCCTGGTCGACCTTGTTGGCTACTCACGGGCCCTGGAGATCTGTGCGACCGCCCGGCAGGTCTCCGCGCCCGAGGCGGCCGATCTCGGGATCGCGACCGCCGTGGTCCCGGCCGACGAGCTCGCAGCGGCGACCGACGACCTGGTGCAGGCACTGCTCGCGAACAACGCGGGTGCCGTGCGCGAGACGACGGCCCTGCTGGCCTCGGCACAGCTCGAGGACCTGGAGAGCCAGCGCCTGCTGGAGAGGACCGCTCAGGTACGACGCTTCCGGGCGCTGGCCTCGGGTGGCTGAGGAGGAGACGAGACCGTGAGTGCGATGAGCCCGATGATGGCCGCGATGCGTGCGATGCGCACCGATCCGTCGGTCGTCGACCAGAAGCTGAGCCGGCGCACGCTGCGACGGGTGGTGAAGTTCGCCGGGCCGCACCGGCGCCTGATCGCCTCCTTCTTGTTCTTCGTGGTCCTCGACGCCGGACTGGTCGTCGTCACCCCGCTGCTGGTCAAGCACCTGCTCGACGACGGGATCGTGGCCCACGACGGGTCGGTGGTCACCTGGATCGCGGTCGCGATGGTCGCCGTCGCCCTGGTCGACGCGGTCCTGGGGGTGGCCAGCGGCTACCTCTCCTCGCGGATCGGGGAGAACCTGATCTTCGACCTGCGCACCCAGGTCTTCGCCCACGTCCAGCGGATGTCGCTGGCGTTCTTCACCCGGACCCAGACCGGAGCCCTGGTCTCGCGGCTCAACAACGACGTCATCGGCGCCCAGCGCGCGTTCACCTCGACGCTCTCCAGCACGGTGGCCAACACCGTCTCCGTGCTCACGGTGGGTATAGCGATGATCGCGCTGTCCTGGCAGATCACGCTCGCCTGCCTGGTGCTCTTCCCCCTCCTGCTGATCGCCTCGCGCTGGGTCGGCAAGCAGCTCAGCGCCCTGACCAGGGCCCAGATGAACGGCAACGCCGATCTCGGCAACCTGATGACCGAGCGGTTCAACGTCGGGGGCGCCCTGCTGCTCAAGCTCTTCGGGCGCCGCGCCGACGAGGACGCGAAGTACGCCGAGAAGGCCGGCGTCGTGCGCGACCTGGGCATCCGGATCTCCCTGGTCACCCGGGTCTTCGCCGCGGTCATGATGCTCATCCCGGCGCTCGCGACCGCGCTGGTCTGGGGCATCGGCGGGCACCTGGTGATCTCCTCGACGCTGACGATCGGCACGTTGACCGCCCTCGCGACCCTGCTGCTGCGCCTGCTGGGGCCTCTCCAGGGCCTCTCGAACGTCCGGGTCGACGTGATGACCGCGCTGGTCAGCTTCGACCGCGTCTTCGAGGTGCTGGACCTGCCTTCGACGGTGGTCGAGAAGCCGGACGCCGTGGTGCTGCCGCACACGGCCGGCCGACTCGAGTTCGAGGGGGTCGCGTTCACCTACCCGCGTGCCGACGAGGTCTCCCTGGCGAGCCTGGAGACCGTGGCGCGGGTCGAGAGCCGTGACCACGTCCAGGTGCTCCACGACGTGTCGTTCACCGCCGAGCACGGCCAGATGGTCGCCCTGGTCGGTCCCTCGGGGGCCGGCAAGACCACGATCACCCACCTCGTCGCCCGGCTCTACGACGTGAGCGGTGGTGCCGTGCGCGTGGACGGGCACGACGTACGGGACCTGACGCTGCAGTCGCTCGAGGACGCCGTCGGCTACGTCACCCAGGACGCCCACATGTTCCACGACACCATCCGGGAGAACCTGCGCTACGCGCGCCCCGACGCGAGTGACGAGCAGATCTGGGAAGCGCTGGCCGCGGCTCAGATCCGCGACCTGGTCGCCGGCATGCCCGACGGGCTCGACACCGTCGTCGGCGACCGCGGCTACCGGCTCTCCGGCGGCGAGCGGCAGCGCCTGGCAATCGCGCGGCTGCTGCTCAAGGCACCTTCGGTCGTGGTGCTCGACGAGGCGACCGCCCACCTGGACTCCGAGTCCGAGCAGGCCGTGCAGGCAGCCCTGGACAAGGCGCTGGAGGGCCGGACCTCGCTGGTCATCGCCCACCGGCTCTCCACGGTCCTCAACGCCGACCAGATCCTGGTCGTCGAGGACGGCAGGATCTCCGAGCGCGGGACCCATGCCGAGCTCCTCGCGCTCGGTGGCACCTACGCCGGGCTGTACGCGACGCAGTTCTTCAACGCGGTGGCCGGCGAGGTCGTGGAGACGGCATGAGCGGCTCGCACGCCGGACGGGTCTACCTGGTCACCGGGGGCACGCGCGGGCTCGGCCTCGCGACGGCCACGTTGCTCGTCGCGGAGGGCGCACGAGTCGTGCTGACCGGGCGCAGCCAGGAGAACCTCGACGCAGCCGTGGCCGGTCTGGGTGACTCCGCGCGCGGGGTCGTCGCGGACCTGGCTCAGCCCGACTCCGCCACGCGTGCGGTGGCAGCTGCTCTGGATGCGTTCGACCGCCTCGACGGGGCGCTGGTCTCGGTCGGCGGACCGCCCACGGGCACCGTGATGAACACTCCGGACCAGGCCTGGTCGAGTGCGTTCGAGTCGGTCTTCCTGGGCGTCGTGCGGACCGCGCGGACGGTCGCGGAGGCGCTCGGTGAGGGCGGCTCGATCGCGCTCGTGCTCTCCAGCTCGGCGCGCGCACCCCTGGGCAACCTCGCGATCTCCAACGGGCTGCGCCCGGGGCTGGCGATGGTGGCCAAGACCCTGGCCGACGAGCTCGGGCCCACCGGGATCCGCGTCAACGGGCTCCTGCCCGGCCGGATCGGGACCGAGCGGGTCGGCGAGCTCGACGCCGGGACCGGCGATGCCGAGGCGGCCCGCGCGAAGGCGATCGCCGGCATCCCTCTCGGGCGCTACGGCCGTCCCGAGGAGTTCGCGGAGGCGGCGGCGTTCCTGCTCGGCCCGCGCTCCTCGTTCATCAGCGGCGTGATGCTACCCGTGGACGGCGGGATGCTCCGCGCCCTCTGAGCCGACCTGGTCCTCGCGGCGGCCCTGCGCCATCCGGTACTCGTCGTAGGCGAGGTAGCCGAACCCGAAGACCGCCAGGGCGGCGAAGAACCACCACTGCAGGCCGTAGAAGAAGTGCGGGCCGTTGCTGGTGTCATCGGGCAGCTCGGTCGCGCCCAGGGTGGTCGCCGGCGTCGGGCTCTCGGTGTGCAGGTCCAGGAACCCGCCGTAGAACGGGTAGCCGATCGCCTTGGCGGCCTCGACGCTCGAGATCGCCCGGGTGGCCAGGTCGTCGACCCGCGCGGCGCGGCCGGTCGCATCGACCCGGATCCAGCCGATCACCGTGACCGGGCCCCGGGTGGCAGCGGGCAGCCGCGGACGTTGCGAGCCGACGTTGTCGGTCTGGAGCCAGCCGCGGTCGACCAGGACCCCGGTCCCGTCCGCGGTGCGCAGCGGGGTGACCACGTCGACACCCGGGCCGCCCTCGCGGGTCTGGTACTTCAGCACGATGGTGTGGGCGTCGTCCCAGGTGCCGTGCGCGACGACCTTGCGCCACTCGTTCGCTCCGCTGGGCTCCTTGCCGGGTGAGAGCAGCAGGTCGATCGGCACCGGAGGCTGGTCCAGGTTGCCCGCCACCAGGGTGTTCTCGGCCTTCTTGTCGTGCAGCCGGTGGAACTGCCACTGCCCGAGTGCGGTGGCTCCCCAGGCCATCAACCCGACGGCCAGGGCGAACAGCACCCAGCGGCGGGTGAACAGGAACCTCACGCCGGCGAGCGTAGCCCTCGGGTCCGCGCCGTAGGATCGGGGTATGGCCATGCTGCCGCTCGCCGACCGGCACGGTCGGACCGCCACCGACCTCAGGGTGTCCCTGACGGATCGGTGCAACCTGCGCTGCAGCTACTGCATGCCCGCCGAGGGCCTGGACTGGCGGCCGCACGAGGAGGTGCTCACCGACGACGAGCTGGTGCGCCTGATCGGGATCGGCGTCGAGCGGCTGGGCATCACCGAGGTGCGCTTCACCGGGGGAGAGCCGCTGCTGCGGCGCGGCCTGGCCGGCATCGTCGAGCGCACCAAGGCGCTCCGGCCGACCCCGGACGTCTCGCTGACCACCAACGCGCTGGGACTCGAGCGGACCGCTCACGCCCTCGCAGCCGCAGGTCTCGACCGCGTCAACGTCAGCATGGACACGGTCCGCCCCGCCGACTTCGCCGCGATCACCCGGCGCGACCGTCTCGCCGACGTGATCCGCGGGATCGACGCCGCGCGCGCCGCCGGGCTGGAACCGGTCAAGGTCAACGCCGTGCTGCTCCGGGGGATCAACGACGACCAGGCTCCCGAGCTGCTCGGGTGGTGCCTGGAGCGCGGCCTGCACCTGCGCTTCATCGAGCAGATGCCGCTGGACGCCCAGCACTCCTGGGACCGCGCCGAGATGGTCAGCGCGGAGGAGATCCTCGAGTCCCTCGAGGGGGTCTTCGACCTGACCCCGGCGCCGGGCGAGCGCGGCAGCTCCCCGGCCGAGGAGTTCCTGGTCGACGGCGGCCCGCTGACCGTGGGCGTGATCGCCTCGGTCACCCGGCCGTTCTGCGGCGACTGCGACCGCGTCCGCCTGACCGCGGACGGCCAGGTGGTCAACTGCCTGTTCGCCCGCGAGGAGTCCGACCTCCGTACGCCGCTGCGTGCCGGCGCCTCGGACACCGAGCTCGCCGAGAGGTGGGCGGCCGCCGTGCTGGGCAAGCTCCCGGGTCACGGCATCGACGACCCGTCGTTCCTCCAGCCGAGCAGGCCGATGTCGGCCATCGGCGGCTGATCCAGCGCGCTACCCAGCGGCTGCGTGGGGCACGACGTCCTTGAGGAAGCCGCGTGCTCCCAGGAAGTCGGAGAGCGAGGCCTTGTGCTCCTCGCACGCCAGCCAGGTCTTGCGGCGCTCGGGGGTGTGCAGCTTCGGGTTGTTCCACAACAGGTCCCACGTTGCCGGTGCGGTGCAGCCCTTGGCCGAGCAGATCGCTGCCTCGGTGTCGTTCACGTGGGGTGGGCTCCTCGGGGCGCTGCATCACGGTGCTGCATCAGGACGGGGCGGTGCCGGACGATCTGGGGGTTTCGCCCGGCACCTGGTCCGGATCCCCGGGGGCGGGGACCGACGTGGATCGATTCTCCCACCCGGGCCGTGCCGGGGTCAGGGTTTTGGCCCGTCCTCCCACTCGCTCCCGCCCAGCGCGCGGTAGTCGGGTCCCAGCCCGACACCCGGCCCCTCGGGCGTCGTGCCCGTCCGGGGCGCCGCTGCGTTCGCGATCACGACCGCCACGAAGGGAAGCAGGAACGAGGCGACGATCAGGATGATGCACACGATCGGGATCTTGTAGAAGACCACCGCGCCGATGAAGCACAACGTGCGGATCGTCATGGAGATCAGGTAGCGCCGCTGCCGGTTCGCGATGTCGTCGCCCAGGTTCTGGGGCGCGCCGGTGATGCGGACGACGTCCGCATCGCTGTCACGCTTCCTGCGGCTCATGCCTTCGATCGTACGTCGCCGGTTTCGTGGCATCCTTGGCACATGTCGAATCGCACCTACCGCATCACCGAGATCGTCGGCACGTCGCCGGACGGCATCGACCAGGCGATCAAGAACGGGGTCGAGCGCGCTGCCACGACGTTGCGCCACGTCGACTGGTTCGAGGTCGGCCAGGTGCGCGGCCAGGTCAAGGACGGCGCGGTCGAGCACTTCCAGGTCAACATCAAGGTCGGCTTCCGCCTCGAAGACGACTGAGCCTCCGTCTTTGTAGGAAACCTCCAACGGGTTTCCGCATCGCTTGTGCGCGCCACGAGCGCGGCGAATCGGGTTTGGAAGTAGTCCACAGTCCGTCGCTACGGTCGGGGCATGAGCAGATCCGTACTCGTCACCGGTGGCAACCGGGGGATCGGGCGCGCCATCGCCGAGGCCTTCCTCGCACTCGGCGACCAGGTCGCCGTCACCAGCCGGAACGGTGAGGCGCCCGAGGGCGCCTTCGCGGTCGCCTGCGAGCTGACCGACCCGGCCTCGGTGGAGGCCGCGTTCGTCGCGGTCGAGGAGCACCAGGGACCCGTCGAGGTCCTGGTCGCGAACGCCGGCATCACCCGCGACACCCTGGTCCTGAGGATGTCGGAGGAGGACTGGTCGGAGGTCATCGAGACCAACCTGACCGGATCGTTCCGGGTCGCCAAGCGTGCTGCCAAGGGCATGCTGCGGCTGCGGCGCGGGCGGATCGTCTTCGTCTCCAGCGTCGTCGGGCTGCTCGGCAGCCCCGGCCAGGTCAACTACGCGGCCTCGAAGGCGGGCCTGGTCGGGATGGCCCGCTCCCTGGCCCGCGAGCTCGGCAGCCGGTCGATCACCGCGAACGTGGTGGCCCCCGGCTTCGTGGAGACCGACATGACCGCGGTGCTGCCCGAGGAGCAGCAGGCGGCGTACAAGCAGCAGATCCCGCTCGGACGGATGGGATCGACCAAGGAGATCGCCGCGGCCGTCACGTGGCTCGCGGCCGAGGACAGCGGCTACGTCACCGGGGCCGTGATCCCGGTCGACGGCGGACTGGGAATGGGGCACTGATGGCAGGCATCCTCGAGGGCAAGCGGATCCTCGTCGCGGGGGTCACGATGGACACCTCGATCGGCTTCGCAGTGGCGAAGGTCGCCCAGGAGCAGGGCGCGACGGTCCTGATCTCGAACTTCGGGCGCGCGCTCGGCATCACCCGGCGGATCGCGGGCCGGTTGCCCGCCGAGGCGCCGGTCCTCGAGCTCGACGTCACCGACCCGGAGCACCTCGAGCGGCTCCCGGACCTGGTCCGCGAGCACGTCGACGGCCTGGACGGCGTGGTGCACTCGATCGCCTACGGCAACCCCGAGACCCTGCTGGGCGGCAAGTTCCTGAGCGGTCCGTGGGAGGACGTCGCCCAGGCGGTGCAGGTCTCGGCGTACTCGCTGGCCTCGTTGAGCTCGGCGTGCCTGCCGCTGATGGGCCAGGGCGGTTCGGTCGTCGGGATGACCTTCGATGCGACCGTGGCCTGGCCGGCCTACGACTGGATGGGCGTGGCGAAGGCCGGCCTCGAGTCGTGCTCGCGCTACCTGGCCCGTGAGCTCGGCCCGCGCGGCATCCGGGTCAACCTGGTCAGCGCCGGTCCGCTGAAGACGCTGGCCGCCAAGGCCATCCCCGGATTCGAGGACATCGAGGCCGGATGGTCCGGCCGAGCACCGCTGGGCTGGGACAACGTCGACCTCGACCCGACCGCCCGCGGCGTGGTGGCCCTGCTCTCCGACTTCTTCCCCGCCACCACAGGCGAGATCATCCACGTCGACGGTGGGTACCACGCTGTGGGAGCCTGACCTGGTGCTGGAGCTTCGATCGCCGCGCGGCCGGCTCACGCTGGCGACGGTGATCCTGGGTTCCGGCATCGCGATGCTCGACGGCACGGTGGTCAACATCGCCGCGCGCACCATCGGCGACGACCTGCACGCCGGCCTGACCTCGGTCCAGTGGGTCCTCAACGGCTACCTGCTGACCCTCGCCGCGCTGATCCTGGTCGGCAGCTCGCTGGGGGACCGGCACGGGCGCAAGCGCACCTACCTGATCGGCATCGCCGCGTTCGGCGTGGCCAGCGTGATGTGCGCCTTCGCCCAGAGCCCGGGACAGCTCATCGCGTTCCGCGTCGTCCAGGGCGTGGCCGCGGCCCTGCTCACCCCCGGCGCGCTGGCCCTGATCCAGGGCAGCTTCCGTCCCGAGGACCGCCCGGCCGCGATCGGCACCTGGGCCGGGTACGCCGGTATGGCGACCGCGATCGGCCCGTTCCTCGGCGGCTTCCTGGTCGAGAACGCGAGCTGGCGGTGGATCTTCGCGATCAACGTCCCGCTGTGCGCCGTGGTCCTCTGGCTGGGGCGCGCGATCCCCGAGTCGCGCGACGAGGAGGAGACCGCGCCGTTCGACGTACCCGGGGCCGTCCTGGGCACGTTCTCCCTCGGCCTGCTGACCTACCTGCTCACCTCGTGGCGCGATCTCGCGACGCCCTGGATCGTCCTCGGCGCGGTGGTCACCGTGCTCGCCATGACCGGCTTCGTGCTGCTCGAGCGCCGGCCGGGGGCGATGGCGCCGGCCGAGCTGTTCGCCTCGCGGGTCTTCACCGCCGCGAACATGATGACCTTCCTGACCTACGGTGCGCTCGGTGCGGTGATGTTCCTGCTCGTGCTCCAGCTCCAGGTCAGCGCCGGCTACAGCCCGCTGGGCGCCGGCGTCTCGACGCTGCCCCTGACGATCTGCATGCTGCTCTTCTCCTCGCGCGCCGCGACGCTGGCCTCGCGGATCGGCCCGCGGATCCCGATGAGTGTCGGTCCCGTGCTGTGCGCGGGTGGGGTGCTCCTGCTCTCCACCATCGGGCGGCACGCCTCCTACGTCGCTCACGTGCTGCCCGGGATGCTGCTCTTCTCGGTCGGCCTGACCGCACTGGTCTCGCCGCTGACCACCGCGGTCCTCGCCGCAGCTCCTGACCGTCACGCCGGTGTGGCCAGCGGCATCAACAACGCGGTGGCGCGGGCCGGGTCGCTGCTGGCGGTCGCGGCTCTCCCGGCCGCCGTGGGGCTGAGCGGCGAGGACTACCGGCGCCCGTCGGTGCTGACGCACGGGTTCCGTGAGGGCCTGCTGATCTGCGCCGTGCTGCTCCTGGCCGGCGCTGTGGTCTCGTGGTTCGGGCTCGCCGGACGTGACAAGGTGGAGGCGTGACCGGGTCCCCGCGCCGCCTGGTGGTGATGCGCCACGCGAAGGCCGAGCAGATCGCCGCCAGCGACCACGAGCGCGAGCTCGCTGCGCGCGGGCGGCAGGACGCTGCCGAGGCCGGCCGCTGGGCCGCGTCGGCGGGCGTCGTGCCGGACCACGTCGTGGTCTCCTCGGCCGCGCGGACCCTCGGCACCTGGCAGAGCTTCGTGGCTGCGTCCGGGTGCAGCCCCGAGGTCGTGGTGGACCGCAGCCTGTACGCCGCCGGCACCGACGGCGCGCTGGAGATCCTGCGCGCGGTGCCGCAGGACGCGGCGACGGTGATGCTGGTCGGGCACAACCCGACGATGGCCTACCTGGTGCACCTGCTCGACGACGGCAACGCCGAGCCCGAGGTGTTCGCCCGGGTCAGCGAGGGCTATCCCACCTCGGCGCTGACCGTGCTCGAGGTGCCCGGGCCCTGGGCCGACCTCGACGTGGCCTCGGCGCGGATCACGCACTTCCACGTCGGTCGCGGCTAGCCGGGGACCGCGGGTCCGTCCCGTCCGGGCGACCTCAGGTTCACCAGCAAGCTCGCGAGCACGAGGAGAAGGTCCAGCGCGACGACGGTCCCGAAGCCGGATGTCTGCATGCTGTTCCCGATGTCGTACCAGCTGGGCACACCCAGGGCGACCGGACCCCACCTGATGTTGACGAGCGAGAGCAGGAAGACGACCCAGGTCGCGACGGCAGCCGGCCCGCCGCCCCGGGTCGCGAACCTGACGGCCTGGACGAGGAGGAGCGCCGCGGCAACGAGCGCCGTGATGCGCGCCGCAGGCAAGGACCAGTCGGTCCCGACCCGGACCAGCACGTCGGGCCGTGCGGGTCCGACGAGGAGCGACCGGAAGTGGTGCTCGCGAAGGGCCAACCCGGCGTGCGCCAGGAGCGCTGCCGCGATCAGCGCCGCCAGGACGAGCGACCGCGCGTCCGGATCCCGATGCCCTCGTGGTCCTGGCATCTAGACCAACGGGGGAGCCGGGGTGACGATCCCGGCCGCAGCATCAGCCGCCTCGATCTCCTCGCGGCTGATGCCGAGCAGGTACATCACGGTGTCGAGGTAGGGGACGTTCACCGACGTGTCGGCGGCCTGCTGGACCAGGGGCTTGGCGTTGAAGGCGATCCCGAGGCCGGCGGCGCTGAGCATGTCGAGGTCGTTGGCGCCGTCGCCGATGGCGATGCACGCGGCCTCCGCGATCCCGACCTCGGCAGCGAAGCGGCGCAGCGCGCGGGCCTTGCCGGCCCGGTCGACGACCTCGCCGAGGACCCGGCCGGTGAGCTTGCCGTCGATGATCTCGAGCTCGTTGGCGGCTGCGTAGTCGATGCCGAGGTCGGCGGCGAGCCGGTCGGTGAGCTGGGTGAACCCGCCCGAGACGATCGCGAAGCGGTAGCCGAGGCGCTTGAGGGTGCGGATCGTGGTCCGGGCACCCGGGGCGAGCACCAGGTCGTCGTACACGGCGTCGATGGCGCTCGCGTCGAGCCCGGCGAGCAGGGCGACCCGCGCGTGCAGGCTCTCTGCGAAGTCGAGCTCGCCGCGCATCGCGGCGTCGGTGACGCGGGCGACCTCCTCCTCGCACCCGGCGTGGGCGGCGAGCATCTCGATGACCTCGCCCTGGATGAGCGTGGAGTCGACGTCCATCACGATCAGGCGCATGCCGCGGCGCAGCAGGTCGGCCGACTGGACCGCGACGTCGACGCCCTGGCGCGAGGCCTCCTCGGCCAGGATCGCGCGCAGCTTCTCCGGAGCCGCACCCGAGACGTGCAGGTTGATCGCGGTGACGGGGTAGCGCGCCATCCGCTCGATCCGGTCGATGTTCGCCCCGATGTCGGCGATCCGCCCGGCGAACGCGGCCACCGCGGCCGAGCGCAGCGGGGTACCGAGCACGGTCACGTGGCTGCGCCCGTCCATCCGCGGTCGGTTGTCGCCGGCGCCGCGCTCGATCTCCACGGCCATCCCGAGATCGTCGGCGGCGCGCTGGACGGCGTCGCGCAGCGGCTTCCAGTCGTGCGGGGTGGTCACCAGCAGACCGAGGACCAGGCGGCGGCGCAGGACGATCTGCTCGATGTCGAGCACCTCGACGCCGAATCGGGCCAGGGTGGCGAACACGGCCGAGGTCACGCCGGGCCGGTCCTTGCCGGTCAGCGTGATGAGCAGCGTCTTGTCGTCCGGGCGCTCGTTCATGAGGGCAGCAGGCTAGCGGAGCAGACGGCCACGACCGCCCGACGGGCGGCGCGGTCCAGATCCGTGAGACAACGCGCCCGGGCGGCGACCTCGTGGGCCGAGACCGAGCCACCGTCGTCGGCACGGGCCAGGTCGACGATCTCGAGGCACAGCGCGGCACGCTCCAGCGTCTCCACCTCGGCAGGCGGCGTACCAGGTGGGAGCGGGAGCCCCGGTCGCCGGTGCAGGTTGAGCAGCAGGTCGGGGATCTCGGGGTTCCAGCTGGCGACGTCGAGCCGGACCAGCTCGGCGGTCGTGGCGAGCAGCACCTGGCGCAGCGTGCGGCCCTCCTCGCCCGGGTCCAGGACGGGGGGAGCGGCGGCGTCCTGCACGGTCCAGAGCACGGTGCGTGCGTCGAGCACCGGCACCAGGCCGTGGCTACCCGATCGCCCGGTGACGAGCACCGCTTCGCCGGCCTCGGCCGCCTCGGCGTTGAGCGCGGCGGGCCCGGCCAGCCCGAGCGGGTCGCCGGGGACCGGCAGTGCCAGGCTCACCCGCGGCTCATCCAGGGCTCGCACCGCAGCC
>JBJMIO010000204.1:0-6658 GCA_045806765.1 Marmoricola sp.
CCGCGCCGCCGGCCCCCGAGGAGGTGGCCGCGGCTGCGGTCGCGCCCGCTCCAGTCGCCCCGAAGCCGGCCCCGGCCCCGACTCCGGCCCCGACTCCGACGCCGGCTCCGGCCCAGCCGGCTCCGTCCGCCGAGCCCGAGGTGAACCCGAGTCCCGAGCCGTCGGCCGGGGCACCCGAGAAAGCCCGTACCCGTGGGCGTCCCCGCACCGCACCGGTCCGGCTGCGCCGGCGTGAGCCGCGTCGCGGCAAGGCAGCGGCGACTGCTCCCGTCGAAGAGGCGGCGTCCGAGACCTCACTCGGTACGTCGGTCGAAGCTCCGGCCGAGCCGACCAGCCTGACCCGGGTCGTCGAGCCGGCTCAGAAGGCCGCCCCGACCCCGACCTCTGCGCCGACCCCGAAGCCGACGCCTGCGCCTGCACACCCGCCGGCTCCGAAGCCCGAGCCGGCTCCGAAGCCCGAGCCGGTCGCCGAGCCCGCCCCCGAGCCCAGCCCGGAACCGAGCACCGAACCCACCAGCGAGCCGCGTTCGCGCCGCGTTCTGCCCCGCGTACCTGCCGGCCGCCCGCGTCAGCCGCCCGCAGCAGCCCCGGCCGCTCCCGCCGTACCGCCTCGCCAGGTCGTCAACCCCGCCGCGAACCGGGTTGCCGCACCGCGCCGTCCGGCTACCGGAGCGGCTACCGACATCGGTGCAGCACCCGGCCCGACGAGCCCGACCACTTCGCAGGACCGCGAGTGGTGGATGGTCCTCGTGCTCGTCGGTGCCGCAACGGTCGTCGCCGCGCGGGTGGCACCGAGCCTGCCCGACGTCGTGCGCGGCATCGGCGCGGTGCTGATCTCGGGTGCTTTCTCCTGGAGCCTGGCGGTGCGCACCGGTGGCCGCCCGTACTGGGCGATCAGCCTGACCGGAGTCCTCGGGATAGCGGCGGTGGCCACCGAGTGGCAACCGCTGCAGGCCGGTGCCGCGGTGGGCACCGGGGTCGTCGCGGCGACGTTGGCCGTCATGCTGACCACGCCGGCGGCGACGTACGGACGGGCGATCCGTGAGGCGCTGATCGCCACCGCGGTCGGCGCGATCGGCGCGCTCGGCGTCGTCGGGTTCGCCGGTGACCACCCCGACGTCGACGTCTCCCGCTTCCAGTACGTCGTTCTCGGGCTCGCCCTTGCGGGTGCGTTCTCCCTGGTCTACCGGCTCGGAGCGGGTCTGCACGGACTGGGCCGTCGCGGGTACGTGATCGCGGGTGGAGCCGTCCTCATGCTGGTGATCGCACTGGCCTACAGCGAGGCGATCTCGCAGTACGGCTCGCGCGACATCATCAGCGCCGGCGACGACCTGCGCTCCTCGGTGCGCTCGCACCTGGGCGCCGTGCCGCACCCGATCGTCGCGCTGCTCGGCTACCCGGCGCTGCTGTGGGGGGTGTTCATGCGCGCCCGTCGCCGGCAGGGCTGGTGGGTCTCCGCGTTCGGTGTCGCCGCGACCGCCCCGACGGCAACGCGCCTGGTCGCTGCCGACCACGGGTTCACCAGCGTGGCCCTCGGCGCGCTCTACAGCTTCGCGATCGGCATCGCGGTGGGCTACCTCGTGGTCCGCATCGAGCAGTCGCTGACCGGCACCCACGGACGCCGCGCCCGACGCGACGAGGAGGCGGTGGCTCACCGTCCCGAGCCCCGCCGCCGGGCACCGCTGCACTGAACGCGCGAGTAACCCGGGCGGAGCGGTAGCGTCACGGCCATGGCCTCGACCGAGATCCTCGCCGAGATGGTTGCCAGCGTGCTCTCCCTCTCCGCCGAGGTCGGCGAACGGGTCGAGGCCGGCGGCACCGTCATGCTGCTGGAGTCGATGAAGATGGAGATCCCCGTCCTGGTCGATGCAGGGTGCGTCGTGCTCGAGCTGCGGGTCGCCCCGGGCGACGTCGTCCAGGAGGGCGACGTGCTGGCGGTCGTCGACCACTAGACTCGGCCCCCTGCGCCGGGTCCGCCCGCGTGCAGGGAGGGGTGCCGGAGTGGCCGATCGGAACCGCCTTGAAAGCGGTCGTACGGAGACGTACCGCGGGTTCGAATCCCGCCCCCTCTGCCCGAGCGAAGTGAGGGCCCTGAGGAGTGCGCGCAGGCGCGCGTCTTGAAGGGCTCGTGAGGAAGGCACTCCATGCAGTCCCGACTCAAGCCGTACGAGGCCGACCTGCTCCGCGCACAGTCCGTGACGTACGCCGAGGTCGGCGCGACCCTCGGTGAGCTGCCACCCGGCTACCGGCACCTCGAGGAGACCTTCGCGCTGGGCCACGGCACGGCAACCTTCGAGCGCGCGGCAGCCGCGGTCATGTGCTGGCAGGTCCAGCGCGGTGCTGGTCTCCGCGTCCAGGCCTCGACCGACGGTGTCGAGGAGGGGACGGTCGCGATCGTCCGGATCGGCCTCGGTCCGCTCTCGCTCCGGGCGCCGGTGCGGGTCCTGCGCGTGATCGACCAACCGGGCCGTCGTGGTTTCGTCTACGGCACGCTGCCGGGTCACCCGGAGTCCGGTGAAGAGGCCTTCGTCGTCGAGCTGGCGGACGACGACGCGGTTGTGCTGCACATCGTCGCGTTCGCGCGCGCGGCCACAACCCTCAGCAGGCTGGGCGGTCCGGTGACCTGGTTCATCCAGCGACGTGTGACCCGTCGCTACGGGCGTGCGCTCCTCTGAGGAGGGAGCAGTCCCTACTCGGATCCGCCGATCTCCATCGAGACCGAGTCGTAGACCAGGTCGTGCACCTTCTGGCGGTAGTGCTCGACGTCGAGAAGCAGGCGCTTGACCTCGCTGGTGACGCGCTCGGTGTCGAGCCGGTCGAGCAGACCGGTGCCCAGTGCCTGGATCCGGCCGATCAGCTGGAGGCGTTCGCGGTCGCTCGCGCCGCTGCGCGCCGCGAGCCACCCGTCCCAGGAAGCGAAGCGTTCATCGCTGAGCGCGTCCTTGACGGCGGCGAGCTGGTTGCGCGTCATCAGGCGCCAGCTCGAGGTCGTGCGGCTGCTGCGCAGCGTGCGCTGGAGATCCGCGATTGCTGACTCGAGGGTCATGAGCCACCACCTCCACGAGGTTCGGTCGTGCACAGTGGAGTCTTGAGTGTGACCCAGGCCACACCGCCAGACAAGAGCTGGGACAACATTCGGGACCGCTGCAGGACCTCGGTCCTGGACCCGGTTGTTCCTACCCGCCCCGGACCCGGTGTAATCGGGGTGTGGAGACGCCCAACCAGCTCGACTTCGGACTCGCCCCCCAGCTCCGGGCACGCCTCATGGGGGCGTTCCTGGCCGGGATCGGGATCGTCCTGCTGGTCGTCACGATCGCCGTCATCAGCCTGGACCTGCCCGGCGACATCCTCAGCGTGGTCATCATCCTGGTGGTCCTCGGCGTCTTCTCCCTCGCCTTCCTGCTCGGCCGGCGCTGGTACGTCGTACGCCTCGACGACGTCGGGTACCAGGTGCGGTTCGTGCGTGGTGCCGGCGAGAAGGCGGCGCGCTGGGCCGATGTCGAGGACCTCGCCACCTCCTACGTCCTGGAGGAGGAGTGCGTCCTGATCCGGCTGCGCGACGGTCGCTCCACCACGATCCCGGTCAACCTGATCGAGGGCGACCGCGAGGAGTTCGTCGACGAGCTCAAGCGTCGTCTCAACAGCCGGCGCCGCTGAGACTGTGCCGCGGATCCAGGCCGATTTCACCGAGCCCGGTCGGAGTGGGTAACCTTTGCTCGCTGTCGGGGAGGTGTCGCCTAGTCCGGTCTATGGCGCCCGCCTGCTAAGCGGGTTTGGGGCTACAACCCCATCGAGGGTTCAAATCCCTCCACCTCCGCCAGCTGGACGAGTTCCGCTCACCGCAAGGTGGGCGGAGCTCGCTCCGCCAACTGAGCAAGCTCCGCTCACCGCAAGGTGGGCGGAGCTTCTCGCATTCGCGTGACACCTCCGCCGCTCGCGACGCTGAACACAGTGAGCCCCGTTTCTGCAGGGCGGATCCAGTCGTGCCCCGGTCGATAAGACCGGACAGTTCCCAAATTGCATGAAGTTGCAGGTCTGTGCACTGCACTTTCATGAGGCAACTGGTCTACTTCCACGCGCTCGTGCGGCCTTGGGAAGATCGAGTCCAGCCCGACCACGTCCCCCGAGTGGCCGGACAACTGAAGGACACGACTGATGAGCAAGATGAAGCTTCTGGCCCGCATGGGAGCAGCCGCCATCCTCGCTACAGGCGTTTTCGCTGGGATCCCGGGCCCGGCGAACGCAGCCACCGACGGACACCTGCACCATCGTTCGCCGGTCAGCACGGTGACGGACAGTGGCCAGAGCACCGGGACAGCCGGCGGGTTCTCCACGAACTCGCTGGCAGACACCGGCTGGGGATGAGCCAGCTGGTGAACTGAATAATCCGGGACCACGACGCACAGTCACCCCCCCAGGCAGTCCGTCCGGCCTCAGGCCGCGAGTCCCGGCCGTCAAGAGCGGAGAGAACCCCCACTCTCCGCTCTTGTCATGCCCGGAGGTGAACCGAGCGCTCAGTCGGCGCCGGGCTTGGCCCGGGACTTCTCCCGCATCTCGGCGAACGCGATCGCGTGCCCGAGCTGGAAGCGGGTCTCCACGCCGTACTCGGCCTTGAGCGAGGCGATGTAGCCGGCGTAGGTGCGCGTGCTGACCCCGACGCGCTTGGCCGAGGCGTTGTCGCTGTGGCCCTCGACCAGCATCCGCACCGTCATGTTGTGCACGTCCTCGGCGATCTCGCGCTCGGTGGTCGACTCGCGGTCGGTGAAGACGAGAGCGCGTTCCCAGAACCGCTCGAAGATGTCGGCGAGGTAGGCGACCAGGCCGGCGTCGTGGATCACCACTGCGACGTCCGGACCGGCACCGGGCACGATTGCCATCCGCCGGTCGATCACGATCAGGCGCTGGAAGAACTCCTCCAGCGTGCGCACCTCGGCGCCGGAGCTGGTCACCGCATCGACGTACTCGCGGGTGGCGACGCTGCGTCGCGCCGAGTGCTGGTAGAGCGTGCGCATCTTCACCCCGCGCGCGAGTGCCCGCTTGTCGCGCTCGAGCGCGGTGTCCAGGACGTCGGCCGAGCGGGCGCCGTCGGGCTGGGCGGTGAGCAGCTCGCTGTCGGCGTCGCCGACCGCGGCGGTGAGGAACCGGTTGATGTTCGGCAGGCCGCGCAGCTCGACGATCGGCATGTCGGAGGGAGCCGTACGCCGGAACGCGAGCCCGAGCTCTGCGAAGGTCGTGGCCCAGCCGGTCGACTCGGCCAGCAGCTCGGCCGCGCGCTGCCCCATCGGCGCGACCACGCGTGACTGCACGATGGCGGGGTCGACCGGCAGGTACCGCTCGGTCGAGGGGTCGAGCGCGAGCAGCCCGAGGTCGACCAGGAACGTGAAGCTCTCGTGGTCCCCGGCGCCCGGGACGATCCGCTTGTCGTCGTGCGCGATCGAGCCCTCGACGACCACCTTCTGGTAGAGATCGCCTGCATCGTTCTGCAACAGCTCACGCTGGCTGGCGTCGAACTCCGCGCTCATGTGTCCGATTATGCACATTCCTGCAGCGGCAGTCGTGTGCCCGAGCGCGCCGGTGGCGACGGGCTCAGGCACACGACGAAGACTCAGAGGCCGAGGCGGGCCTTCAGGTCGTCGAGCTCGGTCCACAGCACGCTCGGCAGGTCGTCGCCGAACTTGTCGAACCACTCGGTGATCTGCGGGATCTCGGCCTTCCACTCCTCGACGTCGACCTTCAGCGCCTCGGTCAGCTGCGCCTCGGTCATGTCCAGGCCCTCGATGTCGAAGGAGCCCGGCGCCGGCACGTGACCGATCGGGGTCTCGATCGCCGCGGCTTGGCCGTCGATGCGCTCGATGATCCACTTCAGCACGCGGCTGTTCTCACCGAAGCCGGGCCACAGGAAGCTGCCGTCCTCGTCGAGGCGGAACCAGTTGACATAGAAGATCTTGGGCATCTTGGACGCGTCGTTGTCCTTGCCCATGTTGATCCAGTGGCCGAAGTAGTCACCAGCGTTGTAGCCGATGAAAGGGATCATCGCCATCGGGTCGCGACGCACGACGCCGACCTGGCCGACCGCTGCGGCGGTGGTCTCGCTCGAGAGCGTCGCACCCAGGAAGGTCCCGTGGGTCCAGTCGCGCGCCTCGGAGACCAGCGGGATCGTCGTCTTGCGACGGCCGCCGAAGAGGATCGCGTCGATCGGGACGCCGCGCGGGTCGTCGTACTCGGCCGCGAGCATGTCGCACTGCTTGATCGGGGTGCAGTAACGGCTGTTCGGGTGGCTGGAGAGCTCGGCGCTCTCCGGCGTCCACGGCTCGCCCTTCCAGGAGGTCGCGCGGGCCGGCGGGTTCTCCAGGCCCTCCCACCAGACGTCGCCGTCCTCGGTGAGCGCGACGTTGGTGAAGACCGAGTTGCCCTTGTTGATCGTCTTCATCGCGTTCGGGTTGGTGTGCTCGTTGGTGCCCGGGGCGACGCCGAAGAAGCCGTACTCGGGGTTGACCGCCCACAGCCGGCCGTCCTCACCGATGCGCATCCAGGCGATGTCGTCCCCGATGGCCTCGACCTTCCAGCCGGGGATGGTCGGCTCGAGCATCGCCAGGTTGGTCTTCCCGCAGGCGGACGGGAACGCGGCGGCGATGTACTTCACGACACCCACCGGCGA
>JBJMIO010000205.1:0-5414 GCA_045806765.1 Marmoricola sp.
ACCAGGCCACCGCCGAGGGCATCGCGAAGAGCCAGGTCGACATCATCACCAAGGAGATCGGCGACAGCGGCGAGATCGCGATCCTGTCGGCGTCGGCCAACGCGACCAACCAGAACGCGTGGATCGACCTGATGAAGAAGGACCTGGCCGCCAACCACCCGAACGTCAAGCTCGTCGACACCGTCTACGGCAACGACGACGACCAGACCTCCTTCGACAAGACCGCCGCACTCCTGCAGGCTCACCCGAACCTGAAGGGCATCGTCTCGCCGACCACCGTCGGCATCGCGGCTGCCGGGCGCTACCTGTCCACCTCGGACAAGAAGGGCAAGGTCATGCTCACCGGCCTCGGTACGCCGAACCAGATGCGTGACTACGTCAAGGACGGCACCGTCAAGGAGTTCGCACTCTGGAACCCCGAGGACCTCGGCTACCTGGCGGCGTGGGCCGCGAAGGCGCTCGTAGCCGGTGACATCACCGGCAAGGAGGGCGACAGCTTCAAGGCCGGCAAGCTCGGTGACTTCAAGGTCGGCGCCGACGGCGTCGTCCTGCTGGGTGACCCGTTCGTCTTCAACGCCGACAACATCGACAAGTTCAACTTCTGACGGGCGGGTCCGGCCGGCGGCTTCCGCTGTCGTCGGCCGGACCGCCCCTCGGGGAGGCGAGATGCAGCGCGTGTGCTTCCAGCTCCAGGTCCGGCCCGATCGGCTGGAGGAGTACGTCGAGCGCCACCGCGCAGTCTGGCCGGAGATGCTCGCAGCTCTCGCCTCCACCGGCTGGCACAACTACTCCTTGTTCCTGCGCGAGGACGGCCTCCTCGTCGGCTACTTCGAGACCCCTGATCTGCACCGAGCGCTCGCCGGCATGGACGGCGAGGACGTGAACGCCCGGTGGCAGGCCGAGATGGCCGGGTTCTTCGTGGACCTCGGTGATGCCCGGCCCGACACCGGGTTCCAGCAACTGCGCGAGGTCTTCCACCTGGAGGACCAGCTCGCGCACCACCCGCAAGAGAACGAGTGAGTGACATGACCCGCTTCCACGGCATCGCCGACCGGCTCGGCGAGCTGGCGATCGAAGTCCCGTCCTGGGCGTACGGCAACTCCGGCACCCGGTTCAAGGTCTTCGGCACGCCGGGCACCCCGCGCAGCGTCGAGGAGAAGATCGCCGACGCCGCCCAGGTCCACCGGTTCACCGGGCTGGCCCCGTCGGTGGCCCTGCACATCCCGTGGGACCTCGTCGACGACTTCACGAGCCTGCGTGCCTACGCCGAGGACCTCGGCGTCACGCTGGGCACCGTCAACTCGAACACCTTCCAGGACGACGACTACAAGCTCGGCAGCCTCACCCACGCCGACCCGAAGGTGCGCGCCAAGGCGGTGCGGCACAACCTCGACTGCCTGGACGTGATGGGCCAGACCGGCTCACGGGACCTGAAGATCTGGCTGGCCGACGGCACCAACTACCCGGGCCAGGGCGACATCCGGGCCCGTCAGGAGTGGTTGGCCGAGGGACTGGCCGAGATCTACGCGCAGCTCGGTGAGGACCAGCGCCTCGTGCTGGAGTACAAGTTCTTCGAGCCGGCGTTCTACCACACCGACGTGCCGGACTGGGGCACGTCGTACGTGCACGTGGCCGCGCTCGGTGACAAGGCGAAGGTCTGCCTGGACACCGGCCACCACGCCCCCGGCACGAACATCGAGTTCATCGTCGCGCAGCTGCTGCGGCTCGGGAAGCTCGGCTCGTTCGACTTCAACAGCCGGTTCTACGCCGACGACGACCTGATCGTGGGTGCGGCGGATCCCTTCCAGCTCTTCCGGATCCTCGTCGAGGTCGTCCGTGGAGGCGGGTACGGCGCCGACAGCGACGTCGCGCTCATGCTCGACCAGTGCCACAACATCGAGAAGAAGATCCCCGGCCAGATCAGGTCGGTGCTCAACGTGCAGGAGATGACCGCCCGGGCACTGCTCCTCGACACGCACGCGCTCGAGGAGGCACGGGCTGCCGGTGACGTTCTGGCCGCCAACGCGGTCTACATGGATGCCTTCTACACCGACGTGCGGGGCGACCTGGCTGCGTGGCGCGAGTCCCGTGGACTGCCCGCCGACCCGATGGCGGCGTACCTCGCCAGCGGCCACCAGGAACAGATCGAGGCGGACCGCATCGGCGGCGCCCAGGCAGGATGGAACTGATGAACGACGCCCTCAGCACGCCCGCCCAGCTGATCGCGCGGTCCAACGCGCTCGGTGCCGACCCCCGCAACACCAACTACGCCGGTGGCAACACCTCGGCCAAGGGCACGGTGACCGACCCTGTCACCGCGGACCCCACGGAGCTGCTGTGGGTGAAGGGGTCCGGCGGTGACCTCGGCACGCTGACCGAGACCGGTCTCGCCGTGCTCCGGCTGGACCGCCTCCGCGCGCTCGTCGACGTCTACCCGGGCGTCGAGCGCGAGGACGAGATGGTCGCCGCGTTCGACTACTGCCTGCACGGCCGTGGAGGCGCGGCGCCGTCGATCGACACCGCGATGCACGGCCTCGTCGACGCGTCGCACATCGACCACCTGCACCCCGACTCCGGCATCGCACTGGCGACGGCGGCCGACGGGGAGGCGCTCACGAAGGAGTGCTTCGGCGACCGCGTCGCGTGGGTCGACTGGCGTCGCCCGGGGTTCCAGCTCGGTCTGGACATCGCCGAGGTCAAGCGCGCCAACCCGCAGGCCATCGGCGTGATCCTGGGCGGCCATGGAATCACCGCGTGGGGTGACACCTCCGAGGAGTGCGAGACGCACTCGCTCGAGATGATCCGCACCGCGGAGGAGTTCCTCGCCACGCGTGGCAAGGCGGAGCCGTTCGGTGCCGTCGTGCCGGGTCACGAAGCGCTCCCCACGCCCGAGCGGCACGCCCGGGCTGCGGCGCTCGCGCCGGTGATCCGGGGCCTGGCGTCGACCGACGCCCCGCAGCTCGGGCACTACACCGACAGCGAAGCGGTGCTGGAGTTCGTGTCCCGGGAGCGGCTCGCACCTCTGGCGGAGCTCGGCACCTCGTGCCCTGACCACTTCCTGCGCACGAAGGTGCGCCCGCTCGTGCTCGACCTGCCGGCCTCGGCACCGCTGGAGGAGGTCGTCGACCGGCTCAAGGTGCTGCACCGGGCCTACCGGGAGGAGTACGCCGCGTACTACGCCCGGCACGCGACCGCCGACAGCCCGGCGATGCGCGGAGCCGACCCGGCCATCGTGCTCGTCCCCGGTGTCGGGATGTTCTCCTTCGGCAAGGACAAGCAGACCGCCCGGGTGGCGGGCGAGTTCTACGTCAATGCCATCAACGTCATGCGCGGCGCCGAGGCGGTCTCGACGTACGCACCGATCGACGAGAGCGAGAAGTTCCGCATCGAGTACTGGTCCCTCGAGGAGGCCAAGCTCCAGCGGATGCCGAAGGCCAAGCCCCTGGCCGGCCGGGTGGCCCTCGTGACCGGTGCCGGCTCCGGCATCGGCAAGGCGATCGCCGAGCGCCTCGGCAGCGAGGGCGCGTGCGTCGTCGTGGCCGACCTGGACGGCGACGCGGCCCGCGCGGTCGCCGACGGAATCGGCAACGCCGACCGGGCGATCGCGGTCGTCGCAGACGTGACCGACACCGAGGCGGTGCGGTCCTGCGTGGACGCGGCAGCCCTTGCCTTCGGCGGTGTCGACCTCGTCGTCAACAACGCCGGGCTGTCGATCTCCAAGCCGCTGCTCGAGACCACCGACCGCGACTGGGACCTGCAGCACGACGTGATGGCCAAGGGGTCCTTCCTGGTCTCGCGCGCGGCCGCCCGCGTGATGGTCGACCAGGGGATGGGCGGCGACATCGTCTACATCTCCTCGAAGAACTCGGTCTTCGCAGGGCCGAACAACGTCGCGTACGGCGCGGCCAAGGCCGACCAGGCCCACCAGGTGCGGCTGCTCGCGGCCGAGCTCGGCGCATACGGGATCCGGGTCAACGGCATCAACCCCGACGGGGTCGTCCGCGGCTCCGGCATCTTCGCCAAGGGCTGGGGGGCCGAGCGCGCCAAGGTGTACGGCGTCCCGGAGGAGGAGCTCGGGAGCTTCTACGCCCAGCGCACGCTGCTCAAGCGCGAGGTGCTTCCCGAGCACGTCGCGGCCGCGGTCTTCGCCCTCACCGGCGGTGACCTCACCCACACCACGGGGCTGCACATCCCGGTCGACGCGGGTGTCGCCGCGGGCTTCCTGAGGTAGGCCGTGACCAGGACTGGCACCGCACACGTCGCCGCAATCGACCTCGGCGCCTCGAGCGGGAGGGTGATGCTCGGCGAGGTCGGATCGGCAGTCCTCCGCCTGGAGGCTGTCTCCCGTTTTCCGAACGACCCGGTGCGGCTGCCCGACGGTCTGCACTGGAACGTCCCCGAGCTCTACCAGCGCGCGGTCGAGGGTCTCGCCACCGCTGTCCGGCGCTCGCCCGCACTGGCGGGTGTGGCAGTCGACTCGTGGGCGGTCGACTACGGCCTGCTGCGCGGCGGACGCCTGCTGGGCATGCCGTTCCACTACCGCGACGAGCGCACCGCGGCCGGTGTGGAGCGGGTCCACTCCGTGGTGCCGCACTCCGAGCTGTATGTCCGCAACGGCCTGCAGCTGCTGCCGTTCAACACGCTCTACCAGCTCGCCGCCGATCCGTGGGCCGCCGATGCCGATGACCTCCTCCTGGTGCCCGACCTTCTGGGCTACTGGTTGACCGGACGCCGCGTCACCGAGCGCACCAACGCCTCGACGACCGGGTTGCTCGACGTGCACACCCGCGACTGGGACGACGAGCTCGTCGCCCGGCTGGGGCTCCCGAGGCATGTGCTCGGAGAGCTCGTCGACCCCGGCGACGTGGTCGGGCCCGTGCGTGCGGCCGTGGGCGAGCTGGTCGGGCTGCCCGGCCTCGAGGTGACCGCGGTCGGGTCCCACGACACCGCGTCGGCGGTCGTCGGCGTGCCGATCCAGGGCCACGACGCGGCGTACATCTCCTGCGGCACGTGGGGACTGGTCGGGGTGGAGCTCGAGTCGCCGGTGCTGACGGAGGCGAGCCGCGCGGCGAACTTCACGAACGAGGGGGGAGTGGACCGCCGCGTCCGCTTCCTCACCAACGTGATGGGCCTGTGGCTGCTCAGCGAGACCCGACGCGCGTGGGAGCGCGAAGGCACCGCTGAGCCACTCGACCGGCTGCTCTCCTCGGCCGCCGCCGCGCCCCCGACGACCGAAGTCTTCGACGTGCAGGACGAGATGTTCCTGCCCCCCGGGGACATGCCCGCCCGCATCCAGAAGTGGTACGCCGAGGCAGGGCTCGCCGCGCCCGATTCCCGCCCGGTCCTCGTCCGCGCCATCATCGACAGCCTCGCCCAGGCCTTCGCCGACGCGCTCGAGCGCGCCCAGGAGCTCT
>JBJMIO010000206.1:0-6663 GCA_045806765.1 Marmoricola sp.
ACTCCTCGTGGATGCCGGTGCCGAGCGCGGAGATGATCGCCTGCACCTCGGTGTTGGCGAGCACCTTGTCGATGCGCGCCTTCTCGACGTTGAGGATCTTGCCGCGGATCGGGAGGATCGCCTGCACCCGCGGGTCGCGACCCTGGCGGGCCGAACCACCGGCCGAGTCGCCCTCGACGATGAAGACCTCGCACTCCTCGGGGTTCGTCGACTGGCAGTCCGAGAGCTTGCCGGGCAGCCCGCCGCCGCCGAGCAGACCCTTGCGGTTGCGCGCCAGGTCGCGCGCCTTGCGGGCAGCGATCCGGGCCTGGGCCGCGGCCTGGGACTTGCGGATGATCTCCTTGCCCTCGGCCGGGTTCTGCTCCAGCCAGGCACCGAGCTGGTCGTTGACGATGCGCTGCACGAAGCCCTTGGCCTCGGTGTTGCCGAGCTTGGTCTTGGTCTGACCCTCGAACTGCGGCTCGCCGAGCTTGATCGAGATGATCGCCGTCAGGCCTTCGCGGATGTCATCACCCGAGACCCGGTCCTCGGGCTTCTTGATCAGACCCCACTCCACGCCCCAGGTGTTGACCAGGGTGGTGAGCGAGGCGCGGAAGCCTTCCTCGTGGGTGCCGCCCTCGTGGGTGTTGATGGTGTTCGCGAAGGTGTGCACCGACTCCTGGTAGGAGGTGTTCCACTGCATCGCGAGCTCGAGGCTCATGTGGTTCTCGCTGCTCTCGGGCGTCTCGGCCTCGAAGCTGATGATCGTCTGGTTCGCCACGACCTTGCGGCGGTTGAGGTGCTCGACGTAGTCGACCAGGCCGCGGTCGTACTTGAAGCGGCGCTCGACCACCCCGCCCTTGACCTGGTCCTCGTCCGGCGCCGGGATCCGGTCGTCGGCGTCGTCGGTCATCGGATCGACCTGGGCGTCGACGTCCTCGAAGCTCTCCGGGTCGTCGCTCTGCATCGGGTCGTCCAGGATGTCCTCGAGGCCCTCGGCCGGCGGACGCTCGTCACGCACGACGATCTCGAGGCCCTTGTTGAGGAAGGCCATCTCGCGGATCCGGTTGGTCACGGTCTCCAGGTTGTACGTCGTGGTCTCGAAGATGTCCTCGGACGCGTAGTACGTGATCGTGGTGCCGGTGCGCTCGCCCGGCTCCATCGGACGCACCTCGGCGAGGTCCGCATCGGGGACTCCGACGGTGAAGGTCTGGCGCCACAGGTGGCCGCGGTTCTTGACCTCCGCGATCACCTTCGAGGAGAGCGCGTTGACGACCGAGATGCCGACGCCGTGCAGACCGCCGGAGACCTTGTAGCCGCCTCCGCCGAACTTGCCGCCGGCGTGCAGCATCGTCAGCGCCATCGTCAGCGCGGAGATGCCCTCGGTCGGGTGGATGTCGGTGGGGATGCCACGACCGTTGTCCTCGACCCGGACGCCGCCGTCGGCCTGGAGCGTGAGCACGATCCGGTCGCAGTAGCCCGCCAGGGCCTCATCGACGGAGTTGTCCACGACCTCCCAGATCAGGTGGTGCAGGCCGCGCTCACCGGTCGAGCCGATGTACATGCCGGGGCGCTTGCGGACCGCCTCGAGACCTTCGAGGACCTGGATCGCGCTGGCGTCGTAATTGCCCTCTGCGACAGTCGATCCGTTGGGGGTTTCGTCGGCCACGTCATCCTCTTCACATTTCTCACGGCAAGCCCGAAGCGTGCACACAAATGGCCGTCGGACGCGACGTCTCCGCCACTGGGACGACCAGGCCTCAGTCTACCCGTCAGGGGCCTCAAATCACGGGTACGCCCCGCGGATCGGGGGGATCTGGGGCGAAAAATGGCCCGGAGAGGCCCCAGAAGGCCCTTTCAACCCCATTTCAGGGGTCCCGATGAGGTCCTGTACCACCGCGAGGCCCGCAGATCGCCCTGCAACACCTCTCGTGCGCAGATGCCTCACACGGCTCAGCCGAAGGTGTCACGCGGTCCGCGGCCCTTGACCCGCAGGCGTCCGCTGGTCCACCGCGGCACGTGCGGGCCGAGCACGTCGATGACCTCGATGGTGCCGTCACCGAGCTCCTCGTTGAGGCGGCGTACGACGTTCGCGGCGAGGAGCTTCATCTGGGTGGCCCACGCAGTGGAGTCGGTGCGCACCACCAGCCGGCCCTCGGCGTAGGACTCCGGGGTCACGTGGGCGGCGACCTCGGTGCCGACGATCGCGGGCCACCGGGTGAAGACCCCGTGCACCCGCAGCTCGGTCTGCCAGCCCTGCTCGGTGACGAAGCGGCCCAGGGTCGCATCCAGGGTCTGGGGGTCGCGCTCGTCGGGGTGCGCGGAGCTGGAGGTGACCGGCCCGCGCCGCAGCCGGGCGGTCCTCCGTCGCAGGGGACCGGTCTTGCCGGCCAGCCCGCGCGCGATGCTGCGTGCCAGGTCGAGCCCGCTGTCCTGGTGCTCCTCGACCGGCGCTGAAGGCACCGCGCTCGCGACAGGCTCGGCGCCAGCGACAGGCTCCGGGCCCGCTTCGGGTTCCTGGTCCTCAGCCATCGAGGCTCACCTCCCCACCGGCCACCGTGAAGCGTCGTCCGTGCAGCTGCTCGGGGATGTCCTCGGGCACAGCGGCGGTGATGAGCACCTGCTCCGCACCCGCGACGAGGTCGGCGAGCTGCGCCCGCCGGCCGGAGTCGAGCTCGGCGAAGACGTCGTCGAGGATCAGCACCGGGTCGTCACCACCGGCACGCAGCAGGTCGTAGGACGCCAACCGGAGCGCGAGCGCGAACGACCACGACTCACCGTGGCTGGCGTAACCCTTGACCGGGAGGTCGCCCAGGGTCAGCACCAGCTCGTCGCGGTGCGGGCCGACCAGGGTCAGCCCCCGGTCGAGCTCGTCGCGCCGGCGGCGCTCGAGCTCGGCGAGCAGCTGGTCGACCAGGGGAGTGTCCTCGGCGACCTCGAAGCTCGGCCGGTAGGCCAGGGTCGCGTCGTCACGGGTGGCACCTCGCGCCACGGCCTCGTAGGCCTTGCCGACCAGGGGCGTGAGGTCCGCGACCAGGGCGGTGCGGCGTTCCATGATCTCGGCGCCGAGTTCGGCCAGCCGGGTGTCCCAGACGGCGAGGGTGGACATCAGGTTCTCGTCGCCCGCGCCCGAGCGCCGGCTGACGCGGCTGGTCTTGAGCAGCGAGTTGCGCTGCTTGAGCACCCGGTCGTAGTCGTTGCGGATCCCCGCGAAGCGGGGCGCGACCTGGACGAGCAGGTCGTCGGCGAACGCGCGCCGGTCCGACGGGTCGCCCTTGACCAGCGCCAGGTCCTCGGGGGAGAAGACCACGGTGCGCACCCAGCCGAGGAGCTCGCGAGCCTTCGGCAGCGGCGACCTGTTCACCCGCGCGCGGTTCGAGCGCCCCGGGTTGATCTCCACCTCGAGCACCGCGCGGCGCTCGTCCCGCACGACCGCGGCGCGGACGATCGCCTGCTCGGCACCGCGCCGCACCAGGGGTGCGTCGCCCGCCACCCGGTGCGAGCCGAGCCGGGAGAGGTAGTCGATCGCCTCCACCAGGTTGGTCTTGCCCTGCCCGTTGCGCCCGACGAACGAGGTCACTCCCGGCCCGATCTCGACCTCGGCCGAGGGGTAGGAGCGGAAGTCGTGCAGCGAGAGGTGGGCGACGTACACGCTGCTAGCTGCTCGCGTCCCCACCCGGAGGCGGCTCGGTGTGCAGCGCGTGACCGCCGAACTGGTTGCGCATCGCGGCGACCGCCTTCATCGCCGGGCTGTCGTCCTGGCGCGAGACGAATCGCGCGTAGAGCGCGGCGGTGATCGCCGGGGTGGCGACCGCGTTCTCGATGCCGGCCTCCACGGTCCAGCGGCCCTCGCCGGAGTCGTCGGCGTAGCCGCGGATGCCTTCCAGGCCCGGCTTCTCGTCCAGCGCCGCGACCAGCAGGTCGAGCAGCCAGGACCGGATCACGGTCCCTTCCTTCCAGGACCGGAAGACCTCGGTGACGTTCTCGACCATGTCGACGGTCTCGAGCAGCTCCCAGCCCTCGGCGTAGGACTGCATGATCGCGTACTCGATGCCGTTGTGGACCATCTTGGAGAAGTGGCCGGCGCCGACCTTGCCGGCGTGGACCCAGCCGAACTCGCCCTCGGGCTTGAGGGTGTCGAAGGCGGGCTGGATCTTGGCGACGTCCTCGGCCGAGCCTCCGGCCATCAGGGCGTAGCCGTTCTCCAGGCCCCACACCCCGCCGGAGACACCGCAGTCGACGAAACCGATCTTCTTCGCCGCGAGCTGCTCGGCATGGCGCAGGTCCTCGGTCCAGCGGGAGTTGCCTCCGTCCACGACCAGGTCGCCCTCGCCCAGCAGCCCGGCGAGCTCGGTGACCACGCCGTCGGTGATCTCCCCGGCGGGGACCATCACCCAGACGACCTTGGGGCTGGGCAGCTGGCCGACCATGTCCTCGAGGCTGCTGGAGTCCGAGACGTCGGGGTTGCGGTCGTAACCCACGACGGTGTGCCCGCCGTTGCGCAACCGGGTGCGCATGTTGCCACCCATCTTGCCGAGACCGACCAGTCCGAGATGCATGGCGACCTGCCCTTCTTGGATCGGGACTTGCGGGTGTGTCAGGAGAGCAGGCGGCGAGGCATCAGGAGGTACTTGAAGCTGGAGTCCGCAGCCGTGCTGGGTGCGTCGGGCGCATCCACCCCCGAGAGTACGACGGGCTTGGCAGCGGTCGTGAACGCCAGCTCGACGAACGGCGACTCCAGCGCGGAGAGACCGTCGAGCAGGAACTGCGGGTTGAAGCCCGTGGTCAGGTCGTCGCCGGTGATGGTGGCCTCGATCGACTCGCTCGCCATAGCCTCCTCGCCCGAGCCCGCGTCGAGGGTGAGCACCCCGTCGGCGAAGGCCATCTGGACCGCGGTGTTCCGCTCGGCGACCAGGGCGACGCGCTTGACCGCGTCGATGAGCACGGCCCGGTCGACCCGGGCCAGCGTCAGGTGCTCGCTGGGGAACAGCGAGCGGACCTTCGGGAACTCCCCGTCGAGCAGGCGCGTGGTGGTGCGTCGTACGCCGCCCCCGGCCGAGCCCTCGAAGCCGATGATGCCCTCGCCTGCACCGGAGGTGGACAGCGCGATCGAGATCTCGGCACCACCGGTCAGCGACTTGGCGGTGTCGGCCAGGACCTTGGCGGGCACCAGTGCGGCGGCCGAGAGGTCCGGGGTGCCCGGGTCCCACTCGAGCTCGCGCTGGGAGAGCCGGAACCGGTCGGTGGCCAGCATCGAGATCGACGTGCCGTCGAGCTCGAGGCGCACACCGGTCAGCACCGGGAGCATGTCGTCACGACCGGCCGCCGTGACGGCCTGCCCGACCGCGTGGGCGAAGAGCTCGCTGCGCACCCGACCGCGGACCTCGGGCATCGGCGGCAACGAGGGGTAGTCCTCGACGGGCATGGTCTGGAGGCTGAACCTGGCCGAACCGCAGGTCAGCGTGACCTTCGCGCCCTCGATCGACATCTCGACCGGCTTGTTGGGCAGGCTGCGGCAGATGTCGGCCAGGAGTCGGCCGGAGACCAGGGCACGGCCCTCGACCGAGACGTCGGCGTTCAACGTGGCGCGGGCCGAGGTCTCGTAGTCGAAGGTGGAGAGCTGGAGCCCGTCGGTCCCGTCGATGTTGCCCGCCTCGATGAGGAGGCCGGCGAGCACGGGAGCACTGGGGCGCAGGGGGAGAGCGCGGGCCGTCCAGGCGACGGCATCGGCGAGGACATCACGCTCGACGCGGAACTTCACGGGTCTTGCCTCCTGCAGGTTGTGCTCGAGGTCTGGGGGCCAGCGTTGCACCGGGGCGGCACTGCACCGGATGGGCATCCTGCCACGCCGTGCGGCCGGTCCGGGAGGTTGTCCCCAGGTGGGCACATCCCCGGTTGTGGTGCGGCGAAGGATGAATTGATAGATCTAGTCGTAGTAGTAGGGCCTGTTGATCCTGTGGAGAACTCACGAAACCGCAGGTCACCGACACTTTTGGTACGTGGTTGGTGCTGTGGACGACGGCCTGTGGAACAACACGTCCCTGTGGTTCGGCGTCCGGGTTGTGCACGTGCGGTGCAGGTTCTCCACAGTCCGTCCCCATCCCGTCCACCGGAATTCACCGGGTTGGACACAGGCCGGGAGGGTGCTGCTCGGTCCCTCTCAGGCCTGCTTGGCCTGCTGCTTGATCCGCATCGTGAGCTCGTTGACGGTCTTGTAGACCGTCTGGCGCTCGGCGAGATCCTTGCGGATGCGTCGCTCGGCGTTCATGACCGTCGTGTGGTCGCGGCCGCCGAACTGCTGGCCGATCTTGGGCAGCGAGAGGTCGGTGAGCTCGCGGCACAGGTACATCGCGATCTGCCGCGCGGTCACCAGTGCGCGGGTGCGGCTCGGGCCGCAGAGGTCCTCGATGCTGAACGAGTGGTACGACGCGGTCTGGGCGATGATCAGCCCGGCGGTCACCTGCGGCTCGCCACCCTCGGGGATCAGGTCCTTGAGCACGATCTCCGCCAGGGTCATGTCGACCTCCTGGTGGTTGATGCTCGCGAACGCCGTCACCCGGATCAGGGCTCCCTCGAGCTCGCGGATGTTGGTCTGGATCCGGCTGGCGATGAACTCCAGCACGTCGGCCGGTGCGTGCAGGCGGTCGGCGGCGGCCTTCTTGCGCAGGATCGCGATCCGGGTCT
>JBJMIO010000207.1:0-11893 GCA_045806765.1 Marmoricola sp.
CACGCGCGAGGGCGTGACGACGAGCGGTCGCGGGATTTGGACCGTGGGTTCCGAGTCCGAAGGCTGCTTGCGGCCGACCTGGCCCCGATGATCGCGGACCACCTGGGCGGGATGGCTGGACGGCTGGACGGGCCGAGTGCGAAGCAGATCGAAACGTCGGCGGGATCTGAGACGTGTCGCAGAACATGCACAACGTGAGAAATCGACTGGATCTGCGGTGTTCAGGCGAGTTGTGCATGTTCTCCAAACCCAAGCCGCGGAGTATCAAGCGACCGGTTAGCGAGATTGTCGTGGTGCGGCGCGCGTCAGCGGTTGCCCCAGTACTGCCGCATCAGGTGTAGGCCGGCCAGGACGATCGCGCAGCACACGGCGGCAAGCAGCGCTCCGGTCACCCAGTGCAGCTGCGTGAACGCTGCGCCGAAGCCGATTGCCACGAGCAGCACGTTTCCCGTTCTCACGTCAGTCCCATCCGACCAGGCACGCCACGTATGTCGCGGTGCCGGCAGAGACCGCCGCCGCGGCAAGCGGGCAGGCGCCGCGGGGGGAGTGCTTTGACTCGCGAGCCGCAAAACCGCGAACAGCACCGCAGAGGAGCGGTGCTGTCCGATCGGCGGAGGATAGGGGATTCGAACCCCTGAGGGCGTTAACCCAACCCGCTTTCCAAGCGAGCGCACTAGGCCACTATGCGAATCCTCCGTCGGAGAGGTTACCGGTCCCGATTGGCCGTCGCGAAATCGGACTCGTAGACTCGGGGCAACCCCCCGTGCGGCGGTACCTCACTGAATCCCCCAGGGCCGGAAGGCAGCAAGGGCAGGTGGGCTCTTCCGGGTGCACGGGGGGCCTTCGCGTTCCCGGACCTCAATGCGGGTTCCCGGGCGGCCGGGGCGGGAGAATGCCCCGGTGACGTTCACAGCGCTCGCGGTCATCTGCGTGGTCGGCCTGGCCGGGCCCCTGCTCGCGCTGCCGCGCGGCTGGCACCTCCCGATCGTCCTCGGTGAGCTCCTGGCGGGCATCGCGCTGGGGCGCACCGGCACCGGCTACCTGCACCCGGGCGACGCGACGCTCACCTTCCTGGCCGACGCCGGCTTCGCACTGGTGATGTTCGTGGCCGGCACGCACGTGCCGGTCCGCGACCCCGCCCTGCGCCCGGCCCTGCGCACCGGCATCGCCCGGGCGGTCACGGTCGGGCTGGTCGCCACCGGCCTCGGCTACCTGCTCGCCGCCGTCTTCGACCTCCACCACGCACCTCTGTACGCCGTGCTGATGGCCTCCTCCTCGGCCGCGCTGGTCCTGCCGGTCATCGACTCCCTCGGCCTCGGTGGCAAGCAGGTCCTGCGCCTGCTCCCGCAGATCGCGATCGCGGACGCGGCCTGCATCGTGGCGCTGCCGCTGGTGGTCGACCCGCACCACGCCGGGCGCGCAGCCGTCGGGGCGATCAGCGTGATCGCCGCAGCGACGGTCGTCTTCGTGGTGCTCGGTTACACCGAGCAGCGCGGGCTGCGGGCCCGGGCCCACCGGGTCTCGGAGGACCGCAGCTTCGCGATCGAGCTCCGGGTCCAGCTCGCCATCCTCTTCGCCCTCGCCGGGCTGGCGGTGACGCTGCACGTCTCGATCATGCTGGCGGGCTTCGCCTTCGGGCTCGCGGTCGCCGCGGTCGGGGAGCCGCGCCGGCTCGCCAAGCAGCTGTTCGCGTTGACCGAGGGGTTCCTGGGACCGGTCTTCTTCGTCTGGCTCGGCGCGACCCTGCAGCTGCGCGACCTCGGCGCCCACCCGCGCTTGATCGGGCTCGGGGTGTGCCTGGGCTTCGGAGCCGTGCTCGCGCACCTGGTCGCCCGGGCGCTGGGTCAGCCCGCGCCGCTGGGACTGCTGGCCACCGCCCAGCTCGGCGTACCGGTGGCGGCCGCGACCATCGGCACCCAGCTGCACGTCCTGGTGCCCGGCGAGGCCTCGGCCCTGATGCTCGGGGCGCTGGTCAGCATCGTGATCGCCGTGCTCGGTGGTGCACTGGCCTCGCGCGCAGGGTTCACGGCGCAGCCCGGGCGAATCACGGACACGCCTGCTCCCCGGGGCTAGCGTCGGCCCCATGAGTCGCAACCGGAGTCGTAGCCGCCGCACCCTCGGAGTGCTCGCCGTCCTGCCCCTGCTGCTCGCGCTGCTCGCAGTGACTCCGACCGCCGACGCGCGGGCGGGGTCGTGCGCGGGGTTCGCCAACCACACCGGCGTGACCAGCAAGGTCATCCGGATCGGCAACAGCGTGGACCGCACCGGCCCGGTGCCGGGACTGTTCCTCTCCGCCCGCCAGGCCGTGCGTGCCTACGTCGCCTACTTCAACTCCCAGCACCGCATCTGCGGTCGCAAGCTCGCGGTCGACCTGTTCGACTCCAAGACCGATGCGGCTGGCGACAAGGCCGCCTACCAGGCGATGTGCGTGAAGGACTTCGCCGCGGTCGGCTCGATGTCGGCCTTCGACGACGGGGGCGCGAGCACGGCCCAGGGCTGCGGTCTGCCTGACCTGCGCAGCGCCTCGACCACGGCGGCACGCAACACCTGCCGCACCTGCTTCGGCGTGGATGCCAGTCGGCCGGGGGAAGCAGCCAACAGCGTGCCGGACTACTTCGTGGCCCAGCGCCCGGCGGCGGCCGCCAAGGCCGCGATGATCGCGCTGAACGTGCCCTCCGCCGTCGCCCGGGCCACGACGCTCCAGAAGGCCGAGCAGCAGCGTGGGTTCAACTTCCTCTACTCGGCGCGGATCGACGTCGCCGACTTCAATTACGGCCCCTACGTAACTGCGATGAAGAGCAAGGACGTCCAGCTCGTCCAGTTCATCGGCGCCTACCAGCAGGCTGCTCGCCTGGCGCACGCCATGCAGAGCGGCGGCTTCCACCCGGCTGTCTTCATGGTCGAGGACTCGGCCTACGACCCCGGCTACGTCGCCGGGGCCGGCGACTCGGGTGAGGGCACGATCGTGCCGGTCGACTTCCTGCCCCTCACCGCGAACCAGGCGCAGCTGAAGCTCTACCGGACCTGGCTGGCCAAGGTCGCGCCCGGCGCGGCCCCGAGCGCCGCCGGCCTCTACGCGTGGTCGGCCGCGAAGCTCTTCACGACCCAGGCACTCCTGCTCGGCGGCAGGCTGTCCCGTGCGCACCTGGTGAGCCGGCTGCGCAGCGTCAGCGGCTGGACCGGCGGCGGACTGCACGCTCCGCAGGCCGTGGGCGCCAAGCGACTGTCCCCGTGCGCGCGGCTCCTGCAGCTGCACGACGGCAGGTGGATCTCGATCGGCGGCACGGCGTACCGGTGCTCCGGCCTCACCACGGTCGGGTGAGCCGGGTCCGCGGCCTCGCCGGCCTCGCTGCTCTCCTGGTCGCGGCCCTCTCCCTGGGCGGCTGCGGTGCGCACCACTCCTCGCCACGCACGGCGCCGCCGACGACTCCTGCGTCACCGACCGCGACCGACGGCAACGGTGCGCTGGTGCCCACCGACCTTCCCAGCCACCTGCCCGGCGCAGCGCCGTCGTCGCCGGCCACGAAGACCCCGCAGGAGCCGGTCGGCACGCAGGTGCTCGGAGCCGATGCGAGCTGGCCGCAGTGCCCGAAGGGGATGGGCATCGCGCAGAAGCGGTCCAAGGGTGCGCCGATGCCGACGGCCGATGCCCGGTTCGTGGTGCTCGGACTGACCAACGGGCCCTCGTTCGTGGCGAACCCGTGCCTGGGCGACCAGGTCGCGTGGGTCGCCGGTCGCCACCTGTACGGCGCGGCGTACTCGATCGTGAGCTACCCCGACGCGGCGACGCTGAGCCGCTACGGCCGCAGCGGTCCGTTCGGGAGCGCGAAGCTCGACCGGCTGCGCAACACCGGGTACGCGGCAGCCAGGTTCAACGTCGCGACCATGAAGGCCACCGGCCTGCGCACGCCGGTGGTCTGGGTCGACGTCGAGCCGGTCCCCGACTTCGAGTGGAGCAAGGACACCGCTGCCAACGCGGCCGTGGTCCAAGGCGCCGCGCGCGGCTACAGCGACGCCGGCTTCACCGTCGGCTACTACTCCACGCCGTCCTTGTGGGAGCGCGTCGTGGGCTACCTGCCGACGGGCTCGCCGGAGTGGCGCGCAGCGGGCGAGACCTCGCAGGCCGAGGCGCTGAGCCGGTGCGGGACCGACTGGTCCTTCTCCGGCGGACCGGGCGTCCTGGCCCAGTGGGTGCAGGACGGACGCGACGTCGACGTGACCTGTCCGGGCATGCGGGGGAGCTTCGCGCGCTGGTTCCACCAGTACTGAGGGAGCGCCGTCCTGAGGAGGTCGGTCTTCGACCGTCTCGAAGGGTTCTTACCCGCGCGCCGACGTCGATGTCGGGCACTCCGACTAGGGTTCACGTGTGGAGCACAACCTCGCCCTGTACCGCCGCTACCGGCCGGAGTCCTTCGCCGAGGTGATCGGCCAGGACCACGTGACCGAGCCGCTGCGCGCGGCCCTGGCCAACAACCGGGTGAACCACGCCTACCTCTTCTCCGGGCCGCGCGGTTGCGGCAAGACGACCAGCGCCCGGATCCTCGCGCGCACGCTGAACTGCGAGAAGGCCCCGATCGCCGACCCGTGCGGTGAGTGCCAGTCGTGCCGGGACCTGGCCCGCGGCGGGCCGGGCTCGCTCGACGTGATCGAGATCGACGCGGCCAGCCACGGTGGTGTCGACGATGCCCGCGACCTGCGCGAGCGCGCGTTCTTCGCCCCGGTGAGCAGCCGCTACAAGGTCTACATCATCGACGAGGCCCACATGGTCACCACGCAGGGCTTCAACGCCCTGCTCAAGCTCGTCGAGGAACCCCCGGAGCACCTCAAGTTCATCTTCGCCACCACCGAGCCGGAGAAGGTCATCCCGACCATCCGCTCGCGCACGCACCACTACCCGTTCCGGTTGATCCCGCCGCGGGTGCTCTCGGACTACCTCGCCGAGATCTGCTCGCGCGAGGGCGTCCCGATCGAGCCGGCCGCGCTGCCGCTCGTGGTGCGCGCCGGCGCGGGCTCGGCGCGCGACTCGCTCTCGGTCCTGGACCAGCTGCTCGGCGGTGCCGGCCCAGCCGGACTGACGTACGACGTCGCCGCCGGCCTGCTCGGCTACACCCCGGACACGCTGCTCGACGAGGTCGTCGACGCCTTCGCGGCCGGTGACGGGCGCACCGTGTTCTCGGTGGTCGACAAGGTGATCGAGACCGGGCAGGACCCGCGCCGCTTCACCGAGGACCTGCTGCGCCGGCTGCGCGACCTCGTGATCGTCGCCGCCGTCCCGGACGCTCCGGCCACCGGACTGATCGATGCGCCCGCCGACCAGGCCGAGCGGCTCGTCGCCCAGGCCGCCCGGTTCGGCAAGGCCGATCTCGTGCGCGCGGCCGACTGCGTCGCGGCCGGACTGACCGAGATGCGCGGCGCCACCACCCCGCGGCTGCTCCTGGAGCTGATCTGTGCCCGCGTCCTCCTGCCCGGAGCCGACGACACCGTCGACGGCGTGACCGCGCGCCTGGACCGGATGGAGCGCCGGATCGGGATGACCGGCGAAGTCTCCACAGCCCCCGCCCCAGACCCCGACCCCCGCCGAGCCGCCCGCGCCGCCGGCCAGCAGAGCGTCGAGCCGCCCGCGCCGCCGGTCGTCGAGACCGTCGAGGCGCCCGCGCCGCCGGTTGTCGAGACCGTCGAGGCGCCCGAGCCGCCCACGGTGATCGAGGAGCATGACGAAGTCATGCCCGACCCCGTGATCGACGCGCCCGCCGCACCGAGTCCCGAAGCACCCGCCGCACCGCAGCCGACGACCCCCGCCCCGGCAGCAACCTCCGGCCTCGGCCTGGTCGACGCCCGCCGGGTCTGGCCTGACGTGCTCGACAAGGTCAAGGAGATGCGGCGCTTCACCTGGATCCTGCTGAGTCAGAACGCCCAGGTCATCGGCCTCGACGGTGGCGTCCTCACGGTCGGCTTCAAGACCGCGGGCGCCAAGGACTCGTTCATCGGCGGCGGGAGCGAGGAGATCCTGCGGCAGGCCGCGATCGACGTCATCGGCGCCGACTGGCGCGTCGAAGCGATCGTGGACCCCTCCGCGGACCCGACGGCAGGCACGGCTCCGACGGTGATCCGACCGGCGACCGACTCGACCCCCGAGCGCCCCGAGCCTGCCGCGGCCGAGGCGTCGGCGAACCACGCGGCACCATCAGCCCCGCCCGCGTGGGCAGACGACGAGGCGCCGGCCGAGGGGAACCAGCCGACCGCCCCGAATTCCTCGCCGAAGCACACCCCCAAGCCCGCCCCGGAGACCATCGCCTCCGCGCGCAGCAACATCGCCCCGACCCGGTCCGGCGAGCCCGGCAACCGTGCTCCCGACACCCGCGACCAGGACGTGCACCCTGATGACCCCGACCTCGAGGACAGCGGGATCGACGGCGCCGAGCTGCTGGCCCGCGAGCTCGGGGCGACCGTGATCGACGAGATCACCCACGACTGACCAGGAGGACGACATGACCCAGAACCCCTTCGGCGAAGGCGGCCTCGACCTCGGCGCCATGCTCGAGCAGGCCCAGCAGATGCAGGCCCGGCTGATGCAGGCCCAGGCCGAGCTCGCCAACCGCACCGTCGACGGGAGCGCCGGCGGAGTCACCGTCAGCGTCTCCGGTGTCGGCGACCTGACCGCCGTCACGATCGCGCCGGGCACTTTCGACGGCTCCGACGCCGACTCGCTGACCGACCTCGGCGACCTGGTGGTCGCCGCCTTCCGCGACGCCAAGGCGCAGGCCGAGGGCATGGCGGCCGAGGCGCTCGGCCCGATGGCCGGCGGCCTCGGTGGTCTCGGCGGCCTCGGCGGCGAGCTCCCCGGCCCCGGCGGCCCACTGGGCTTCGGACCGACGGGCGGCTGACTTGTACGAGGGTGTCCTGCAGGACCTCATCGACGAGCTCGGGCAGCTGCCCGGGGTCGGTCCGAAGGGTGCCCAGCGGATCGCGTTCCACCTGCTCGCCGCCGACCCGGCCGACGTACGGCGCCTCGCCGACACGTTGCTGGAGGTCAAGGCCAAGGCGCGGTTCTGCGAGATCTGCGGCAACGTGGCCGAGGAGGAGCAGTGCCGGATCTGCCGCGACCCTCGCCGCGACCTCAGCCTGATCTGCGTGGTCGAGGAGTCAAAGGACGTCGTCGCCATCGAGCGCACCCGTGAGTTCCGCGGCCGCTACCACGTCCTCGGCGGCGCGATCTCACCGCTGGAGGGCATCGGTCCGGAGCAGCTGCGGATCCGCGAGCTGATCGCCCGGCTCAACGACGGGGCGGTCACCGAGATCATCCTGGCGACCGACCCCAACATCGAGGGCGATGCCACTGCGGCGTACCTCACCCGGATGTTGCGGCCGATGGGCTTGCAGGTCACCCGATTGGCGAGTGGACTACCGGTGGGTGGTGACCTCGAGTACGCCGACGAAGTCACCTTGGGTCGAGCGTTCGCCGGCCGGCGCAGCGCAGGGGAGTGAGGAGAGGGATGAGTTCACACGAGTTCGAGGACTTCGGTCAGCAGATCGCGGACGCCGCCGAGGTGTTCCTGGTCGGCCTGCAGGAGGTCTCGCGCAGGCAGGAGCCCGGGATCGCGGTGCCGTTGCTCCTCCTCGAGGTCAGCCAGCTGCTGCTCGCCGGCGCCCGTCTCGGGGCGCAGCAGGACTTCGAGCCCGAGTCGGAGTACCAGCCCGACGTCGGCCCGGACGCCGACCTCGACGCGATGCGGATCCGGCTCGCCGAGACGCTCGGCGACGCCGACACCTACAGCCACAACTTCGAGCCCTACGACCCCGAGACCTTTCCCTCGAACCTCTCCGACGACCTGACCGCGATCGCCACCGACGTCGCCAACGGCCTGCGGCACTTCCGGACCGGCAACGTCGAGGAGGCGCTGTGGTGGTGGCAGTACTCCTACCTGGCGTCCTGGGGATCGCTGGCGTGCGGCGTGCTCGCCGCGCTGCACTCGGTGGTCGCGCACGACCGGCTCGACATCGAGGTCGACGAGTCCGACCAGCTCGAGGCTGCCGACGCCGTGCTGGACGGCGTCGAGTAATCCGTCGGTTCGGTTTCCCGGCCCCGTTCACGCCTCGGCGGTCCTAGAGTTCGACTGTGGTGGTGGGCTCGTACGGAACTCGCTTCGTCGGCAGGGACCGTGAGGTCCCCGACGTCGTCGACCTCGTCCTGAGCAACCGCCTCGTGACGCTGACCGGACCGGGCGGTGCGGGCAAGACCCGTCTGGCGGCCCAGGTGTTCGACGACCTCGAGACACGCTTCGAGGACGGTGCCTTCTTCGCCGACCTGTCCGAGCTCACCGACCCCGCGCTGCTGGGCAACCTCATCGCGGGTTGCCTGGACCTGCACCTCGCCGGCACCGGTTGGGATGTCCGGGTGCTGATCGACCGCCTGGGCGTCGAGCGGGTGCTGCTCGTCCTCGACAACTGCGAGCACATGCTCGACGAGGTGGCGACCTTGGCAGCGGCCGTGCTGGCAGCCTGCCCAGGGACGACGGTGCTGGCCACCAGCCGCATCCGGCTCGGCCTCTCCCGCGAGGTCGTGCACGACGTCGCCTCGTTGCCCGTGCCGGGACCGGGAGTGTTGGTGCTGGGGGAGATCCGTGCGGTCGCTGCCGTCCAGCTGTTCGTCGAGCGGGCGCAGGCAGCGTCGACCAGCTTCGAGCTGACCGAGACCAATGCCGCCGCGGTGGCAGGTCTCGTCACCGCCCTGGACGGCCACCCGCTCTCGCTCGAGCTCGCTGCCGCCCGGGTCCGCGAGATCGCGCCGCAGGTGCTGCTCGATCGGCTCGGGGATCACCTGAGCCTGCTCGCCCGTGGCTTCCGCGACCAGCCGCAGCGGCACCGGTCCCTGGCATCGAACCTCGCCTGGAGCTATCAGCTGTGCACGTCGGCGGAGCAGGCCCTGTGGTGCCGGCTCGCGGTGTTCCGCGGCGGGTTCGAGCTCGACGCCGCGGAAGCGGTCGGCTCCGGCGACGGCATCGAGACGCACGAGGTGCTCGCTCTCGTCTCGGCGCTCTGCGAGCAGTCGGTGCTGACCCAGGACTCCGGCCGCTACAAGATGCTCGAGCCGGTCCGCCAGTTCGGGCTGCGGGAGCTGGCCGAGGCCGGCCAGCTCCCGCGCTGGCAGGACGCCCACCTGGCCTGGGCCGGGTCGCTGGCCGATGGTCTGGCGGCGAACTGGTTCACGGGCGGACAGCTGACCTGGCTCAACAGGATCAGGGCCGAGCACGCCAACATCCGTGGCGCTCTCGAGCACGCGGTCGGGGATCCCGAGCATGCGCGGACGGCACTGCGGCTCTGCCGCGACCTCGAGGTCTACTGGCTGTGCGACGGCCTGAGCAGCGAGGCTCGCCACTGGGTCGGCCAGGCACTCGCGGCCGCGCCACCGGCCGCTGACGAGACGGTGGAAGCCGCCTCGATGGCCGGCTGGTTCGCTGTGACGCAGGGAGACGCTGCGGAGGCGAACCGTCTGCTCGACCTCACCGCGGCGGCGCTCGGCAGCACCACGGCGCCACGGTCGAGGTCGCGGCACCAGATGGCCCGCTCGGCCGTCGCCCTCTACGAGCAGGACATCGACGTCGCGCTCGCCTTCGGGCAGGACGCCATCGACGCGGTCGTCCTCGCTGGCGGCCACAACAGTCATGACTACGTCCAGGCGACCTTCTGGCGGGCCCTTGCCCTGGTCGCGCTCGGCCGCCTCGAGGAGGCTCGGTCCCTGGTCGATGAAGCACTGGCCCTGTGCGACCGTCTGGAGCACGAGCAGTACGTCCGCACCAGCTTCCTGTGGATCCTGGGATATGCGCAGCTGGCCACCGGCGACCCGGCTGCGGCGCTCCGCAGCGAGCGCGCGGCGCTGGCGGGGAGCTGGGAGCTGCGCTACGGCGTGCTGATCGCCTTCTCCCTCGAAGCCATCGCGACGGCGAATGCGCAAGCCGGCCGCGCCCAGGCCGCGGCGGTCCTGTACGGCGCCGCTGAGCACGAGCAGCACCGGCTCCAGGTCGCGACGATGTTCACCGATCGTCGCGATGCCGGCATCCGGATCGCCACGGCCGCACTCGGCCCGGCGCCGTATGCCGAGGCCTTCGCATCGGGGTCCAGCGCCTCGCTGTCGTCGATCGTCGCCTTCGCCATCACCGGGGAGGATCCGCGGGCGGCCGCCAATCCGTACGAACCTCTGACCCGACGCGAAGCGGAGATCGCCGCGCTCATCGCCGACGGCCTCAGCAACCGCGCGATCGCGCAGCACCTGGTGATCTCGGAGCGCACGGTGCACGGCCACGTCAGCAACACCCTCGACAAGCTGCACGTGCCGTCGCGGGCGGCTGTCGCGGTCTGGTACCTGCGCCGGTCGGCCTTGTCCTAGGCGGTCGACGGGGCGTGCGCCAGCCGAGGCGCGCCTGCCCGCACCTCTTCCTGGCTGCCGCGCAGTGGCCGCACTGCGTGCTGCCGAGTCGACCCGTGGGCGCGGGCCCCGAGGAGCTCGGGCGCCCATCCCTCGGCGCAGGTTGGCTGCCACCAACCGCCGCTCGGTAGAATCTCCTTGGCCGAACGCCGCCCGGGCGCGGGACAATCGCAGTCGGGAAGACCGAGCAGCACCTCGAGGAGAGCAGTCGTGGGCATTGTCGTGCAGAAGTACGGCGGGTCCTCGGTTGCCGACGCCGAGGGCGTGAAGCGGGTCGCCCGCCGCGTCGTGGAGACCAAGAAGGCCGGCAACCAGGTCGTCGTGGTCGTCTCCGCGATGGGCGACACCACCGACGAGCTGATCGACCTGGCCAACGAGGTCTCGCCCCTGCCCCCGGCCCGCGAGCTCGACATGCTGCTGACCGCCGGTGAGCGGATCTCCATGGCCGTGCTGGCGATGGCGATCCAGAACCTCGGCCACGAGGCGCGCTCCTTCACCGGCTCGCAGGCCGGCGTGATCACCGACGCCGAGCACGGCCGCGCCAAGATCATCGACGTCACCCCGGGCCGCATCGAGTCGGCGATCGCCGAGGGCGCGATCGCGATCGTCGCCGGCTTCCAGGGCGTCGCCCAGACCACCAAGGACCTCACCACGCTGGGCCGCGGCGGCTCGGACACCACCGCGGTAGCGCTCGCGGTTGCGCTGAAGGCCGACGTCTGCGAGATCTACTCCGACGTCGACGGCATCTTCACCGCCGACCCGCGCGTCGAGCCGACCGCCCGCAAGGTCCCGCGGATCTCCTACGAGGAGACCCTGGAGATGGCCGCTCAGGGCGCGAAGATCCTGCACCTGCGCTGCGTCGAGTACGCGCGCCGCTACGACATGCCCATCCACGTCCGCTCCTCCTTCTCCGAGAAGGAGGGCACCTGGGTGGTCAAGGCCGAGGACGTCACGAACCACAGCACTAGCTCAGGAGCACCCATGGAAGCCGCCATCATCACCGGTGTCGCGCACGACCGCAGCCAGGCGAAGGTCACCGTCGTCGGCGTGCCGGACAAGCCCGGCGAGGCGGCGGCCATCTTCCGTGCGGTCGCGGACGCGGCGATCAACATCGACATGATCGTCCAGAACGTCTCGGCCGCCGCGACCAGCCTGACCGACATCTCCTTCACCCTGCCGCGCGGCGAGGGCCAGACCGCGATGGCGGCGCTCGCGCGCCTGCAGGACACCGTCGGCTTCGAGAGCCTGCAGTACGACGACAGCGTCGGCAAGGTCTCCATCGTCGGTGCCGGCATGAGCTCCTCGCCCGGCATCTCGGCGCGCTTCTTCGAGGCGCTCTCGGACGCCGGGGTCAACATCGAGATGATCTCCACCTCCGAGATCCGGGTCTCCGTCGTCGTGGCTGAGACGCAGGTCGCCGACGCGGTCCGGGCCGCGCACGCCGCCTTCGAGCTCGGCTCGGACGAGGTC
>JBJMIO010000208.1:0-9924 GCA_045806765.1 Marmoricola sp.
CGCCGTGCGGAGCTGCTCGAACCACTCAGCCAGCAGGTCCGGCTCGGGACGCGCGGTCGCCAGCCGCGGGGCCGGCTCACCGTCGACGGTGACGAGCTCCATCAGGATCTCGGTGCCGTCGATCTGCACCGGGTAGGGCACCGGCACGCCGGCCTCCCAGCAGCGCTGCAGGGACTCCCACTCGGCACCGGCCCACTGCCCGGCGGCGACCTCGCGGCCGAAGGCGGACTTCTTGCTCATCGCGCGGGTCACGCGGCTGTCGCGCACCCGCCGGCCCTCGGTGTAACCACCGTTGCGGTGGAAGTCGCGGTGGTCCTCACCGCGGTAGCGCTTCGCGGCGAGCAGGCACGACTCGCCGGTCGCGGGCACGGAGCGCTCGAGCAGGAAGACCTCGGCCTCCTTGCCGGTCTTCAGGATGCCGAGCTCGGCCTCGACCGCGGCACGGTCGGTGACCAGCCAGTCCGGGACCGGCTGCGGGCCGCGCTGGAGCGGCTCGAGGTCCCAGTAGCGGGTGAAGCGTGAGCCGTCCTCGGGGTCGTCGAGGGCGACGTAGGCGAAGTCGAATGCTGGGGTGGAGAGGTCAGCGTCGGTGGACGCCGGGTATTGCGAGGTCATCGTTGCTCCGGAGGAGTGAGAAGGGCTGGCGGGCTACGAGCACGCCGATGACAGCGATGGACATGTCACCTCTCCTCTCTCCGGGGCGGACGGACCTCCGCACTCACCACGAGGATGCGGCAGCCGTTGCGGCGCCGCAAATGATTTAGCGCCCGGCCCAGCCGCTCAGCAGCTCGGCGAGCTCCGCGATCCCCTGCGGCAGCCGCGTCCCGGGACGTGCCCAGGACGCGTTCGCATCCACCGCGTGCACCGGTACGCCGGGCGGCAGCACGCCGGAGGCCACCAGGTCGGCGGCGAGAGCGGTCGATCCCTCCCGGTCGTACCCGCACGGCGCCACCACCACGACGTCGGGTGCCGCGGCGTGCGCGGCCTCCCAGGTGATCCGTCGCGACTTCTCGCCGGGTGTGCCGAGCAGCGGGATCCCACCGGCGACCTCGATCATCTCCGGGATCCAGTGGCCCGGCGCGAAGGGCGGTTCGGTCCACTCCAGGAAGAGGACCCGCGGTCGCGGCCCGGCCGGCACCGCCGTGCGCAGCTCCTCGATCCGCTCACCCTGCTCGGCCGCCAGCGCCCGCCCGGCCTCACCGCGACCGACCGCCTCCCCGATGGTGACGAAGGAGTCGAGCACCTCGGCCACGGTGTGCGGGTCGATGGTCAGCACCTCGGCGGTGCACCCGAGGTGCGCGAGAGCGTCGTCGACCACGGAGACGTCGACCGCGCACACCGCGCACAGGTCCTGGGTCACCACGAGATCGGCGTCCAGGCCGGCCAGCGCGCCGGCATCGAGGTGGTAGAGGTCCTCGCCGCGACGCATCGCCGCGACGACGAAGGCATCGATCTCACCAGGTGCCAACCCCTCGGGCATCGCCGATGTCGACACGATCGTGCGGGTGCGCGCCTGCGCCGGGTAGTCGCACTCGAAGGTGACCCCGACGACCTCGTCGCCCGCGCCGAGGGCGAAGAGGATCTCGGTGGTGGAGGGGAGCAGGCTGACGATGCGCACACCCCGACCCTAAGGTGGATCCATGAGCTCCGAAGACGCAGTCCTGGCCGCCGTACCGAAGCAGCTCTACATCGGCGGCACGTGGGTCGATGCGTCCGGGGGAGCCACCTTCGAGGTCGAGGATCCCGCCACCGGCAAGACGCTCTGCTCGATCGCCGACGCGACCGCGGACGACGCCCGCGCCGCGCTGGACGCCGCGGTCGCGGCGCAGGCCGGTTGGGCCGCCACCCCGCCGAACGAGCGCTCGGAGATCCTGCACCGCGCGTTCCTCGCGCTCGGCGACCAGGCCGAGGACCTGGCACTGCTGATGACCCTGGAGATGGGCAAGGCGGTCGCGGAGTCCAAGGGCGAGCTCGCCTACGCCGCGGAGTTCTTCCGCTGGTTCTCCGGCGAGGCGCTCCGTCTCGACGGCTACTACAAGACCACCGGCAACGGTGCCAGCCGGGTGCTGGTGATGCGCCAGCCCGTCGGGCCCTGCTTCTTCATCACGCCGTGGAACTTCCCCAACGCGATGGGCACCCGGAAGATCGGGCCGGCGATCGCGGCCGGCTGCACGATGGTCGTCAAGCCCGCCCAGCAGACGCCCCTCTCGATGCTCGCTCTGGCCAAGCTGCTCGAGGAGTGCGGGTTGCCGCCGGGGGTGCTCAACGTGATCACCGCGACCAGCTCCGCCGAGGTCTCCGAGCCGATCATCTCCGACCCCCGCCTGCGCAAGCTCTCCTTCACCGGTTCGACGCCGGTGGGCAAGAAGCTCATCGCCCAGGCGGCCGACCAGGTCCTGCGGGTCTCCATGGAGCTGGGCGGGAACGCCCCGTTCCTGGTCTTCGGTGACGCCGACCTGGATGCCGCGGTCGAGGGCGCGATGCTGGCCAAGATGCGCAACATGGGAGAGGCCTGCACCTCGGCCAACCGATTCCACGTCCACGAGTCGGTGGCCGAGGAGTTCGCCTCCAAGCTCGCTGCCCGGATGGGTGCGCTCACCGTCGGCCGCGGCACCGAGGAGGGCACCGACGTCGGCCCGATGATCGACGCCGCCCAGCAGGGCAAGGTCGCCGAGCTCGTCGAGGACGCCGTGGCGAAGGGTGCGACCGTCCTCACCGGTGGCTCGAAGGGCGAGGGTGAGGGGTACTTCTACGCGCCCACCGTCCTGACCGGCGTGCCGGAGGACGCCGCGGTGCTGAACGAGGAGATCTTCGGGCCGGTCGCACCGATCGCCACCTTCAGCACCGACGAGGAGGCGATCGCCGCGGCGAACCGCACCGAGTACGGGCTGGTCGCCTACGTCTTCACCCGCGACCTCCAGCGCGCGTTCCGGGTCTGCGAGGCGCTCGAGACCGGGATGATCGGCCTCAACCAGGGCATCGTCTCCAACGCCGGCGCGCCCTTCGGCGGCGTCAAGCAGTCCGGCACCGGGCGTGAGGGCGGCAACGAGGGGATCGCTGAGTACCTGGACACCAAGTACGTCGCGATCAACGTCGGCTCCTGAGGGTGGCCGAGGAGATCGTCGCGCTGGTCGACGAGTCCGGTGCGGTCACCGGATCCGCGCCGCGCTCGGTGGTCCGGTCCCAGAACCTGCTCCACTCCGCGACCGCCGTGCTCGTGCGCGACCCGGTCGGTCGCTTCTACGTGCACCGGCGCAGCGAGACCAAGGACTGGGCGCCGGGTCACTGGGACGTGGCGGCGGGCGGCGTGATCGCACTCGGCGAGGACCCGTACGACGCCGCGCTGCGCGAGCTCGCCGAGGAGCTCGGCATCACCGGGGTGGTGCTCGAGCCGCTCGGCACACACCTCTACGAGGACGCCACCACGCGCTGCTTCGAGCACGCGTTCAGCTGCACGTGGGCCGGCCGGGTGATCCACCAGGTCGAGGAGGTGGCCGAGGGTCGCTGGATGACCGCGGCCGAGCTCGGCGAGCTGCTGGCCGACCCGCAGGTCGCCTTCGTTCCCGACTCCCGGCAGCTGGTCGAGATCATGGCTGCCAGACTGGGCCTGTGACCTCCTCCGACGCACCCCGCGACGTGGTGATCCTCGGCTCGACCGGCTCGATCGGCACCCAGGCGCTCGACGTCGTCCGGGCGAACCCGGACCGCTTCCGGGTCGTCGGGCTGACCGCCGGCGGCTCGAGCAAGGATCTCTTCGACGCCCAGGTCGCCGAGTTCTCACCGCGGGTGCACGGCCTCGGCGAGCAGGCCTCGGTCGAGGCGGCGGCCAGCGAGTGCGACGTCGTCCTCAACGGGATCACCGGCGCTGTCGGCCTGCGCCCGACGATCGCCGCGCTCGAGGCCGGCAACACCCTCGCGCTGGCCAACAAGGAGTCGCTGATCATGGGCGGCACCGCGGTCACCTCCCGGGCGCGGCCCGGGCAGATCGTGCCGGTCGACAGCGAGCACAGCGCGCTGGCCCAGTGCCTGCGCTCGGGCTCGGCGGGGGAGGTCCGGCGGCTCGTGCTGACCGCCAGCGGCGGTCCGTTCCGGGGCCGGACCCGCGAGGAGCTCGAGCACGTCACCGTCGCCGAGGCTCTCGCGCACCCGACCTGGGACATGGGCCCGGTCGTGACGATCAACTCGGCGACCCTGGTCAACAAGGGCCTGGAGGTGATCGAGGCGCACCTGCTCTTCGACATCCCCTTCGAGCGCATCGAGGTGGTGGTGCACCCGACCTCGGTGGTGCACTCGATGGTCGAGTTCACCGACGGGTCGACGATCGCGCAGGCCTCGCCCCCCACGATGCTGATCCCGATCGCCCTCGGGATGGCGTGGCCCGACCGCCTCGATGACGTGGCGCCGGCGGTGGACTGGACGAACCCGCAGACCTGGGAGTTCTTCCCGCTCGACGACGAGGCCTTCCCCTCGGTGCGCCTGGCGCGGGAGGCCGGCACCCGTGGCGGGACCGCGCCGGCGGTCTACAACGCGGCCAACGAGGAGTGCGTCGCCGCCTTCCGTGCGGGCCGGCTGCCGTTCACCGGGATCGTGGAGGTGATCGGGACCGTCCTGAATCGGACGATCGGCGGCGAACCCGGGACCAAGGTCACCGACCACGACGTACCCTCGAGGTCAACAGATCTCACCGTGGACGAGGTCCTGGCTGCCGATGCCTGGGCGCGCGATGAGGTCGCGAGGCTGCTGGAGAAGAACTGATGACCGTCCTGCTGTACATCGCCGGTGTGCTGGCGATCGTCGTCGGGCTCGCCGCCTCGATCGCCCTGCACGAGTGCGGCCACATGGTCCCGGCCAAGCGGTTCGGTGTCCGGGTCCCGCAGTTCTTCGTCGGATTCGGCAAGACGCTCTGGTCGGTCAGGCGCGGTGAGACCGAGTACGGCGTGAAGGCGTTCCCGCTCGGTGGCTACGTCAAGCTCGTCGGGATGATCCCGCCGGCCGGCGACGGCTCCGGCCCGCGCTCGACCAGCACCTTCGGCCGGCTGATCTCCGATGCCCGCGAGGCCGAGGCGGCCCTGGTCCAACCGGGCGACGAGCAGCGGATGTTCTACCGGCTCCCGTGGTGGAAGAAGGTCATCGTGATGGCCGGCGGGCCGACGGTGAACCTGGTGATCTCCTTCGTGCTCTTCGGCGCGGTCTTCTGGCTGCACGGGATCTCCGAGACCTCCACCAAGGTCGGCTCGGTTGCCGACTGCGTGATGGCGGTGAAGTCGGGTGAGCAGCCGCGCCCGTGCCGCGCCACCGACCCCGTCGCGCCGAGCCGGCAGGCCGGGTTGCAGCGCGGGGACCAGATCGTCGCCTACGACCACACCCCGATCACCTCCTACGGGCAGCTGCAGAAGCTGATCCGGGCGACCCCGAAGCAGACGGTCGAGATCGTGGTGCTGCGCGACGGCGTGCGCAGGACGCTGACCGCGACCACCCAGCTCAACTCCCTGCCCGCCAGCGACGGCAGCACCCAGAGCGTGAAGGTCGGCTACCTCGGCATCACCCCGCAGGAGCACGACGTCGCCAAGGGCCCGATCTACACGCTGCAGCAGATGGGCGACTACACCGGTCAGACCGTCAAGGCGCTGGGCCACATGCCGGCGCGGCTGTGGGGCGTGGCCAAGACGGTGGTCGGCTTGCAGCACCGCGACCCCAACAGCCCGATGAGCGTGGTCGGGGTCAGCCGCGTCGCCGGCGAGGTCGCCTCGGACAAGCAGGTCGACGGCGGGGACCGCATCGCGATGGTGGTCACCCTGCTGGCCGGCGTGAACCTGTTCGTCGGCATGTTCAACTTCGTGCCGCTGCTGCCGCTGGACGGCGGGCACATCGCCGGTGCGCTCTACGAGGCACTCCGGCGCGCCTTCGCCCGGCTGCGTCGGCGTCCCGACCCGGGTCACTTCGACGTCGCCCGGCTGCTCCCGGTCGCCTACGTGATGGCGGGCGTGCTGCTGCTGATGACGGTCCTGCTGGTCTGGGCCGACATCGTGGCTCCCATCTCCACCTGACCGGGGCCGCGCTGCGGGCAGCCGGATACCCTGGGGACATGACATCGGTCTCCCTCGGCATGCCCGCCGCACCGCCCCCGGTCCTCGCTCCGCGACGGCCGACGCGGCAGATCAAGGTCGGCAAGGTCGGGGTCGGCAGCGAGTCGCCGGTCTCGGTGCAGTCGATGACCACGACGCTGACCTCGGATGTCAACGCGACCCTGCAGCAGATCGCCGAGCTGACCGCGACCGGCTGCGACATCGTCCGGGTCGCCTGCCCCTCCCAGGACGACGCCGAGGCGCTCCCCGAGATCGCGAAGCACTCCCAGATCCCGGTCATCGCCGACATCCACTTCCAGCCCAAGTACGTCTTCGCCGCCATCGAGGCGGGCTGTGCCGCCGTACGGGTCAACCCGGGCAACATCAAGAAGTTCGACGACCAGATCAAGGAGATCGCCCGGGCCGCGAAGGACCACGGCACCTCGATCCGGATCGGCGTCAACGCGGGGTCGCTGGACCCGCGCCTGCTCGCCAAGTACGGCAAGGCGACGCCCGAGGCGCTGATGGAGTCGGCCAAGTGGGAGGCCTCGCTCTTCGAGGAGCACGACTTCCACGACTTCAAGATCTCGGTCAAGCACAACGACCCGGTCGTGATGGTGCGTGCCTACGAGCTCCTCGCCGCGGAGGGTGACTGGCCGCTGCACCTCGGCGTCACCGAAGCCGGGCCGGCGTTCCAGGGGACGATCAAGTCGGCGACCGCGTTCGGCGCGCTGCTCTCCCAGGGCATCGGCGACACGATCCGGGTCTCGCTCTCGGCCCCGCCGGTCGAGGAGGTCAAGGTCGGCATCCAGATCCTGCAGTCGCTCAACCTGCGCCCGCGCAAGCTCGAGATCGTCTCCTGCCCGTCCTGCGGTCGCGCCCAGGTCGACGTCTACACCCTCGCCGAGCGGGTCACCGCCGGGCTGGAGGGGATGGAGGTGCCGTTGCGGGTGGCCGTCATGGGCTGCGTCGTCAACGGTCCCGGCGAGGCCCGCGAGGCCGACCTCGGGGTGGCCTCGGGCAACGGCAAGGGCCAGATCTTCGTCAAGGGCCAGGTCATCAAGACCGTCCCGGAGTCCCAGATCGTGGAGACCCTGATCGAGGAGGCCATGCGCCTGGCCGAGGAGATGGAGCCGGTCGAGGGCGCCTCGGCCGAAGTCACCGTCTCGTGACCCTGCTGGACTCCTTCTCCGGACCCGCCGACCCGACCAACGGTCCGGGCATGGGGATCCCCGGGTTCTTCGTCTTCTTCTTCGTCCTCGTGCTCGGTATCGGGATCGTGGGCACGATCGTGCGGGTGACCTCGGCGCGCTCGATGGCGCGCCGCGCCGGCCTGGACCCCGACGACGCCTCCGCCGTCACGCTGCTCTCGCCCCAGGACGGGTTGGCGGCGACGTACCTCGCCTCGAACCTCCGCCCGGCAGCCCCTGCAGCGGCGCCCGCGGGGAAGTCCACCGCACAGCGGCTCGCCGAGCTCGAGGACCTGCACCGCAGCGGTGCCATCAGCTCCGAGGAGCACGCCGCCCAGCGCGCCCGCATCCTCGGGACCGTCTAGCTCCCGTCCTGGGCGGCGAGGGCTGCCTGCAACGTCTTGAGCGCCTGGTCGCAGCGCATCCACGCGGCGCTGTCGCGGGCCAGGAAGTCGAGGTCGCCCAGCGCCTTGGCGACCGCCGCGGGGTCGGTCAGCTCGACCGAGGCGAGCTGCCCCCACCCGGGCGCCAGGTCGGTGTTGGCCGCAGCGGCGCTGGTGCTCAGGGTCTGCAGCGCGGCCGCGACGGCAGCCTTGGTCGGCGGCTTCACCAGCTTGCCGTCCGGTCCCTTGGTCGGGCCCGGCAACGGGTCGTGAGCGTAGAGATCGGCGCCCGCGGTGACCTCGCCGAGCTGGTAGGCCATGTCGTAGGGCCGCACCTTGGCACTGAACTGGCGCAGCGTCTCGATCGCGCTCACCTGGTTCTCCACGTCGGCCTGGCAGTCCTTCGCCGTGGTGGTGTGCTCGTAGTAGTCGATCGTGGCGATCACGCTGGTCCAGCGGTCCGCCAGACCCGAGGGGTTCGTGTCCTCGTCCAGGCCGACGACTGTCTGCCCGACGTCGTGCCACCGGTGGTGGCACTGTGCCAGGGCGCTGGGCCCGCCGGCGCTGTGGTGGCTCGAGGACCCGCATCCGGCCAGCGTCAGCCCGAGCCCGGTCACCAGGGCGAGCGCCGTCCCCACGACGGCCACGGGTGCGCGGCGCGGCATGGGCTCACCGTAGCGGCCCGCGGGCCGAGCAGGGAGGGGTCGGAGGTCCCGCGTCGCACCAGTTCCTGCGGCGTGGAGGAACCAATAGGCTCGCTCCATGCTCGCCCACCAGGGTCCCGACGCCGAGCGGCCAGCCGGCCGTGCCGGCACGGTGCGCGTGCTCGGGCCCCCGGACCTGGCCGCCGCGCTCGCGGTGATGGACGCCGAGCCGGTCACCAACGTCTTCGCTGACTACCGCAGCCGCCTGACCCAGCTCGACCAACGCTGGCTGGGTGGGCAGATGTGGGGCTACGTCCAGGACGGCACCCTGCTCTCGCTGTGCCACGTCGGTGCCAACCTGGTCCCGGTGCAGGCCAGCCGGGAGGCGTGCGCCGCGTTCGCCGCCCGGGCGCCGGCCCAGCGGCGGCTGAGCTCGACGATCGTCGGTCCGGCCGAGCAGGTCGGCTGGCTCTGGCAGGACCTGGGGGAGGCGTGGGGACCGGCGCGTGATGCGCGCTGGGACCAGCCGCACCTGGAGATCTCCGGCGATCCGCTGGTGGTGCCCGACCCCGAGGTCCGGCGTACGACGCCCGAGGAGCTCGACGAGCTCTACCCCGCCTGCGTGGCGATGTACACCGAGGAGGTCGGGGTCTCACCGGAGGCCGACGGCGGTCGCAACATGTACCGCGCGCGGGTCGCCCAGCTGGTCAACCGCGGCTGGTCGTTCTCGCGGATCGAGGACGGACGGGTGCTGTTCAAGGCCGAGATCGCCTGCGCCTCCCCGCACGCCTGCCAGGTCCAGGGTGTGTACGTCGCCCCCGACCGCCGCGGCGAGGGCCTGTGCACGCGGGGGATGGCAGCCGTCGTCGCCTACGCGCTGCAGGAGATCGCGCCGACGGTCTCGCTCTACGTCAACGCGCACAACACCCCGGCACGGGCCGCCTACACGCGGGTGGGCTTCACGCAGACGGCGACCTTCTCGACGTTGATGTTCTAGGGAAACCGACAGGTCGTTCACCTCGATGTCATCGAGGTGCTCACGCCCGTTCGTCTGGGGAGAGCAGGTTCCTCCCGGGTGCCCCCCGCACCCCACTCAGACGAAGGAGCAGCTCAGGTGTTCAAACCGTCTCGTCCTCTCCTGGCCGGCCTCGCGGTGATCGGTCTCGGCGCTGCCGCTTCGGCCGCGCTCGTGCCCGCCTCCGATGCCAACAGCCACCCCTCCCAGCTCGCCGGTGGCTACAAGCACCTCGTGGTGATCTACGAGGAGAACCACTCGTTCGACAACCTCTACGGCGGTTGGGGCAAGGTCAACGGCCAGGCCGTGCACGGCCGGACCGCGACCGGCACGCCGCAGGTCGACAAGACCGGCGCGACGTACCCCTGCCTGGACCAGAACGACGTGAACCTCCTCGCTGCCGGGCCCAAGACCGCCGACGCGTGCACGAGCGACCCCACCAAGTTCGCCAACAAGACGTTCAAGATCAACGACTACATCGCCCCGACCGACAAGACCTGCGCACTCAACGGCGCCACCCTGTTCCCGCAGCAGTCCCACGGCGTGCGGCCCACCGACGCCAACGCGGTGGCCGGCGGCTGCACCGAGGACATCGTGCACCGCTTCTACAACGAGCAGTACCAGATC
>JBJMIO010000209.1:0-14053 GCA_045806765.1 Marmoricola sp.
CCCAGCGGCGCGGTCCCGTGGACGCCCGGGGAGAAGACCGACGTCTGGAACCACGTCGAGGGCGCGATGGCGATGCTCGTCGGCGGCCAGGTCGAGGCCGCCGAGCGCGCCTACGCCTGGTGCGCAGCCACCCAGCGCGCCGACGGGTCCTGGCCGATGGAGATCGTGGTCGGCGAGGTCAATGACGCCTCGGGCGAGACCAACATGTCGGCGTACCTGGCCGTGGGCGTCTGGCACCACTGGCTGCTGCGTCGCGATCGTGCCTTCGTGAACCGGATGTGGCCCGTCGTACGCCGCGCGCTGGACTTCGTGGTCGGCCTGCAGCTGCCGTTCGGCGGGATCGCGTGGTCCCAGGAGTGGGACGTCCGGCCCGACGGGAGCTGGGGCCCGGCCAAGGTCAACGAGCAGGCGCTGCTGGCCGGCTCCTCGAGCATCTACCAGGCGCTGCGCGCGGGCGTCGCGCTCGCCGAGCTGGTCGGTGACCCGCAGGTCGACTGGGAGCTGGCCGGTGGTCGGCTCGGGCACGCGCTGCGCCGCCACCGCGAGGAGTTCCTGGACAAGTCGGAGTTCTCGATGGACTGGTACTACCCGGTCCTCGGTGGTGCGGTCCGCGGCAACGCGGCCGTCGAGCTGCTGGAGAGCAGGTGGGAGACCTTCGTGGTCGAGGGCCTGGGCATCAAGTGCGTCGAGCAGAACCCGTGGGTCACCGGCGCCGAGACCTGCGAGCTGGTGATGTCGCTCGACGCGATCGGTGACCACGAGCGGGCGCTCGAGCAGTTCCGGTCGATGCAGCACCTGCGCGAGGACGACGGGCGCTACTGGACCGGCTGGGTCTGGCCCGACCAGGTCAACTGGCCCCACGAGCACACGACGTACACCGCGGCCGCGGTCGTGCTCGCCGCCGACGAGCTCTCCCGCACGACTCCGGGCTCGGGGATCATGCGCGGGGACACCCTCGCCCCGCACTTCGACGAGATCGCGCTGGAGTGCGGGTGCCCGGACCGCTCGGCCGACCGCGTCGGCCTGAGCTGAACCGGCATTTCCGGGACGTTGGTCCCGATCTGGGTCTAGACCGGTACCGATCGGTTCCTATTTCACCCTCCTGCGTGGTTTGTCCGTTTTAGGCTGTCCCCTCTCGCGGAGGGAGGCGAGCAGTGCCGCACCAGGACGGGATCGGGAAGCACCAGATCCACCAGCAGGTCGTCGAGGCTTCGGTCGACGGTCTGTGGCTCGTCGACGCCACCGGCACGACTGTCTTCACCAACGCCCGGCTGGCCGAGCTGCTCGGCCGCTCCGGCGCCGATCTGGCGCGGCTCGGCGCGGACGAGGTGTTCGGTACCGGTCCCTGGACCGACGCCGAGGCAGGCTCGGTCGACGTGCAGGTGCTCTGCCGCCGGCCCGACGGCACCGAGATCCCGCTGCTGGTCAGCGAGCGCCCGCTGCACGACGTCGAGGGCCGCCCGGTCGGTCGCCTGCACCAGGTGGTCGACGACCGTCGTCGCTGGGGCCTGCTCGAGGAGGTGCGCCGCGGCCGCTCGCAGCTCGCCGATGCACAGTCGATCGCCCGTCTGGGCAGCTGGGAGCTGTGCGTCTGCCCGCGCGAGGTGACCTGGTCGCAGGGGATGTTCGACGTCCTGGGCGTGGACGCCGCGACCTTCGAGGCCGGTCCCGAGTCGTTCAGCGCGATGATCCTGGACTCCGACCGGCCCGCGGCCGACGAGAACTGGAAGCTGATCGGCGACCTGCAGGGCAAGCGCACCATCGACATCCGGGTCCGCCGCGGCGACGGCGAGGTCCGGTGGGTGCGTGCCGTGGGCCAGACCCTCGAGCGCGACGTGAACGGTACGCCGGTGCGCTACGGCGGGACCGTCCAGGACATCGAGGAGCTCAAGCGGGCCGAGCTGACCCTGCTCGACGCCGTCGAGGTCAACACCCTGATGCAGGTCCTGGCGACCGCTGCCAACGAGTCGCGCACCTTCGACCAGGCGCTGGCAGGGCTGCGCGAGCTGCTGCTGGCCCACCCCGACTGGCAGCGCGGGGTGGCCTTCGACGTCGACCGGGTCACGCGGCGTACGCAGTTCCACCCGGTCGGAGGGGCGGACACCACGACGCCGACCGACTACGAGCGCGCGGTCGCCGCGCGCGCTCTGCTGGCGAACGCTCCGGTCTTCGAGGAGGACTGGCAACCAGGTGCCCCGATGATCGGCTTCCCGGTGCTCGTCGACGGCGCTGCCGCGGCGGTGCTCGTGATCACCTCGCGGTCACCGTTCGAGCGGCACCAGATGATGCGCACCCTCGTCGACCAGGTCGCGGGCCAGCTCGCCCAGGTCCTCACCCGTGACCGGGCCGCTGCCGAGATCGCGGTGGCCCGCGACCAGGCGATGGCGGCCTCGCAGGCGAAGTCGGAGTTCCTGGCGATGATGAGCCATGAGATCCGCACCCCGCTCAACGGCGTGATCGGCCTGAACGACCTCCTGCTGCACACCGACCTCGACCCGCGTCAACGCGTGCTCGTCGAAGCCATGCAGGGAGCCGGGCGGGCGCTGCTGGTGCTGATCAGCGACATCCTGGACTTCTCCAAGATCGAGGCCGGCAGGCTGGAGCTGGAGTCGGTCGACTTCCAGCCGGCCGTCGTGGTCGAGGGCGTGCGCGACCTGTTCGAGGCCGACGCCCTGAGTCGTGGCATCGCCCTCGAGGTCGCGGTCGACGCCGGCGTGCCGCGTCACCTCGAGGGCGACGCGGGCAGGTTCAGCCAGATCCTGTCCAACCTGGTCTCCAACGCGGTCAAGTTCACCCACGAGGGCCGGGTGCGGGTCAGTGTGTCCGCGGCAACCGCGGGGTCCGAGGTGACGCTGCGGGTGGAGGTCAAGGACACCGGGATCGGCCTCGACGAGGCCCAGCGCAGCCGGATCTTCCAGCCCTTCCGCCAGGCTGACGTCTCGACGAACCGGACCTTCGGCGGCACCGGCCTCGGCTTGGCGATCGCCCACCAGCTCGCGGTCGCCCTCGGAGGTGAGATCGGGGTCCGGAGTGCGCCGGGTGCCGGGAGCACGTTCTGGTTCACCAGCAGCTTCCGGGTGCCCGCCGAGCGCTCCCGGCTCGAGGACCAGCGCCCCGCGCGTGCGCAGCCGAGCAGCGGTCACGTGCTCGTGGTCGAGGACAACGAGGTCAACCAGCTCGTCGCGGTCGGCATGCTCGAGGTGCTCGGCTACACCTCCGAGGTCGCTGCCGATGGCGCTGCGGCGGCAGCGCGGGTCGCGGCAGGGAGCTTCGACGCCGTCCTGATGGACCTGCAGATGCCACGCCTGGACGGTTTCGGCGCCACGCGGTTGATCCGCCAGTCCGAGGCGCCCCACCAGCACGTGCCGATCATCGCGCTGACGGCCTCGGCCACCGCCGGGGTCGAGGACCGCTGCCGCGAGGCCGGCATGACCGGTTACCTCACCAAGCCGGTCCGGCTCCAGGCGCTCGGCGAGGTCCTGGGTCACCAGGTGGGCAAGCACGCCGTCCTGCCGGTGGCGCCCGCCGCGCCGCCGGCGAGCGAGCACCCGGCCGGCATCGTGGTGCTCGATCCCTCCCGGCTGGCCGAGCTCGCCGAGATGGGGGCCGAGGCCGCGCCGCTGATCCGCCGTGCCATCGACAACTTCGTCGACGGAGCAGCCCAGAACCTCGCGGCGATCCGGCTGCAGTGGAGCGCGCGGGACGCCGCAGCGCTGCGGGCTTCCGCGCACAAGCTCAAGGGCGCCGCGGCGAACCTCGGTGCCGACCGGGTCGCGAACGTGGCTCTCGACGTCGAGCTCCGGGCGGAGGAGGGCGTCCTCGAGGGTCTCGGGCCCCACCTGGTCGAGCTGCAGGCCGAGCTCGATGACGCGGTGGAGGCACTCGAGGCCTACGAGCTCCCGGTGGCTGCCTCCGAGCAGGGGACTCCGCGGACCGCCTGAGGTCAGCGGACGCGGGTCAGCACCCGCATCGAGCCGACGGTCCCCGACGGCTCGAAGTCGCCGCTGGCGACGGCGCGCTGCCAGACGTGGAACGGCGCCTGGCCGCCGTCCTCCGGTCGCTCGAAGACGTCGTGGATGACCAGGACGCCGCCGGGCTGGACGTGGTGGGCGAAACCGGTGTAGTCGGCCTGGGCCGGCTCCTCGGAGTGCCCGCCGTCGATGAACAGCAGCGCCAGGGGAGTGCGCCAGTGCTTCGCGACCGTGGTGGACCGTCCGACCAGGGCGATGACCTCGTCCTCGAGGCCGGCGCGGGCGATCGTCCTGCGGAACGTCGGGAGCGTGTCCATCAGCCCGAGCTCCGGGTCGACCACGCTGGCGTCGTGGTGCTCCCAGCCGGCCTGATTCTCCTCCGAGCCGCGGTGGTGGTCGACGGTGAAGAACGTGCTCCCGGCGACCCGCGCGGCCGCGCCGAGGTAGATCGCGGACTTGCCGCAGTACGTGCCGACCTCCAGGCCGGGTCCGGCGGTGAGGTGCTCCGCCCCGGTGCGGTAGAGGAACGCGCCCTCGTCGGCAGGCATGAAGCCCTTGGCGGCGACCGCGTGCTCGAGCAGGGCGGGATCCATCTCACTCACGCGGGAGACCCTATCCGTGGCACAATCAGAACACGTTCTAGTTTCAAGGCTCGACCATCCGCAGGAGTTGTTCATGCCCATCGGGATCAGTGACGAGCACGGCGAGCTCGCGGCGTCGGTGCGCAAGTGGGCCGAGAGCCAGGGCTCGGTCGCGGCCGTCCGCGCCGTGGAGACCGACCCCGACGCGCTGACGCCCTGGGCAAGCCTGCCGGCCGAGATGGGGCTGACCGCGATCGCGCTCCCGGAGTCCCAGGGTGGTGGCGGCGGAACGCTGCTCGACCAGGCCGTCGCCGTGGAGGCTGCCGGCTACGCGCTGGTCCCCGGGCCGTTCCTGACCACCGTCGTCGCAGGCCTGATGTACGACGACCCGACCCTGCGTGCCGCGATCGCCGACGGGACCGCGACCGTGGCGCTCGGCGTCTCGCCGGTGGCCGTCCTGGGTGCGGGCGGCACCACGCACGTCTCGCTGCAGACCGCCGAGGGCCACGTGCTGCTGGCAACCTCCGACGTCGAGGTCCGTCCGGGCGAGAGCATCGACCTGACCCGCGGGTTCGGCGAGGTCGTGCCCGGTGATGCGGTGGGTGTTGCGACCTACGGGGTGGTCGGTGTGCCGCGCGAGCTGGTGGTGCTCGCCGCCGCCGAGGCCTCCGGCATCGCGCGCTGGTGCCTGGACACCGCGGTGGAGTACGCGAAGGTGCGCGAGCAGTTCGGCAAGAAGATCGGCGCCTTCCAGGCGGTCAAGCACCTGTGCGCGGAGATGCTGGAGACCAGCGAGAGCGTGACCGCGGCCGCGTGGGACGCCGCCGAGGCGGCCGAGAAGGACGAGGACCAGGCAGCGTTCGCGGCCGGGGTAGCGGCCACGGTCTGCTTCGACGGCGCCGTCGAGGTGGCCAAGGCCTGCATCCAGGTCCTCGGTGGCATCGGGTTCACCTTCGAGCACGACGCCCACCTCTACCTGCGCCGCGCGATCGCACTGCGCGCCTTCGTCGGCGACACCGGTGCGTTCGCCGCGGAGCTGAGCAGCGTCGCCGGGCGCGGCGTACGGCGCTCCGGTGACATCGACTTCGGGGGCCTCGACGAGCAGTTCCGCGAGGAGGCCAGGGTCGAGGCCAGGCGGATCGGCGCCCTGCCCGACGCCGAACGCCGTGCTCAGCTCGCCGGCTCGGGCTTCCTGACCCCGCACTGGCCCACGCCGTACGGGCTGGGCGCGGGTCCGGTCCAGCAGCTGGTGATCGACCAGGAGCTGGAGAGTGCTGGCGTCGAGAGACCCGACCTGGTCATCGGCGCCTGGGCGGCTCCCACGATCCTCGAGGGCGGCACCGAGGAGCAGCGCGAGCGGTGGGTCCGCCCGACGCTGACCGGCGAGATCACCTGGTGCCAGCTGTTCAGCGAGCCCGGCGCCGGGTCCGACCTCGCCTCGCTGCGGATGAAGGCCGAGCGGACCGACGGCGGCTGGCTGCTGACCGGTCAGAAGGTGTGGAACTCGATCGCCGAGCGCGCCGACTGGGGCGTCTGCCTGGCCCGGACCGACGCCGAGGCCAAGCCGCACGCCGGGATCACCTACTTCGTGGTCGACATGAAGAGCGAGGGCATCGACGTGCGGCCGTTGCGCGAGCTGACCGGCGAGGCGCTGTTCAACGAGGTCTTCTTCGACAACGTCTTCGTCCCCGACGAGTGCGTGGTCGGCGAGGTCAACGGCGGCTGGCGCCTCGCGGTGACGACGCTGGCCAACGAGCGGGTCGCGATGGCCGGCTCCAAGCTCGGCGACAGCGTCGAGCTCGCGATCGACCTCCTGCCCGAGCTGACCAGCCCGAGCGCTCCTGAGCGCGTCGGCCGGGCGATCGCGCTGGCCCAGGTCGTCAAGCTGCTGGCCACCCGCTCGACGCTGCGCTCCATCGCAGGGCAGGGTCCCGGTGCGGAGTCCAGCGTCGCGAAGCTGGTCGGTGTCCGCAGCCGCCAGGACTCCGCCGAGCTGGCCATGGAGCTCCTCGGTCCTGAGGTGTTCACGACCTCCGAGCGGGCGCTGGCTGCCAACGACCTGTTTCTGCGCAACCGCTGCCTCTCGATCGCCGGCGGGACGACGCAGATCCTGCGGAACGTCGCCGGTGAGCGGATCCTCGGACTTCCGCGGGGCTAGGGCACCAGGCTCTTCAGCCGCTCGAGGACCGAGTCCTTCGCGGCGTCGACCACGGCTCTCTCCACCTGGTTCTCCAGCGTCGCCTGGTCGTCGAGGTTCGACAGGACGGTCCGCAGGTCGAGGTTGTCCACGGTCCGGGTGAGCACGTCGTCAGTCTTCAGCGCGCTGTTGATCGCCGGGTCCGGCAGCGCCTTCAGGGCAGCCCTGAGCAGACCGTTCATCGCGGTGGTGTCGAGCACCTCGTTCACCAGGTCCGAGGCCGGTGGCAGGTCGCCGTCGGCCTTCATGCGTCGTACGGCGTCCCGCAGACCGGCGTGCAGGGCGTTGACCTGCTGATCGCTCGGTGAGCCGGGGGCCAGCTCGAGGGTGAGTGCCTCCCGGCTGACGTGCAGCCGGCAGGCAGCACCGTCGAGGCCGAGGAGCACGAGGTGCTCGACCAGCCCGTCGATCGAGCTCGTGCTCGTGGCCACCGGACGGGCAGCACACGGGTCGGCGCTGCGCAACGGGGAGAACGAGCCGCCGCCGTGGCCGAGCTGGACCGCCAGCGTCGCGGCGACCGCGAGCACTGCGGCCACCGGCAGACCCAGGGCACGCGCTGTCATGGCAGCTCCTTGCGCCGCGGGAGCACGACCGAGAGGAGTGCCAGCAGCGCGAGTCCGGCACCGAGGAGGAAGGAGCTCCGGAAGGCGTGGGTGGCCGCGCGCTCGAGCTGCACGTCCAGAGCGCGCTCGAGCCGGGCGGCGGCCTGACGGTCCGCCGGATCGAGGTCCGCGGTCGCGAAGGCGTGGTGCAGGTCCGGCACCTGGTCGTGCTGGCTGGTCAGCTCCTCGCCCAGCGCCTGGGCGAGCGCGATCTTGTCCTGCGGGCTCAGCGGGGCGTCGAGCACCAGCGAGGTGATCGCCTCCTGGGCTGGCACCTGGGCGTCCGCCAGGTCGGCGGTGAACACAGGGGTGAGGATCGCCAGCCCGACCACGACGCCGAGGTGACGCGCACCGATCGTCCACCCCGCGTGCCGGGCGCGCGGCAGCCGGAGCTCCATCGCCTGGGTGACCAGCCGGTCGACCGTCATCCCGAGACCGAGCCCGACCAGTGCCTGGGGTGCCACGGTCCAGCCGAGGTGCGCGGAGGGCGGGATCGCCAGGGCGACCAGTCCGCCGGCGACCAGGAAGCACCCGACCGCGACCTCGACCTGCGGCGTCGGGCCCAGCAGCCGCGCGAGGGGGCGCGCGGCCAGGGCGGCCACCGGGACGACCGAGACCGTCAGGGCGGCGGTCGCCGGCGACCGGCTCCAGCCCTGCACCAGGAGCAGGACCAGCAGGAAGAGCGCGGCCGTGAGGGCGGCCGAGAGCAGCGCGAGGGTGAGGTTGGGTCGCAGAGCCGGCCGGTGGCGGTCCTCGGTGATCACCGGGACCGCGCGCGAGGCCAGCGCCGCCGGGACCGCGAGCGCGGCGACCGGGACCTGGAAGACGAAGATCGCCTGCCAGGAGATCGCGTCGGTCAGCAGCCCGCCGACCACCGGTCCGAGCGCGGTGCCCACCACACCGGCGGTGACCCAGGTGGCGACGCCGCGGCGCTCGCCGAGCCGGTCCACCAGGAGCTCCAGGCACCCGACCAGTGCCAGCGCCCCACCGACGGCCTGCAGGCACCGCGCTGCGACCAGCACCTCGATGGAGCCGGCGAGTGCGCACCAGGCCGAGGCGCCCGCGAACAGCGCGATCCCGATCGCACCGAGCACGCGTGGCTGGCGCCGGTGCAGGAGGGCTGCGGCCGGCACCGCGGCGAGGCCGAGCACCAGGTTGAAGGCGATCAGCACCCAGGCCACCGCCGGGACCGTCGTACCGAGGTGCACCAGGATGTCGGGCAGGGCGAGGGTGACCACCGCCGAGTCGGCCAGCACCAGGGCCACCGTGACGGCGAGCAGAGGGGCTACGGCGCGACGCACCTGTTCATCCTGGCAGCCGGTGGCGCAGGTCGGGCGTCAGACGCCGGCGAGCGCCTCGCGCGTCGCGGTACGGCGGTTCGCGCGGTGCCACTCCAGCCAGCGCTCGACCGAGCGGATCACCTGCTGGCTGCGGATCGAGGAGAAGACCTCGAAGGCGTGCTGGGTGCCGGGCAGCTCCAGGTACGTCGTCACACCGCTGGAGCGAGCGCGCAGCTTCTCGACGAACGCGCGCGCCTGGCGCACCGAGACCAGGCCGTCGTACTCGCCGTGGAGCACGAAGAAGTCGGGCGCGTCCTCGTCGACGTGGGTGATCGGGGAGGCGAGCTCGAAGACCTCGGGGTGCTCGCGGGCGCTGGTCTTGAAGATCCGCGGAGCCAGGAACAGGTCGCGCATCTCGATCGCGGCCTTGTCGCCGGTCACGCCGCCCATGTCGTAGACGCCGTAGAAGGGGACGCAGGCCGAGACCCGGGTGTCGGTGTCCTCGAAGCCGGGCTGGTACTCCTTGACCTCCGGCGTGAGGGCCGCGAGGGCGGCGAGGTGGCCGCCGGCGGACCCGCCGGTGATCACGACGTACGACGGGTCGCCGCCGTACGCGCCGATGTTCTCGCTCACCCAGGCGATCGACTTCTTCACGTCGATGATCTGGGCGGGGAAGGGGTTCTTGGGCGCGAGGCGGTAGTTGATCGCCACGCAGACCCAGCCGCGCGCGGCCATCCTGTTCATCAGCAGCAGTCCCTGCTGGGACTTGTCACCGATCGTCCAGCCGCCGCCGTGGACCTGGAGCAGCACCGGGGCGTTGGTCAGGTTGACACCCTCGGGCCGGTAGATGTCGAGGCGAGCGCGACTGCCGCCCGCGCGGTAGTTGATGTCGCGGATGACCTCGACGCCCGGCTTCATCATCGCGAAGGGCCGGGCGAGGTCGCGCATCGGTGTCTTGAGGTCGGCGTCGGCGGGCCGGTCGGGGATCTGCTCGAGGTAGTCGGTGCCCAGCGACTCGACCAGCGACCGCTCGGCCAGCGCTCCGGCTCCGCGGGCCCCGGTGATCACGTAGCCCAGTGCCGCGGCCGAGAGGCCGGCCAGCAGCAGTCCGCTCTTCGAGGCCCGACCGCGCACGATCGCCTGCGCGGTGTCCACCGCGGTCAGCGCGAGCAGCTGTGGGGCGAGCTCGGTGGTGGGCCAGCCGAAGGCGAATCCCAGCGCGCCGGCGCGGCGGCCGAGCGGGCGGACGGCGTTGGCTGCGAGGAGTGCTGTGACGACGCGGCGGCGCTGGAAACCCATGCTTCGAGCGTACCGGCCGGCCGGGCGCCCGAGATGAGAACAAGAACACGTTCCATTCGGCTCTATGATCCGTCCATGGAACGTCTCAGCGGCCTCGACGCCAGCTTCCTCTACCTGGAGAGCTCGGCGCAGCTGATGCACGTCTGCGGGATCATCCAGCTCGATCCCACCACGATCCCCGAGGACTACTCGTTCGGTGCGTTCAAGGCCGACCTCGCGGCGCGGATCTCGACGATCCCCGCCTTCCGGCGCAAGCTGAAGGAGGTTCCGCTCGAGATCGACCACCCGGTCTGGGTCGACGACAACGACTTCGACATCAACCGGCACGTCCACCGGCTCGCCGTACCGTCGCCCGGAAGCGCCGCGGAGCTGTCCAAGCTCTGCGGCCACATGGCCGGCATCCCGCTGGACCGCTCGCGCCCGCTGTGGGAGATGTGGGTCATCGAGGGCCTCGACAACGGCCGCATCGCGATCTTCACCAAGATGCACCACGCGACCGTCGACGGCATCTCGGGCTCCAACCTGATCTCCTACCTCTGCAGCCTCGAGCCGGGCGCGCCCCTCCTGGACCTCACGCCGATGGGCGAGCACTACGGCCAGGCGCCCGGCGACTGGGAGCTGTTCGGTCGCGGGATGCTCAACAACCTCGGCAAGCCGTTCCAGCTCGTCAAGCTGCTCGCACCGACGACCCGGACCGTGACCCGGACGATCAGCCGGGCGCGCCAGGGCACCGCGATGGCTGCGCCGCTGACCGCACCGCGGACGTCCTTCAACGGCAACATCACCGGCAAGCGCTCGGTCGCGTACGTCGACATCTCCCTGGACAGGATCAAGGAGATCCGGCACGCGGTCGAGGGCGCGACCGTCAACGACGTCGTGCTCGCGATCAGCGGCGGGGCGCTGCGCCGCTACCTCGCCGAGCGCGACGAGCTCCCCGAGACTTCGCTGCTGGCCAGCGTCCCGGTCTCGGTGCACGAGACCTCGACGAAGTCGAGCGGCACCAACAAGGTGTCCTCGATGTTCACCAAGCTCGGCACGGACATCGAGGACCCGGTCGAGCGGCTCCAGCAGCTGGCGGAGGCGAACACCCACGCCAAGGAGCACCACAAGGCCATCCCGGCCGACACGCTCCAGGACTGGGCCGAGTTCGCCGCCCCCCGCACCTTCGGTCTCGCCGTGCGGGCAGTGGCGAAGCTGAAGCTCGCCGAGAAGGGCCCCGTGATCCACAACCTGGTCATCTCGAACGTCCCCGGCCCGCCGGTCCCGCTCTACTTCATGGGCGCGAAGATCCTCGGCTTCTACCCGCTCGGCCCGATCTTCCACGGCGCGGGCCTGAACGTCACCGTGATGAGCAGCAACGGCCAGATGCACGTCGGCCTGATCGCGTGTCGCGAGCAGATGCCCGAGATCGCGTCGCTGGCGAAGCACTTCCCGGAGGAGCTCGACGCCCTGCACGCCGCCGTGATCGGCGCGTAGCCGAACGGGCCCAGTCGACTCAGGCGCGCGCTGCGGCGACCTTGAGCATGCTCGCCCGACGGCCTGCGGTCGTGTCGACGGCTTCGAGGAAGGCCGGGACGAAGACCTTGGAGTCGAGCACGCAGCCGGCGTGGCCGCAGTCGGCCTCGTGGACCGTGGCGCCGGGGATGGTGGCGGCGATGACGCGCTGACGCTCGGGGGAGAGGACCTTGTCCTTGGTCGTCACCACCACCGCGGTGGGGATGTCGATCTTCGCGAGCCACGGGGTCGAGTGGTGCCGGCCCAGGGATGCCACCGCCTGGGCGACGGCCCACGAGGAGGTGCTGCGCCACTCGGCGAGCGCCCACTGGTGGGTGTCGGTGGGGTCGAGGAGGACCTCGGTGGTCAGCCGGGCCGCGGCGTTGACGGTCTTGGAGCGCGACAGCGTCCGGAAGGCGCCCATCCCGTACTCCATCGTCTGGTGGAAGAACCGCTCCGGGCCGGTGGTGCGGAAATGATCGGTGGTCGCGGCGAGGACGAGTCCGCCGAACTGCTTGGGGTGCTGGCGCCAGCAGCGCTGGGCGACGATCGAGCCCATCGAGTAGCCGGCAACGATCGGGGAGTCGAGACCGAGGATGTTGGCGACCGCGGCGACGTCGTCGGCGCAGTCGCGGATCGAGAAGTGCTCGGAGACGATCCCGCGGCCGTGCCAGCGCTGGTCGAACACCACGACGCGGTACTTCGCCGAGAGCTCGGTGATGACCGGGAACCAGGTGAGCATCCCGGTGCACCCGACGGCGTGCAGCAGGATGACGGCAGGAGCGTCCGGTGTCGGTCCCGGGACGTCGGTGAGCCAGGTCCGACCGCGTCCGGGAAGGTCGAGCCAGCGGCCCCTCGGCACGACCACCTCGGGCACGTCGACCATCTCACGGAGCAGCGTCGGGAGCGTGGGGAGCGACAAGAGGACTCCTGATCAGGGGAGTGGGCACGAGGATCGCCGGGGTACTGCCCGATCCGTCGATCTCAGGCTAGAGTAGAACAGGTTCCAGTTTTAGTTCCGACATGAATCGTCTTGAAATGATTCCGCCCGAAGGGAGCACACGTGCCTGCAACAGATGAGGTCCACGAGGTGCGTGAGGAGATCCGTTCGGTGATCTCGGACGTCCTGGACAAGGGCGGTGCCGACTGGAACGCCTGCGCACAGGGCGGACTGCTCGCTCTGGCCGCGCCCGAGGCGTACGGCGGCGAGGGTCTCGGGCTCGGCGAGATCGGCGTCCTGCTGCACGAGATCGGCCGTCGCGCCCTCGACCTGCCCGTCTGGGAGACGCTGGCCACCGGTCTGCTGACGCTGGCGAGCGCCGCCTCGACCGAGGTCCAGCAGAAGCTCATCCCCCAGGTCGTCGCCGGCAAGCTGCTCCTCGCTCCGGCCCTCAACGAGCCCGGCAACGCCCTGCCGACCGCCCCGACCACGACGCTGCGTGACGGGAAGGTCACCGGACACAAGATCGACGTCACGGTCCTCGAAGCCCAGGACAGCACGAGCGTCCTGCTGCTGGTCTCCACCGACGCCGGCGTCGCGCTGGTCGATCCTGCCGGCCCGGGTGTCACCGCGACCGCCAACTACTCCTCGCGCAGCGTCCCGGCCAACGAGGCCCGCGGGCGCGGCGAGACCGGCTACCGCTTCGAGGACGCACCGGCCGTCGCGGTCCTGGAGGCGAACGCCGCCCAGGTCCTGCGTGAGCACGCGATCGCCGGCCTGCTGGTGCTCGGCAGCGGGCTGACGGCCGGCGCGCTCGACCTGACCGCCGGCTACATCCGCGAGCGGGTGCAGTTCGGCCGCAAGCTGGCTGAGTTCCAGGCCGTCGCGGTCCAGATCGCCGACGTCTTCGTGGTCGCCCGGATGACCTCGCTGGCCGCCGAGGAGGCTGCCCGCCGGGTCTCGGCAGGGGAGCCGGCTGCCGAGGACCTCGCGATCGGTGCCGCCTGGTTCACCGACCGGGTCCCGGCCGCGCTGCAGACCTGCCACCACCTGCACGGCGGCATGGGGGTCGACGAGACCTACCCGCTGCACCACTACTTCTCCCGCGCCAAGGACATCACCCGCCTGCTCGGTGGGCGCGCGGCGAGCCTGGCCGCGGTCGGGTTCGAGGAGGGCGAGGGCAAGAACCTGGAGCTCACCTCGGAGCAGCGCGCGTTCAAGGACGAGGTCCGCTCCTACTTCTCCACGCTGGTCAGCGAGGAGGACAAGCTGGAGATGATGGACAACCGGCACGGCCCGGCGTACCACCGCAACATCAAGCAGATGGGCGACGACGGCTGGATGGGCGTCGGCTGGCCGGTCGAGTACGGCGGCAAGGGCATGGGTGAGATCGAGCAGCAGATCTTCGCCAATGAGGCGGCGTACGGCGACATCCACCTGCCCTCGGTGACGCTGCAGACGGTCGGGCCGACGCTCCAGGCGTTCGGCAGCCCGAAGCAGAAGGACATGTTCCTCAACAAGATCCTGGCCGGTGACGTGCACTTCGCGATCGGCTACTCCGAGGCCGACGCCGGCACCGACCTCGCCTCGCTGCGCTGCGCGGCGAAGAAGGACGCGAACGGCGACTGGGTGGTCAACGGGCAGAAGATGTGGACCACCGGTGGTCACGCCGCGGACTACATCTGGCTC
>JBJMIO010000210.1:0-6781 GCA_045806765.1 Marmoricola sp.
GCTGGGACGCCGCGCACGACACCTGGGACGGGACGCACCCGAACCCGACCGGCGAGTCGCTCATCGCCCAGCGGGTCTCCGAGGCGCTCGCGCGCCTCGGCGTCGGGACGACGGCACCCGACGTCAGCGGCTCCCGCGCGTGGTCGGTCCCCGGACCGTTGCCCGGTGTGTCCGCCGGTTCCGGAGCGGCGACGCTGACCTGGGACCGCGCCCGGACGGGTGCGAGCGGCATGTACGTCGAGGTGCGGCTGCTCCAGACCCACGAGGCGTGGCACCGGCTTCCCTACGCGATGCCGGGCAACGGCGGGACGGTCGGCCTGCTGGTGCCGGGCGGGCTCTACCAGCTCCGGCTGGTCCCGGTGAAAGGGAGCAGCACCGGCGCACCGGGTCCGGTGCGCCAGGTGCGGATCAGCGGTCCGCGACTGGGGCCGATCGCGAGCGTGACCACATCGCCCGCCGGCGATGCGTCCGTCGGCGGGCAGAAGGCCTCGGTGGCCTGGGCGCGATCGGCCAACGCCAGCTCCTACGTCGTCGGCTACCGGGTGATGAGCAACGGTGCGATGCGGTGGGTGACGCTGCCCTACCCGGTGGCGGGCTCGCGCTTCGTCCTCGCCCCGCTGCTCTCGGGTCGGCGGTACGAGGTTCGGGTCAGCCCGGCCCTCGGCTACACCCGCGGGAGCTGGAGGACGGCCGCGATGCGGAGGATGTTCGGGATCCCGGCCGGGTGGGTGGAGGAAGCTCTGGGCGACTCGTACTCAGCGGGTCTCGGATCGAGCAGGCCGTACACCGACCTGGCCTGTCGTCGGACCTCGGGAGCCTGGGCGTTGAAGATCTTCTGGGACCTACGGTCCCACGTCGATCACCTCGCTTGCTCCGGCGCCACCATGCCGGACCTCCCACGGCAGCTGCGCGCGATGCGGGGCGCTTTCGCGGCGCGGCCAGGTCAGCCGCAGCTCGTGACGATGACGATCGGAGGCAACGACGCTGGGTTCTCCAAGATCCTGACAGCGTGCATCGCCCAGAGTGCCTCCTGCGTGGGTCTGAGGGCATCGCTCGTCACGCGCATCGACCGGCTCGAGCCCCGGCTGGCCGCTCTCTACCGGAACCTGCGACGTGCGAACCCGTATGCCGACGTCATGGTCGGGGGATACCCCGACGTGGTCGAGCCCGGAGACTTCTCGGACAACCTCGCCTGTGCTCGGATCGATCCCGACGAGCGAGAGATGATGGACGAGCTCTCGGCGCGCCTGGACCGACGTATCGCCCAGGCTGCGCGCGCTGCGGGAATCTGGTCCGTGGGGCAGGCGGTGCGCAAGGCCTTCGCCGGTCACAACGCCTGCACGGCCGGGCAGTCCTGGATCCACCCGCCAGCGCTCGGCTACGGCGGGCCGCTGAACCCGGTCGACTCAGCGTCGTTCCACCCCAACGACCTGGGACAGCAGGCATATGCAGGGGTGTTCACCGCGTCGATCGTTGCGGCCGGTGTCCGGTGAAGCCCACGCTGATCGGCCTGGTGCTGTGCTCGGCCCTGGTGTCCGGGTGCAGCTCGGGACACCGAGCGGCCGAGCCGCACCCGACACGCACGACCTACGCGCCGCAGGCTGAGGGCAGGACGTGGGTCCCCCTCCGTGGTGCCGCACCGGCGACCGAGGTGCCCACGCCGCCGACTGCTCCGCCGACCCTGGACGCGCTGAGGGCGGCGCGTGGCGACGGCCCGACGCGTCTGGGCGCGGAGCAGTTCGCCGTGGTCGTCGAGCAGGCACTGACCGATGCCCGACCTGGGCTCGACGGGCAGGACGTCGTGGACGTGATCGCGGCGCCGGATCTGCCCGAGGTCGATCGTCGGTCCACCGCTGGGGACATCGACAGCATGAACTCCCTGGGATGGCGACGCCGGCTCGACGAAGGCACCGACACGTGGATCCGCTCGAGCACGTCCGGTCCGGCGACCGGACCGACCCACCTGGTCGTCGAGGTGGCCGGGTACGTCGTGGTCGGGACCGAGCCGGAGGGGAGCTGGGAGGTGGTCCAGCTCGGGATCCTCCGGCACGGGGCGAGCTGGCAGGTCGACTCGATCATCAGCGGCGCCAGGACCATCACGACCCGCCGTCACCTCGACCCGCGGACCGACGAGCTGACTCTCCCCGGCACCGGCTGGCGCCGGATCCCGCCGGCGAGCCCCTAGTCGGTCTCGGGGCGGGGGAAGCGGACCCGGAAGGTGGAGCCGCTGCCGAGCACGGAGGTCGCCTCGATCTCGCCACCGTGGACGTCGACGATCGCCTTGGCGATCGAGAGCCCGAGCCCGCTGCCCGGGACACCGAGCTCGTGGGCGTGGGAGGAGCGGAAGAAGCGGGTGAACAGCTTCTCGAGGTCCTCGGTGGCGATGCCGACCCCGGTGTCCTCGACCTCGAGCACCGGACCGGGAGTGGCGCCGGCCGGCAGCAGCCGGATGACGATCTTGCCGCCGTCGGGGGTGAACTTCACCGCGTTGGTCGCCAGGTTGATCACCAGGCGCTCGAGCTCGCCGGCATCGCCGACCAGCGGCACCGGCTCGGCGGGGAGGTCGAGGAGGACGTCGAGGTCACGCTGCGCGGCGCCCGGCCGGACCAGCTCCTCGGCCCGGCGGATCACCGAGACCAGGTCGATCTGGCTGCGCCGGCGCCGCTGGTCGATGCTCTCCATGCTCGAGAGCGTGAGCAGGTCGTCGATCAGGGTCAGCAGCCGACGGCTGTTCATGTCGATGCGGGCCATCGCGCCGGCCTGGGGCTCGGTCGGCTCGCCGTACACCCCGTCCATCAACAGCTCGAGGTAGCCGACGATGTTGGTGATCGGGGTGCGCAGCTCGTGGCTGACCGAGGAGACGAACTGGTCCTTGACCTGGTCGATCTCGGTGAGCCGCCGGACGGCGCGACGCTCGGTGACCAGGGCCTTCTCCAGCGCGGCCTCCGCGTCGAGCCGGTCGGTGATGTCATCGGCGGTGGCGACGTACCCGATGAACTCGTCGTTGTCGTCGGTGACCGGGCTCAGGATCGTCGACAACGTCCGCGGGATGCCGTCCTTGCGCACGAACTGCCACACCCGCGCGGTGCCGGGTGGCAGCGTGCCGGTGGCCCGCACGACCGAGACGTACGTCGGATCGGTGCCCAGGTCCTTGGCGTGCCTGGCGAGCTCGGCCTCGGTGTGGAACATCCGGGTCGACTGCCCGTAGACCTCGTGCGGCTCGTAGCCGAGGATGGTCTGCGCTCCCGGGCTGAAGAGGTTGATCCGGCCGATCTGGTCGGTGCCGATGATCGCGATGCCGCGCGCGCTCTGCACCAGCAGCTCGCTGCGGGCCCGCTCGCGCAGCGCCTGCTGCGCACTGCGCCGCTGCATCGCGACCGCCATCGCGAAGGGGATCGAGACCATCGCGCACGCGATCAGGAACGACTGCTGGGGAAGGTGGCGGAACTCGGGGTTCAGGTTGCTGACCAGCGAGGAGTCCGAGAACGGGCCGAGGCCCTCGTTGCTCATCGTGCTGGTGATCACCGCGACGGTGACGAGCTGGAAGAGCGCCTCCTGGGTGGTGGCGCGGAAGGCGACCCATCCGAGCAGCGGGATCACCAGGAACGCCGCGCTCGGGATCTCCGTCGGGATGAACGCGACCACCGTCACGGTCAGCGTCAGGGTCCAGGCCATGAACCGCTCGGGTGCCCGGTAGGAGGTCGGAGGCGGGCCGCGGAAGTCGCGGAACAGGGCGAGCAGCACGCCGTTGCTGGCCAGGTGCGTGGTGAACGCCGCCACCCCGATGCGCCACGGCACGGCGAAGTCGTTCAGCGCCGCGACCCCGGTGAAGACCAGGGCGCCGGTTGCCGCCGCGACGGTGCAGGTCAGCGCGTAGCGACCCATCTCGTTGACCTCGGCGAGGTTGAAGCGCCGGGTCCAGCCGACGGTGAGCACGCGCTGGGCGACCGCACCCTCCAGGGCGATGCCGAGTCCGTACCCGGCCGCGACCGCGAGCGGGAAGTCGCCGACCGCGAAGGTGATCGTGGCGAGGATCGCGATCGTCACGGCCGTCGTGGGCGTCGCGCGTCGCGGAGCGATGACCATCGCCCCCGAGGCGAGGCCGACAGGCCACATGTAGCCGATGTGGCCGCCGTCGGGACCGAGCGCGATCGCGCCCAGCCCGAAGCCGGTCATCAGGGCGAGGACCCCGAGGAGCCGGAGGCTCGGACTGACACTCATCCGGCCTCCCCTCCCCACCTCACGCGGCGCCAGAGGGGCCAGACTAGTGCCCGGCAGCGTCGCGTGAGGGCTGGTCATCCAGAGTCGGCGATGCGGACGAGACCGCCCAGCGTGCCGACGTACGCCGCTCCGTCGCGGCCGATGCTGACCGGTGCGTAGTTGTTGTTGTAGCCCAGGTTCGAGCCGACCAGCCGGGACCAGACCTGCTTGCCCGTGCGCAGGTCGAGCGCGGTGAAGAACCACGCCTCGGGCGCGATCGCGTTCGGGGCCGGCGGCGTACGCCAGGGCAGCTCGGCAGCGCTCGGGTGGGTGTAGGTGTAGAGCAGCCCGGCGCCGAGGCTGGCCTTGCTGACCACCGTCGGCACCCGGACGCTCCTGTTCTCCCACGCCACGTGGCAGCCGCCGGTGCGGTAGTTCACCGCGACCTTGACCACGCCCGGCTCGGTGTCCGGCGAGCGGGTGGTGAGGGTCTTGGGCAGGGGACCGGTGTAGCCGTAGTTGTTCTCCGCGATCAGTCCACCGGGCACCGAGACCAGGCTGTTCTCGTCCGAGCCGAGGTCGTCGGCGAAGACCGGCTGCTTGCACAGCGCCGGTCCGGGACCGGCCTTGCCGCGACGGAAGACGAGCACGTTCATCCGCGGGTCGGCGTTGTCGGTGATGGCGATCGAACCACCGCCGGGCGAGGACGCACGTCCGACCAGGGTCGGGGTCGTCCCGCTGCCCTGGCTGACCTGGCCGGGCTTGGTGCGCGAGCCGTTGTCGTAGGTCCGTCGCCAGGTGACCGAGGGCTTCCCGGCCTTCACGTCGAAGCGGTACAGCGCGCGGGTGGAGACGATGAAGACGCCGCCGGACTCGTCCATCGCGAAGCTGTTCGCGATCGTCTCCCCGGCCGGCAGGCTGATCGCGTGCACGGCGCCGCCGGGGGTCACGAAGCCGACCTTGCCCGAGACGGTGACGAACCAGAGGCGGTTGCTCCAGTCCGGCAGCGCGGACTGGATGCCTGATCCTCCGGTCACGCGGGAGACGTCGACGTCGCGCACCTTGACCAGCTTGTCGCCGCGCTCGGCGATGGTGACGATGTGGCCGGTGAACGTCGGCACCACCGCGCGGTCGAGGTTGTCGAGGTAGAAGTAGCCGCCGCCGGAGAAGTTCTGGAACGAGAACGACCCGATGTTCTTGCGGTTCGGGAGCCGGTAGCTGGCGATCGTCGCGAGCGTCCGGGGGTTCATCAGCCGCAGCGTGGCACCGGTCGGGGAGACGCAGACGGTGACGATCCGCCCGGCCGCGTCGAAGGTGACCGAACCGCAGTCCGCGAGGAACAGGGTGCTGGTGAGCTTGAGGTCGTGTCCCAGCGGCCCGGTTCGGTTGTAGGCGTCGCTCTGGTAGGCGTCGTCGTGCAGGTTGCTCTCCTCGTTGCGCGCCATGAAGGGGTGCACCGGGATCGACTGCGGCGGGAGCGGCCTGGCGGCGACGGGCGCGCCGGAGAAGGAGACCAGCAGGGCGTCGCGCGGGTCCGAGGGGATCGGGAGGCCGGCGGAGGAGAAGGCGGTGGCCACGACGACGAGCGCGGCGACAGCGAGCGCAGCGGGGAGGAGTCGACGCATGGCGTGAAACATAAGGTCGCAATGTCTCACCGTCAAGTAGAGTGCCGCTCATGGATCTGGCTTCCCAGCTGCAACGCGAGCTGCGCATCGAGGCGAGCGAGGGCGAGGACGGTGCCTCGCCCGAGGTCGCCCTGGCCGTGGCCACCCAGCAGTTCCTCGCCGGCAAGCGCGTCGACATGCAGATCCTGGCGCTCGAGGTCGGCGTCGGGCGCGCCACCTTGTACCGCTGGTTCGGCGACCGGGAGAAGCTGATCGGGCAGGTCCTGTGGAACCTCAGCCGCCAGGCCCTGGTGTGGCTCGCCGAGCAGTCCGAGCCCGGTGACACCGAGCACGCGCTGGACACCATCGAGGCGTTCATGCGGGTCACCAGCGAGTTCGCCCCGCTCCAGCGCTTCCTCGCCGCCGAGCCGACGCTCGCGCTGCGCGCGCTGCTGGAGCCGGATGCCCCGCTCGTGGTCGCGCTGGGGGACTGGGCCGCCGACCGCTTGACGGCCGCGGGCTACGGTCAGCCGCCGGGCCCGGCTCCGCGCGAGCTCGCGGAGGTGATGGTCTCGGTGACCAGCACCTACTGCTGGGCGCGGATCATCGCCGGCGGGCAGGCCGACGTGGACTCAGCGATGCGCGCGGTCCGGGTGCTGCTGCGCTCGGAGTACCGCCACGAGACCGGGGAGTTCCGGAATACGCGCGTGCGTGACGGGGTACGTGCCTAACCTGGATCCATTGGTCACGAAGTCGGCCACGCCGTCACGACGTCGAAAGTTCCCCCTGTGCGTTCTCCCTCCCGCCTGACCCTCGCCCTTCTCCTCGTGGCGCCCCTGCTGGTGATCGGTCTCGCGGTCCCCAGCGCCCAGGCCCGTGCCGGCGTGCCGACGGTCAGCGGGGTCACCCTGATCGGGCAGGACTGGTACGGCTCCAGGCTCCGGGTGAAGTGGCGCGCCGTGGCGGGGGCGACCTAC
>JBJMIO010000211.1:0-18818 GCA_045806765.1 Marmoricola sp.
CCCGCTGAGCTAGGCGGGTGCGCGTCGGGCGCGCACGAGAGCGAAGGAGCCCGCGGCCCCGAATGCGACCGCGCACGCGGCGATCGCCCACGAGGTGCGGGTCAGGAAGTCATCGCTCCCAGCCGCACCGGCCACCGCGCCCATCACCGCGACGCCGAGCGCGCCCCCGGTCAGGCGTGCGGTGTTGCTCGCGCCCGACGCGACCCCGGGCGCACCCGGAGTGGCGTGCAATGCTGCCGCCACCACCGCCGGGGTGAGGATGCCGAGCCCCGATCCCCACACGGCCAGCGAGAGCAGCAGGGCGATGCCGACCGGCTGGTGCACGGTCCCGGCGATCCCGGCGAACCCGGCACCCCCGACGAGCAGTCCCAGCGCGACGGTCCGCCAGGCGCCGAAGCGCTGGGCGAGCTGGCCGGCGGCGGGCGCCAGCAGCGGGAGCGGGACCAGTCCCGGCAGCACGACGAGCCCGGCTCGCGCGGCTCCGAGACCGTGGTTGTCCTGCAGCGCCTGGGTGAGCAGGAACAGGGTGCCGAGCGCGCACAGGTTCATCAGGCCGGCCACCCCCGCCGCGGCGAGCAGCGGTCCGCGGGCTTCCCGGTCGAGGCGGAGCAGGGGATCGCGTGCCCGCCGCTCGACGGCGCCCAGCGCGAGGACCGCGAGGACGGCGAGCGCCCCGGAGGTGAGGGCCAGCGGGCGTCGGGCGAGCTCGATGATCGCGGTCACCGCCGAGCCGACGGCCACCACCAGCAGGCCTGCGCCGGCGAGGTCGAGCGACCGGTTGGTCCGGGTACGGGTCGCGGACCGCTCGCGCAGGACCGGCACGACGGCGAGCGCGATCACCGGCACGTTGATCCAGAACACCGAGCGCCACCCCGAGACGTGCACGAGCAGGCCACCGAGCAGCGGTCCGGCCGGCAGGGCGGATCCGCCCACGGCTGCCCACACGGCCACCTGGCGGGTGCGCTCGTGCTCGGAGCCGGCTGCCGCGGCCATCATCGCCAGGGTGCCCGGCAGGACCAGGGCGGCCCCGGTGCCCTGGACGGCCCGTGCGGCGACCAGGGCCGGCAGCGTCGGTGCCAGGGCGCAGCCGAGGGTGGCGAGCCCGAAGGCGGCGAAGCCGGTCAGCACGACGGTCCTGTGCCCGACCCGGTCGCCCAGCGTGCCGGCGACGAGGAGCAGCGCGGCCAGGGGTACGGCGTACCCGTCGACGACCCACGCGAGGTCGGTGCCGCCGGGGTCGAGGTCGCGCCCGATCGCGGGCAGCGCCACGTTGACGACGGTGACGTCGAGGAGCACCAGGAAGTAGCCCGCGCACAGTGCGAGCGTCAGGGTCCGGGAGCGTGCCACCCACCGACCCTGCCCAGGCCTGGAGCGGTCGAACCGGCGCGAGGCCGGCGCAGCTACCTCAGATGTTGGTCGGGATGTGCATCACGGTGCCGCCGTCCACGACGAACTCCGAGCCGGTCGTGAACGACGACTCGTCGCTGGCCAGGAACACCACGAAGGTGGCGACCTCCTCGGGGCGACCCGGCCGACCGAGCGGGATCGGGATCAGGTCCTCGGGCATCTGGTCGGTCGCCGGGGTGCTGATCCGGCCGGGGTGGATCGAGTTGACCCGGACGCCTTGGGGGGCGAGCTCCATCGCGAGCGACTTGGTCAGACCGGTCAGGCCCCACTTCGAGGCGACGTACCCGTGCGCCCAGGGGGTACCGCGCAGTCCCTCGATGGAGGAGGTGTTGATGATCGAGCCGCCGCCGGCCGCGATGATCGCGTCCGCCGAGGCCTTCGCGCCGAAGAACGCGCCGGTCAGGTTGACGTCGATCATCTGCTGCCACTGCTCTGCCTGGTAGCGCTGCAGCTGGCCGCCGTTGAAGATGCCGGCGTTGTTGAAGAGGACGTTCAGCTTGCCGAACTCCGCGACGGTCAGGTCGACCGCGGCCTTCCAGTCCTCCTCGCTGGTGACGTCGAGGTGGACGTAGCGGGCGCTCTCGCCGAGCTCCTCGGCCAGGGCGGCACCCTCGTCGTCGAGCAGGTCACCGATGACCACCTGGGCGCCCTCGGCCACCAGCATCCGCGCCGACGCGCCGCCGATGTTGCGGGCGCCCCCGCTGATCAGAACGACCTTGTCCTCTACACGTCCCATGCCCCGGACGATACCTTGTCTTCTAGAACACGTTCTAGGAGAAGAGGTTTCGCGTGGCCAGCACCCGAGTCGCCCAGGTCGCCACCGGCAACGCCGGGATGCTGACGCTGCGCCAGCTGATCGCGGACGACCGCTTCGAGCTCGTCGCGGTCAGCACCTCCAGCCCCGAGAAGATCGGCAAGGACGCCGGCGAGCTCGCCGGTCTTGACGTGGTCACCGGCATCGCCGCGGTCGGCAGCCTGGACGAGCTGATCGCCGCGCGGCCGGAGTGCGTCGTCTACTGCGCGATGGGGGACACCCGCCCGGTCGAGGCCACCAGCGACGTCCGCCGGCTGCTCGAGGCCGGCATCGACGTCGTCGGGTCGGCTCCGGGGACGCTCCAGTTCCCGTGGGGCACGATGCCCGAGCGGGTGATCGAGAAGGTCGAGGCCTCCGCGCAGGCGGGCGGCGCGACCGTCTACATCACCGGCGTCGACCCGGGTTTCGCCAGCGACCTGGTCCCGCTCGCGCTGGCCAGCACATGCCAGCGCATCGAGCAGATCAAGTGCTACGAGCTCGCCGACTACGCGACGTACGACGGGGCCGAGGTGATGTTCGACCTGATGGGCTTCGGCCACCCGGTGGACTCCACGCCGATGCTGTTCCTGCCCGGCGTGCTCGGTCTGGCCTGGGGTACCGCGATCCGGATGATGGCGAAGGCGATCGGAGTCGAGGTCGACGAGATCGTCGAGTTCTGGGAGGCCGAGCCCTCGCCGGAGACCTACGAGATCGCGGCGGGCACCATCGAGAAGGGCACCATTGCCGCGTTGCACTTCTCCATCTCCGGCATGGTCGAGGGTCACCCCGCGATCGTGGTCGAGCACGTGACGCGCACCCGCGAGGACCTGCGGCCCGACTGGGCCAGCCCGGCCGGCGGGGGTGGCGCCTACCGCGTCGAGATCACCGGCGAGCCGAGCTACGTCGTCGACATCGTGCCGAGCAGCGAGCACGGAGACCACAACCACGCCGCGATCGTCGCGGCGTGCGGCCGGATCGTGAACGCGATCCCCGACGTGCGTGCGGCAGGCCCGGGCATCGTCACGACGCTCGACCTGCCGCTGCCGACCGGGCACGGCACGTACGTCGCGCCGGCGCGCTGAGGCCTCAGCCGGGGACCGTGTCTCCGGGGAAGGCAAGGCACGGCAGCACCTCGCACGTCATCATCCCGGCCTGCACGCACGGGTCGGCGGCCATGATCTCCCGGGCCCGCTCGGGCTCCTCGTTCATGATCGCGACGCCCGAGACGGTCTCCGAGAGCACCGGGCACAGGACGGCGATGACGCCGTCCGCGCGCAGCGAGACCATCCGGCGCTGGTGCTCGAGCTCGATGGCCTCGGCGCCGTCCTGGTGGCGCTGCGGCGCCCAGCTCAGCCGGACGAGGCTGAACGGACGCGCGGTGGCGGCCAGCTCCTGGATCTGCTCATCGGTCACGACGCTTGCCATCGCGATCACATCCCCATGCTGAGGTGCTCGACCTCGATCAGGCCCACCACGCGCTCCTGGTCGCGGCCGTAGTCGGTGCCGAGGTACTTCTGCGCGATCCCGTCGACGACCTCCCAGCCCTCGGCTCCGTCGAGCCAGGCGACGAGGTTGCCGCGCAGGACCACCGGGTGGTGCGGGTTGTCGGCGGGGGTCAGCGAGATCGCCACGCGGGGGTCGCGGCGCAGGTTGCGTGCCTTCTGCGAGCTCGGTCCGGTCAGGATCACGACGTGGTCGCCCCGGGTCCCGATCCATACCGGCACCGAGTGCGGTGCGCCGTCGGGGAGCACGGTGGCGACGTGCGCGACGGGGGTTCCGTCGAGCAGGCGGCGGAGCTCGGGATCGAGGGCGGTGGCGAGGGAGGGCATCGGCTTTCCTTCCGGTTGGAGTTTCTTGAAGAGACTTCGTGACCGTAGCACAGAGAGTTCCTTGAGGGAACTCCAACTGCTAGACTCGTCCCATGCAACGCACCGACTTCGGCGAGATGGCCTGCTCGATCGCGCGCACCCTGGACGTCGTGGGCGAACCTTGGTCGCCCCTGGTCCTGCGCGACGTGTACGTCGGGATGCACCGCTTCGAGCAGCTCCAGGCCGACCTCGGCATCTCGCGCAAGGTCCTCACCGAGCGGCTCAACCACCTCGTCGAGCACGGCGTCCTCGAGCGCCGGCCCTACGACAACCGCCCGCGCCACGAGTACCACCTCACCGACAAGGGCACCGAGCTCGTCGACGTGCTGATGGTGATGGTCGGCTGGGGTGACAAGTGGCTGGCCGGCACGGCGGGCCCACCGGTGCTCTACCGCCACCACGCGTGCGGCGAGGTGAGCAGCGTCGACCTGCGGTGCTCGCACTGCGGTGAGCCGATGCACGCGGTCGACGTCGACGTCGAGGCGGGACCGGGCGCTGCGGCCTGAGGCCCGGAAGCTGCGGAAACGAGTCCGCCCCCACCGGAACCGGCGGGGGCGGACTGTGTCTGTGGCCAGGGGCGGGGTCGAACCGCCGACCTTCCGATTTTCAGTCGGACGCTCGTACCAACTGAGCTACCTGGCCAACGAGCGAGAAGCATACCGGGACCAGAACCGAGCACCGAATCGGCCTGAACCCCTTGCGGAGGCCTTCCATCAGGAGTAGAACTGGACACCTGTCCAATCAAGTGTCCAGTGAGGCTCACCGCACATGCCCAAGCCGATCCACCCCGACCGCCGGCCTGCCGTCGTCAGCGGCGCGTCCTCCGGCATCGGCGCGACCACCGCGCTGACCCTCGCCGCCGCCGGTTACCCGGTGGCGCTCGGTGCGCGCCGCGTCGAGAAGTGCGAGGAGGTCGTCGCCCAGATCCGGGCCGAGGGCGGCGAGGCGGTCGCGCACCCGCTGGACGTGACCGACGAGGCGTCGGTCGAGGCGTTCGCGAAGGCGGTCGAGAAGGACCTCGGCGAGGTCGAGGTGCTCGTCTCCAACGCCGGCCACGTGGCCCCCGGGACCATTCACGAGGTGAGCACCGAGCGCTTCGCCGCCGAGATCGACCTCAACCTCCTCGGGGCGCACCGACTGGTGCGTGCCTTCGTGCCCGGGATGGTCGAGCGCCGCCGCGGTGACGTGGTCTTCGTCAGCTCCGACGTCGCCGTGCGGGCCCGCCCGTTCATGTCCTCCTACGCCGCCGGCAAGTGGGGTCTGGAGGGCATGGCACACGCGATGCAGATGGAGCTCGAGGGCTCGGGCCTGCGGATCTCCCTCGTGCGGCCGGGCCCGACCTGGAGCGAGATGGGCACCGACTGGGAGGACGCGGCCGCGGCCGACGTGCTGACCGGCTGGATCAAGTTCGGGCTCGCCCGGCACTCGCACTTCCTCAAGCCCGCGGCGCTGGCGGACGCGATCGCGAACGTCGTCGGCCAGCCGCGCGGCATCCACCTGAACCTCGTCGAGGTCAACCCCGAAGCACCGTTGGAGGACAAGTGAGGACCACGAGCGTCGGCATCGAGGGCATCAAGGAGGTCTCGCGGCGGTTCCCCGGCTCCGAGCACGGGCACCTCGAGGACCTGCGTGAGGACCCGATCGACCTGCTGCACCGCGTCCGCGAGGAGTGCGGCGACATCGGCCGCTTCCGGCTCGCCGACCGCGACGTCGTGCTGGTCACAGGGGCGCAGGCCAACGAGGCGTTCTTCCGGGCACCCGACGAGATCCTGGACCAGGCGGCGGCGTACCCGTTCATGACGCCGATCTTCGGCAAGGGCGTCGTCTTCGACACCACCCCGGAGCAGCGCCAGGAGGCGCTGAAGAACCAGGCGCTCAAGGGCGAGATGATGCGCGGCCACGCCAGCACCATCGAGAACGAGATCAACCAGATGGTCGCCGGCTGGGGCGAGGAGGGCGAGATCGACCTGCTCGACTTCTTCGCCGAGCTGACGATCTACACGACCTCGGCCTGCCTGATCGGGATGCCGTTCCGCTCCGAGCTCGACGGCCGGTTCGCCGAGTACTACCACGAGCTCGAGCGGGGCACGGATGCGCTGGCGTACGTCGACCCGTACATGGAGGGCGTGGAGTCCTTCGAGATCCGGGACGCTGCGCGTCTCAAGCTCGTCGACCTCGTCCAGGCGATCATCGACAAGCGGCACGTGCGCGGCAAGGTCGCCCGGGAGGACCGCGACCTGCTCGACGTGCTGATCTCGCTGAAGAACGAGGACGGCACCGACCACTTCACCGCCGACCAGATCACCGGCATGTTCATCTCGATGATGTTCGCCGGGCACCACACCTCTTCGGGCACCGCCGCGTGGACGCTCATCGAGCTGCTGCGCAACCCCGACGCGATGACGACGATCGTCAGTGAGCTCGACGACCTGTACGCCGACGGGCCGGAAGGTCCCGTCGAGGTCTCCTTCCAGGCGCTGCGATCGATCCCGCAGCTCGAAGCCGCCCTCAAGGAGACGCTGCGCCTGCACCCGCCGCTGATCCTGCTGCTGCGCGTCGCGCAGGAGGACTACGAGATCGGCGGTCACCTGCTGCCGGCCGGCACCATGGTCGGCGCCAGCCCGCGCGTCTCGAACCGGATCGGCGCGGACTTCCCGGACCCCGACGCCTTCGACCCCAGCCGCTACCTCGACCCGAACCAGGCCGATCTGCAGAACCGCTGGACCTGGATCCCGTTCGGCGCCGGCAAGCACCGCTGCGTGGGCAACGCCTTCGCCATGATGCAGCTCAAGGCGATCTTCTCGGTCCTCCTGCGCGACTACACCTTCGAGATGACGCAGCCCTCCGAGGACTACCGCGACGACACCTCGAAGATGGTCATCCAGCTCGCCAAGCCGTGCACGGTGAAGTACCGGAGGCGGTCGTGAAGGTCGCTGCTGATCTCGAGCTCTGCCAGGGCCACCAGATGTGCCAGTTCGAGGCACCCGACGTCTTCGGCCTGGACGTCGAGGAGGACAAGGTCGTCGTGCTCGACGAGAACCCGCCCGAGGACCTGCGCGCGCAGGTCGTCCGGGCGGTCAAGTACTGCCCCGCCATGGCTCTCTCACTGGAGGAAGAATGACTAGCGACCACACCCGGGCCGAGCTCGAGGAGTTCTGGGAATCGTGGCTGGAGGTCAACCGCGAGGCCGAGCGCATCGGCGACTGGCGGATCATGGCCGAGCACTACGCGATCGACGCGACGTACGGCTGGATGTACGCCCCCGACGAGCACTTCATGGCGGTCGGGCGCGACCAGATCCGCGACTGGGCGATCGGCATCGAGATGGACGGCCTCGACGGCTGGCACTACGACTACCAGGCCTCGTTGATCGACGACGCCAAGGGCATGATCGTCGGCTTCTGGAAGCAGAGGTCGGGCATCCTGGACGACGCCGGCAAGGAGTTCGAGATCCTCGGCATCGGCGGCTCGTGGTTCGGCGTCGAGCGCCAGACCTCCGGCCCCGACGAGGGCCTGCTCAAGTTCGCCTGGCAGCGCGACTGGTTCGACATGCCGTCGACCGCGCACACGTTCCTGGAGATCATCAAGGCCGACAAGGCTCCCGAGACGCTGCTCAAGCGGATGTCGGTCAGCGGCCTCGGCGTACCGGGCCACTACACCTACGCCGACATCCCCTCCCCGGTCTGGCCGCCGCCGGTCGAGCGCGGCGACTACCTGACCCAGGCTCCGACGGAGGTCAAGTGATGAGCACCCCGGCACCGCTCCAGCTCATCGACGGCAAGCTCGTCCCGGCGAGCGACGGCGCGACGTACCCGATCCTGAACCCTGCCACCGGCGCCGAGATCGGGCACGCGCCTAACAGCACTGCGGAGGACGTCGAGGCCGCCATCGCCGCCGCGCGCCGGGCGTTCGACGAGACCGGCTGGTCGACCGACCACGAGCTCCGCGTGCGTTGCATCCGCCAGCTGCAGCGGGCGCTCTACGACCACGCCGAGGACTTCAAGGCGCTCACCACGGCCGAGGTCGGCATGCCCGGCTTCATGATCGGTGCCGCCGGGTTCGACGGCCCTGTCGACGGCCTGACGTTCGTCGCCGACACCGCGGCGTCCTACGCGTGGGAGACCGACCTCGGTGTCGCCGAGCCGATGGGCATCCCGAGCCGTCGCACGGTACGGCGCGAGCCGGTCGGCGTGGTCGCGGCGATCACGCCGTGGAACGTGCCCACCCAGATCAACCTCGCCAAGGTCGCCCCCGCGCTGGCCGCCGGCTGCACGGTCGTGCTCAAGCCCGCGCCGGACACCCCGTGGCTGGCCTACGAGCTGGGCCGGCTCGCGGCGGAGCACACCGACATCCCCGCCGGGGTGTTCAACGTGGTCGCGCCGCGTTCCAACGACGTCGCCGCCGTGCTGACCACCGACCCGCGGATCGACATGGTCTCCTTCACCGGATCGACCCAGACCGGGCGCGCGATCATGGCCGCGGCCGCTCCGACGCTGAAGAAGGTGTTCCTCGAGCTCGGCGGCAAGTCCGCCGCGATCGCGCTCGACGACGCGGACGTCGCGGCGGTCGCCGGAGCGACCGCGTTCGCCGCCTGCATCCACGCCGGCCAGGGCTGCGCGATCACCACGCGCCTGGTCGTCCCGCGCGAGAAGTACGACGAGGCGGTGCAGGTCGCCGCCGCGACGATGGAGTCGATCGGCGCCAAGGACCCGACCGACCCGGGCACGATCTGCGGCCCGGTGATCTCGGCGGTCCAGCGCGACCGGGTCGCCTCCTACCTCCAGCTCGCCGAGCAGGAGGGCGGCACCTTCGCCACCGGGGGATCGGTGATCGACCAGGACGGCTACTGGATCGCCCCGACCGTCATCGCCGGCCTCGACAACTCCTCGCGCCTCGCGCAGGAGGAAATCTTCGGTCCGGTGCTCGTCGTGATCCCGCACGACGGCGACGACGACGCGGTCCGGATCGCCAACGACTCGGCGTACGGGCTCTCCGGCTCGGTCGACTCCGGCTCGCTGGAGCGCGCGAAGGCGGTGGCCAGGCGGATCCGCACCGGCACGCTCGCCGTCAACGGCGGCGTCTGGTTCAGCCCCGACGCCCCGTTCGGCGGCTACAAGCAGTCCGGCATCGGCCGGGAGATGGGTGTCGCCGGGTTCGAGGAGTACCTGGAGACCAAGACGATCGCCGAGCCCGCCTGAGATGGACCACCGAACGAGCGAAGGACACAGCATGCGTTTCAAGGACAAGGTCGCCATCGTCACCGGCGCCGCCCAGGGCATCGGCGAGGCCTACGCCAAGGCACTCGCCGCCGAGGGTGCCTCGGTGGTCGTCGCCGACCTCAACGAGGACTCCGGCAAGCAGGTCGTAGCGGCGATCGAGGAAGCCGGCGGCACGGCGATCTTCGTGCGGACCGACGTCGCGGACGCAGCCTCCGCTACCGCGATGGCCGACGCGTGCGTCGAAGCCTTCGGTGGCATCGACCTGCTGGTCAACAACGCCGCCATCTACGGCGACATGGCCTTCGACCTGCTGATCACCGTCGACTGGGACTACTACAAGAAGTTCATGGGCGTGAACATGGACGGCGCGCTGATCGTCACCCGCGCGGTCTACGGCCACATGGCCAAGCGCGGCGGCGGGTCGATCGTGAACCAGTCCTCGACCGCTGCCTGGCTCTACTCCGGCTTCTACGGTCTGGCCAAGGTCGGCATCAACGGCCTGACCCAGCAGCTCGCCCACGAGCTCGGCGGTCAGAACATCCGGGTCAACGCGATCGCGCCGGGTCCGGTCGACACCGCCGCGACCCGGACCCAGGCGGGCAGTGCTGCCCACGACATCGTGAGGAACAGCCTGGCGATCAAGCGGATCGGGCAGCCCGAGGACATGGTCGGCGCCTGCTTGTTCCTGCTCTCCGACGAGGCCTCCTGGGTCACCGCCCAGATCCTCGACGTCGACGGCGGGCAGGTCTTCCGCGCATGAGCACCGCGGACCAGCAGCGTGCCGGCTTCATCGGGCTGGGCAACATCGGCAAGCCGATGGCCAAGCGGCTGCTCGCGTGGGACGGCGGTCTGACCGTCTTCGACATCGCCCCCGAGCCGCTCGCCGAGCTGGAGAAGGGCGGTGCGCGTGCGGCTGCCTCGGTGGCCGAGCTCGCGGGCGAGTGCTCGTTCATCTCGGTCATGGTCAACACCGACGACCAGGTCCGTGAGGTGATGGGGGAGATCCTCGGCGCTGCCAGGCCCGGCACCGTCGTGGTGGTGCACTCGACCATCTCCCCGGACCTCCCCCCGCGCCTGGAGGACCTCGGCGGCCGCCACGACCTGCTCGTCGTCGACGCGCCCGTCAGCGGCGGGGCGATGGGCGCCGGTGCGGGCACGCTGGCGATCATGGTCGGCGGCACCGAGGCGGCGTACGCCGCTGCCGAGGGCCCGCTGCGGCTGATGGGTTCCGAAGTCGTGCACTGCGGACCGATCGGCAACGGCACCGCGGCCAAGCTGGCCCGCAACCTGCTGCACTTCGTCGCCTTCACCGCCACCGGCGAGGCGCTCCGCCTGGCCGAGGCGGCGGGCATCGACCTGCAGGCCCTGGGGCGGATCGTGCGGCACACCGACTCGATCACCGGCGGTCCCGGCGCGATCATGCACCGCTCCACGACCGCGTCGCTGGCGCCCGACGACGGCTGGACCTCGATCTTCACCCACGTCCGGTTGATCGGGGAGAAGGACCTCTCCCACGCCATCGAGCTGGCCGACCGGCTCGGCGTCGAGGTCCCGATGGCGCACTACGCGCTGGAGCACCTGGGCCGCGCGCTCGGGTTCGCGACGAACGGAGCAGAGAAGTGAGCGAGAAGTTCGAGGGTCGCCCGGAGATCCGCCGCAAGGGCCTGGAGAAGATGGAGCAGGTCTACGGCTTCGAGATGAACGACATGGAGGGCGACTTCTTCCGCTACACCGCGGACCACCTCTTCGGCGACATCTGGAGCCGCCCTGGGCTGACCGACCGCGAACGCCGCATCTTCCTGATCGGCATGCTCTGCACGCACGGCGCCCAGGACGTGCTCAGCATCCAGATCCCGGCGGCGTACAAGGCCGGTGAGCTCGACGAGACCCAGCTGCGCGAGCTCGTGATCGTGGCTTGCCACTACGCCGGTTGGCCGGTGGGCTCGCGGCTCAACAGCCTCGTGGAGGACACGATCGCGAAGGGCCGCCCGGAGAAGGACGGCTGAGATGGCCACCGAACCCGTGACCTCGCACCTGCGGCTCGGCCTGAACCCGCGTCAGGCCGAGACCGTGGACAAGCTCCTGCTCGCCGGTGAGGCGGAGCTGGAGGAGGCCGGGCCGGACGCGCTGACCATCCGCACCGTCGCCCAGCGGGCGGGGGTCTCGCCGGCGACGGCGTACACCTACCTCGCCTCGAAGAACCACCTCTTCGCCGAGCTGTTCTGGCGCAAGATCGTCACCGACGCCGGACCGGAGCCGACCGGTGCGACCGCCGTCGACCGCATCCGCGCAGTCACCCGGCACTTCGCCGCGATGCTCGGTCGGTCGCCGAACCTCGCCACCGCGGCCAACATCGCGCTCCTCGGCACCGACCCCGAGGTCGAGCGGTTGCGCCTGGTGATCGGCGCGGAGTTCGTGACCCGCTTCCGCGAGGCGATCGGCGAACCCGCCGACCCGCGCGTGGTCGAGGCGCTGACCCTGGCGTTCTCCGGAGCCCTGCTGCAGGCCGGCATGGGCCTGATGACCTACGACGACCTGAGCCAGCGTCTCGACGACGTCGTGGCCGTGATCATGGAAGGCCATGTCTGATGACCACTGCTGAGTCGGCCGGCGGCGGCTGCCCGCTGCACTTCGACCACTACGACCACGCCCTGCAGGACGACCCGTACCCGACGTACGCGCGCCTGCGTGCCGAGGCGCCGCTCTTCCACAACGAGGAGCACGACTTCTGGGTGATGTCGCGCTACGCCGACATCCACAAGGCGTGGCGCACCGACGACGTCTACTCCAACAAGATGGGCGTCACGCTCGACAAGAGCGCCTGGAACGAGAACGCGCACGTCGTGATGTCGTTCCTCGGCATGGACCCGCCGGAGCAGACCCGGCTGCGCAAGCTCGTCTCGCGCGGGTTCACGCCCAAGCGGGTGGCGGAGATGGAACCGCGGATCACCGCGATCAGCCTCGAGCACCTCGAGAGCGCGCTCGCACTGGGTCCGGACCTCGACTGGATCGTCGACTTCGCCGGCAAGTTCCCGATGGACGTCATCTCCGAGCTGCTCGGCGTCCCGCGCGCCGACCGCGACGAGGTGCGCCGGCTCGCCGACCTGCTGGTGGTGCGCGAGGACGGGCTGCGCGACGTGCCGCAAGCCGGCATGGACGCCTCGATGGAGATGTTCGGATACTTCGCCGACCTGCTCGCCGCACGTCGCAAGGCACCGGCCGACGACCTCGTCACCGCCCTGATGCTGGCCGAGGACGAGGGCGACCGGATGACCGACGGTGAGCTGACCGCGTTCCTCTTCCTGATGGTCGTGGCGGGCAACGAGACCACCACCAAGCTGCTGGGCAACGCCGTCGCCAACATCTCGTGCCACCCCGAGCAGCAGGCCGCCGTCTTCGCCGACCCGGACCTGATCGCGCCGTGGATCGAGGAGACGCTGCGCTACGAGGCCTCCAGCCAGCTGCTCGCACGGCACACCCTGCAGGACGTCACGATCGGTGGGGTGACCTGCCCGGCGGGTTCGCAGCTGCTGATCAACGTCGGCTCGGCCAACCACGACCACGACGTGTTCGAGAACGCCGAGGAGTTCGACATCCGGCGCGACAAGGCCGAGCTGTCCAAGCACATCGCCTTCGGCGGTGGCCGGCACTTCTGCCTCGGAGCCAACCTGGCCCGTCTCGAGGCGAACATCGCGCTCCAGCAGCTCGTCGAGCGGGTCGCGAGCGTCGAGGTCAAGCACGACGAGGCGGTCCGCATGTACTCCGCCAACGTGCGCGGGTACGCCTCGCTGCCGGTACGGGTCACCCTGAGATGACTGTTCCGCGCAGCCGCTACGACTCGCTCTCGCGCGACCAGCTCGCCGTGCTGGTCCCCGAGCTGCTGCTCATCGGCCAGCTCATCGACCGGTCGGGGATGGCGTGGTGCATCAGCGCGTTCGGGCGTGAGGGGATGGCGCAGGTCGCGATCGAGGAGTGGATGGCGGCCAGCCCGGTCTACACCCGCCGGATGCAGCAGGCGCTGCGCTACGAGGGCACCGACGTGCTGACGATCTTCAAGGGTCTCCAGCTCGACATCGGCGCGCCGCCGCAGTTCATGGACTTCCGCTACACCGTCCACGACCGCTGGCACGGGGAGTTCCACCTCGACCACTGCGGTGCCCTGATGGACGTCGAGCCGATGGGCCCGGAGTACGTGCGCAGCATGTGCCACGACATCGAGGACCCGACGTTCGACGCGACCGCGGTGGCCACGAACCCCAGGGCTCAGGTCCGGCCGGTGCACCGCCCACCGCGGGTGCCGGCGGATCGCAGCCCGCACTGCGCGTGGACCGTGATCATCGACGAGTCCTACCCACCGGTGGTCGAGTCGCCCGACTGCACCGCGCTGCGGTCCTCGCGCGCGGCGCTCACCGAGCTGGCCCCCATCGACGTCGACGAGGAGGGCCGCTCGGACTACAGCGGTGAGCTATTGGCCGACCTCGACTTCACCGAGTTCTCGCACTCGGCGCTGGTCCGGATCGCCGACGAGGTGTGCCTGCAGATGCACCTGCTCAACCTGGGCTTCCTGCGCGCGGTCGACCGGCGCACCGAGGCTGACGACTGCCTGGAGATCGCGACCAAGCAGCTGGTCGGCATCGCCGGCGTCGCTGCGGGCCGGATCAGGGCGGCCCTCGACCTCCCGGCCGACGAGGCCGGCGCGCTGCGCGTCCTCGAGCTGCACCCCCTGCTGAACCCCGCGGCGTACGTGACGGCCTCGGTGGACGGCGCCGTCGCGGTGCTGCACGGTCCGGCCCACGAGGACGGCAGCTGGATCTCGATCGTCGGCCCCGGCAGGACCGCGCCGCTGCAGGCCGCCGTCCGTGCCGTCGACCCGTACCTGGACATCGAGGTCACCGGGACCGAGCAGTCCTGGACCGCCTACGTCGTGCGCCGCGACGAGCCCGTCGCGGAGGCGAGCGAGGTCGCGGTGACCCGGTTCTCGACCGGGGCCGCCTTCGAGTTCGAGCACCGGAGGGCCATCCCGATCACGGTGCTGTGAGCGGGACGGCCGCTCATGCGCGTGACAGCGCGTCCCTGTCGGTGTCTTCGGATGCATGGACTCAATTGAGCGGGGCCTATCGAGAGTGGTTGTCGCAGCCGCGGCCGGAGCTGCAGGACTGTTGACCATGACCGCTGCGGTAGCAGTACCGCCCGTCTATCACGTCGACACCCAGTCCTCCGCGGACGGGCCCATCAGTGGGTCCGGCGAAGTCGCGGGAAATCTGGAGTTCACGGGAAAGTTCAAGTTCAACTACGACCTGAGCGTTGCGGATCTTTGCCCGGCTGACGGCTTCGGAACTGGTTTCTACTTCGTGTCGGAGATGGGAGATGGCGCCGAGGCAATGAGTGCAGTGCGCGGCCACAACAACGACGGGTGCGGCACCGGATGGAAGAATTGGACAGCCACCCTCCAGACCCAGCGGATGATCAAGCGGACCCGCGTCGCCATCTGCTGGACCGATGACAACTATCAATGCGCATTGACCAGCACGTCCCTCAGCACCTGGAAGGACAACCCGACGTGGTGACCTGGGGAAGGTGGCCGAAGGTCATCGGTGCTGCTGTGGTGGTGGGTGTCACCTGTCTGGTTGGCGCACTGGCGCTCGCTGCGGGGAGTGCCGTCCACGCCGGCCCTGGCGCCGGCGCACGTCCGGCCGTGTCACGCAGCGACGCCCCAGAGCTCCTGAAGCGCACGGCTGCGAAGTTGCTAGCCGGATCTGTCGGCACGACGCACGGTCACACCGTCTTGATTTCGGCGGAGGGCAAGACCTTGCCCGTGTCCGGCGCCGACCAGGCCGATGCGGCCTATGTCATTTTCGGCGACACAGATCGTCACACCTGGGAGGTCTTCGTCGGTCGCGGGGTCGACACACCGGACCACCCGTCATGCCCCCCGAAGCCGGACCCGTACCAGATCTCCTGCACGGTGCAGACCGACTCCGACGGCGACGTGACGATGTCGACTACCTCGGTGGCGGTCAGGGCGCCAGAAGAGCTTGTCGGGCCTGGGATGTACACGGTGCCGAAGTCGCCGCCGACCGAACCCGCGGTGTTGGCGACTGCCCGCGCACAGAGCGAGGTCCGCACGTTCCACCCCGACGGGACGGTGACCCACGTGACCGAGACGGTCTTCGGACTCACCTCGGCCGACGTGCGCTCGGCGTTCGACTCGTCCGAGAGGGAGCTGCGCTCTGTCGCGCAGGACCCGACCGTCGCATCGATCGCGGGATCGTTCGCCTCCGCCGGGGACCACGAGGGCGCACCGGCGACCGAGAACGACTGGAGCCCGGGGCTGACGCTCCCGGGCTCCCGTCTCGGAAAGGTCCGCCGCTCAGTCCTGCACGACGTCGTACACGACAAACTGCAGGTTGTCCCCGAGCCGCTCGGCGTGCGTGAGCCGCAGGGACTCCGGCGCTCCGGCCTCGAGCAGGCGACCGCCGGTGGCGACGAGGACCGGGAAGACGAACAGGCGGAGCTGGTCGACCAGTCCGTGCTCGAGCAGGGTCTGCACCAGGGTGCGGCTGCCGAAGACGGCGATGGTGCCGTCGACGGTCTCCTTCAGGTGGCTGACCGACTCGACCACGTCGCCCTCCAGGATCGTCCCGTTGTGCCACTGGGCCTGGGTCGTGGTGGAGGACACGACGTACTTGGGCAGCCCGTTGAGGCGGTCCGCCCACTCGTCCTTGCGATCGTTCCAGCGCTGGGCGAACCAGGCGTCGGTCGCACGCCCCAGCAGCAGGGCGTCGGTCTGCATGGACTCACCGAACTCGTGCTTGGACCAGGCCTCCTGGTCCGCGGCGGTCCACCTCAGGAACCAGCCGCCGCCGGGACCGTCCTCGCCGGTGGGGTTGTCGACTACTCCGTCGAGGGTGATGTTGGTGTTCACGACGATGGTGCCCATCGCTGTTCTCCTTCTGGTCGGGTGACTCCTACGCAGGGACAGACACCGGCGCCGGGCGGAATTGGTCGGAGCCGGAGCGCCCAGTTCGCACCGCGCGCGGTGTCGGTACGGGGAGACCGAGTACGTCGAGCGAGAGAGTGGACCCATGAGCGACCTGATCTCCCGGGCACGGGCCGGGGACGACGACGCCTTCCGCGCCCTGACCGAGCCGCACCGCCGCGAGCTGCTGGTGCACTGCTATCGGATGCTCGGCTCCCTGCAGGACGCCGAGGACGCCCTCCAGGACACCCTGGTCGCTGCCTGGCAGGGACTCGGCGGGTTCGAGGAGCGGGCCTCGTTGCGGACCTGGCTCTACCGGATCGCCACGACCCGCTGCCTCAACGCGCTGCGCAGCGCCAAGCGTCGTCCGGCGCGCGCCTGGGAGATCCCCGGCCTGACGCCTCCCGACCCCACCCGGCTCGGCGAGGTGCCGTGGCTCGAGCCGTTCCCAGAGACCCTGCTCGAGGGCGCCTACGACCTACCGCTGGGACCGGAGGCGCGCTACGAGCAGACCGAGTCGATCTCGCTCGCGTTCGTCGCCGCGCTGCAGGTGCTGCCGCCGCTGCAGCTCGCCGTGCTGGTCCTGCGCGACGTGCTGGGCTTCCCGGCGGCCGAGGTCGCCGGGATGCTCGAGCGCAGCGTCGAGTCGGTCACGAGCGCGCTGAAGCGGGCGCGCGCGAGGTTGGAGGTCGCCCGCGCGGCCTTCCCGGTCCAGGACGCCCCGGCCCCGGGCTCGGCGGCAGAGCAGGAGCTGGTGACCCGGTTCGTCGAGGCTTACCAGGCCGCTGACGTCGACGCGGTCGTCGCGCTGCTGACCGACGACGTGTTCATGTCGATGCCGCCGGTGCCGCTGGAGTACCTCGGTTCCGGAGCGGTCCGGGAGTTCATGGCGGTGATCTTCGGCAGCGGGCGGCGCTTCGTGCTGCTGCCCACGCGCGCCAACGGCCAGCCGGCGTACGGCGTCTACGGGTACGGCGCGGACGACGTGTGCCGTCCCGTGGGACTGGTGACCACGGGGTTGTCGGGGAGCAGGATCAGCTCGATGAGCTGCTACGAGGCCAGCGTGTTCGGCTGGTTCGGCCTGCCCGACACCCTGGACTGAAAGGCCGGAAATGCCGGAGGACCACCTCGATGAGGTGGTCCTCCGGCTTCTGCGACCCCGACGGGACTCGAACCCGCGGCCTCCGCCGTGACAGGGCGGCGCGCTAACCAACTGCGCTACGGGGCCTGGTGCTTGCTCCAACTTCCGGAGCCACGGAATGCTAACGCATCACGGGCCCCACCCTGAAATCGGCCCGGAGCGAGCGGCCGATCGCACCCCCAACGGGATTCGAACCCGTGCTACCGCCGTGAAAGGGCGACGTCCTAGGCCACTAGACGATGGGGGCCTCGCCCCGCGCACGAGGGTGCGCCGGACCGATTCAGTGTAGGGGTGGCCGCGGGGGCGGCCAAATCTCCGCACGCGCTGCGTCGTCCCCGCCCGGGCTCCGGATGCACGGGCCCGCCGGTGACGCTGTTGCTCCTAGGCTGGCCGCGTGGAGCTGGATGGCGGGACCTTCGACGGCCTGGTCAGCGATGCCCTGGACCGGCTCCCGGCGCCCCTGGCAGCGCTGATGGACAACGTCGTGATCCTCGTGGAGGACGAGCCGCCACCGGGGGAGGAGGACCTGCTCGGCCTGTACGTCGGCACCCCGCTGACCGAGCGCGACAGCGGTTACACCTTCGCGCCGCCCGACCAGGTCTTCGTCTACCGCGGGCCGCTGCTGCGGATGTGCGCCGACGCCGAGGAGCTGGCCGAGGAGATCGAGGTCACCGTGATCCACGAGGTCGCCCACCACTTCGGCATCGACGACGAGCAGCTGCACGAGTGGGGCTGGGGCTAGCGGACCGGGCTAGCCGACCGGGCTAGCCGACCGGGGCTAGCCGACCGCGTAACCCGCCCAGGCGGCACCCAGGCACAGCACGACGGTGCCCACGGCGTACAGCAGCCCGGCCCGGCCGCCGCGGTTGACCGACTGCACCGCGACCGAGGAGTACGTCGTGAAGGCGCCGCAGAAGCCGGTGCCCCCCAACGTCATCGCGCTGCCACCGACGCCGTGACCGACCAGCCACCCCAGGAGCGCCGAGCCGACCAGGTTCACCAGGAGGGTTCCCCAGTGGGTCGTGCGGTCGAGGTAGTGACCGGCGGCCAGGCGTGCGGGCGCGCCGAACGCTGCTCCGAGCGCCACCAGCAGCGGGGTGCTCACTGGTCGACCTCGGCGAGCTCGGCCTCGCGACGCTGTGCGGGCGTGGTCACCAGCGAGTCGACCAGGACCACGGCCGCCAGCGCGGCCACCAGTGTGCCGGCGACGTAGGCCAGCCCGAGTGCCGCGTGGTGGTCCTCGAAGAGCACGACGCCTTGCGCCGAGGCGGCCGACATCGTGGTGAAGCCGCCCATCACCCCGGTGCCGAGGAAGACGCCGAGCCACGGGGTGCGGCGTACGAGTGCGGAGGCGGGGACCAGCGCCAGCGCCGCGCTACCCACGACGTTGATCGCGAAGACCGTCCACGGG
>JBJMIO010000212.1:0-17510 GCA_045806765.1 Marmoricola sp.
AGCAGTCCACGGGCCTGGTCGAGATCTCCTCCACGCTGAGCGACGGGACCGCCCGCGGCACCGGGATCATCTGGACCTCCGACGGCACGGTCGTGACCAACCACCACGTCGTCGCCGGCGCGACCGCGATCAAGGTCACCGACGTCGCCACCGGCCAGAGCTACACCGCGACCTACGTGGGTGGTGATGCCACCGCGGACGTCGCGGTCCTGCGCCTCGAGGGCGCCAGCGGGCTGACCCCGGCCGCGCTCGCCCCGACGGCCGCCGGTGCCGACGACGCGGTCACCGCAGTCGGCGACGCCGGCGGCGACGGGGGCACCCTGACAGCCTCGCCCGGCACCGTCACCGCGCTCGGCCAGCACATCACGGTCCGGGAGGACGACGGCAGCGCCGCGTCCCTCTCGGGACTCATCGAGGTGCACGCCTACGTCGTCCCCGGCGACTCGGGCGGGGCGGTGCTCAACAGCGACGGGGAGGTGGTCGGCATGAACGTCGCCGCCTCGGCCGGGAGCCGGGAGGTGAGCGGCTACGCGATCCCGATCGCCGAGGTGAGCTCGGTGGTCCAGCAGATCCTCTCCGGCCCGGAGTCGAGCACGATCGACCTCGGCTACAACGGCTACCTCGGCGTCGGGCTCGACCCGCGCTCGCAGGCTCCGCTGGTCGCACGGACGACGACCCGATCAGGTGCGGCGACGGCCGGCATCGGCGCCGGCGACACCATCACCTCGGTGGACGGGCACGCGGTCGCGACGGTCACCGAGCTGCGGGCGCTGCTCGCGCGGACCTCGCCCGGTGACCGGGTGGAGGTCGGCTGGACCGACGCCGGCGGGGCCGCGCACACCGCTGAGGTGACGCTGGTGGACGGCCCCGTCGCGTAACGGCTCAGACGGTGTAGTGCGCCGCGATGTCCTCCACGAGGGTGGCTCCGCCGGGATGCCAGTCGAGGAGCTCGCGGGTCGCTGCGTTCGAGGCGGGAGCATCGAGGGCGAAGAGCGGGCCGATCCAGCCGAAGTGCTCCGGGGCGTCCTCGGCGGGGATCGAGGAGGTCGGCACCCCGAGGCCGGCGCCGATCGCCTCGGCGATGGTGCGCCCCGACACGCCTTCCTCGGCGACCGCGTGCAGCACCGTCCCGGCAGGGGCGTCGACGGCGGCGCGTGCCAGCAGCACAGCGGCGTCGTCGCGATGGACCGCCGGCCACCGGTTCCCGCCCTCACCGATCCACGCTGCCACGCCACGCTCGCGCGCGACCTCGGTCAGGACCGCGATGAAGCCGTGGTCGCCCGGGCCGTGCACGGTCGGGGAGAACCGGACGACGACGCTACGCACGCCCTGCTCGGCAAGACGGAGCGCGAGGGCGGCGTTGGCCACCCGCGGGTGCCCTCCGCCAGCAGGCCGGTCTGCCTCGGTGGCCACCCGGCCGGGGGTCACGCCGAGCGTGCCCGAGGCGATGGCCAGGAGACGACCCGATCCGGTCAGCTCCTCACCGAGGGCAGCGATGACCGCGTGGTCGGATGCGGCGGCCTCGGCCATCCGCGAGAAGTCGTGGTTGTAGCCGAGGTGGATCACCCCGTCGGAGTCGCGGGCCCCCGCCCGCAGCAGCGCGAGGTCGTCGAGGTCGCCGCGCAGCGGCGTCGCCCCGAGCGCCTCGACGGCTTCCGCAGAGGCGTCCGATCGGGCCAGGCCGACGACGTCGTGGCCGGCGGCGACCAGCTCGCGGACGGTGGCCGAACCGATCCAGCCCGAGGCGCCGGTGACGAAGTAACGCATGGTGTCCTCCTTCTGATGTCACTTGATGACATCACCGTACCACGCCATGTCACGCAGTGACATCAACTAGGATCGGCTCATGGCCCGCTGGGAACCCGATGCAGCCGGACGGCTGAGTGCCGCCGCGCTCGAGCTGTACCTCGAGCAGGGCTTCGCCGAGACCACCGTCGCCCAGATCGCCGAGCGCGCCGGGGTCACCGCTCGCACCTTCTTCCGCTACTTCGCCGACAAGCGCGAGGTCCTCTTCGGCGGATCGGAGGTGCTGCGCGACCTGATGGTCGGTGCTGTGGCCGCTGCGCCGCCGGACGCCAGCCCGATGGCAGCGGTGCGTGCTGCGCTCGACGCGTCGGTCGCGCCGCTGACCCGCGACCCGGCGTTCTCGCGCCGCCGGCACGCGGTCGTGACCGCGAACGCCGACCTGCGCGAGCGCGAGCTGATGAAGATGGACTGGCTCGGCGCGGAGCTCACCGGCGCGCTCGAGGCACGTGGGGTCGAGGAGCACCGGGCGCGCCTGGCAGCGGCTAGCGGCATCGCGGTCTTCCGGGTCGCCTGGAACCGCTGGGTCACCGGCCCGGAAGCCGACCTGGCCGACGTGCTGCACCAGACGCTGGCCGAGCTGACCGGGCTCGCGTCCGGCTGAGCGAGTGAGGGCCGCCGGACGGGGTACGCGACATGTCACCCCGGATGGAGGTCCTTCTCATGGCTCTGCTGATGATCCTGGTGCCCGTGGCCGCGCTCGTGGCGGTCCTCCTCGTCGGCTGGCTCGCCACCGAGGCGACCCGGCGCGCACCCGCACCCAGCCCGCACCACGAGGCGCTGCGCTACCTGGTCCCCGAGGGCCAGGACCCGGCCGTCCTCCTCGCCGCCTTCGCCGACACCGACTACGACGCGGCCCTGCGTGACGACGGCGGGGAGCGCGTCCTGGTCGTCTCCTGCCCGCACGGGCTGGGCCACGACCGGTCCGAGGTGCGCGAGATGATCGCGCACCTCGGTACGGCGATCGACGACCCGGCGCCGGTCCGCTTCGACGACGAGCGCGGACCGCGGCCCTAGCGCGGCCCTAGCGCGGCCCTAGCGCGGGTAGTCGCCGCCGCTGATCCCGAAGACCTGCTCGAGCGTGGCGGTGCCCGAGGCGTGCATCGCGGCGGCGAGGTCACGCCCGACGTACCGCAGGTGCCACGGCTCCGGCTGGTAGCCCGTGATCGCCCGGTCGGCGGCGGTGTAGCGGACCACGAACCCGTAGCGCCACGCGTTCTCACGCAGCCAGCTGCCCGCCGCAGTGCCGGCGAAGCACTGGTCGAGGTCGCAGCCCGGCTCGTCCGGGGTGATCAGGTCGACCGCCAGGCCGGTCTGGTGCTCGCTGTAGCCGGGACGTGCCGAGATCTTGTCCGCCGCCACCTGGCCCTCGCTGGCGACCAGGTCGCCGTGCACGGCGACCTGGTAGTCGTAGGAGCGGAACGCGCTCGCGATCTTCAGCCCCAGACCCGCGCGGTCCCCGTCGTCCATCAGCCGGCCGAGCGGCTCCGCGGCGGCGGTCGCCACCTGGTACCCGCGTACGATCGCGATGTCGGGCCGGAAGTCGAGCGGATGGATCGGGTGCGTCTTGTTGACCACCACCCAGATGCTGCTCGGGTCGCTGGTCGAGTGCGCCGAGGTGTCGATGTCCAGCCCCGCTCGCCGGCGCGAGGCGTCACCGCGCGAGGTCTGCTCGAGCGGTGGTCGGTGGCCCAGGACCACCGGGGTCGTCGTCGTGAGCGACGTCGGGTGGTCGCGGTGCGTCCACCAGAGGACGGACACGGCGAGCGCGACCAGGACCGTCACCAGCGGGACGGTGCGGGTCAGCAGGTTGCGGCGTCTTCTTCTCACGACTTGGGGACGGGTGCCACGCTTCTCGGGGTTGCATGCAACCGTTCCCGATCCCGTGCACGTCTGAACACCGTGAGAGGACCCATTGCGCGGCAGCGACCGATCTGAGGAGTTCATCGGTTTCGTCCGTGCCCACCGCGACGACCTGGTGCGCACGGCGGTGCTGCTGTGCGCGGGTGACGAGGCCTTCGCGGAGGACGTGGTGCAGACGACGCTGACCAGGATGTACCTGAAGTGGAACCGGGTACGCCGTGCCGACCACCGGCTCGCGTACGCCCGGGCCAGCCTGACGAACGCCTTCTTCGACGAGTGCCGGCGTGCCCACCGGCGGCGCGAGCTGCCCTCGGCCGACCCCGTCATGGTGCGCGAGTCGGTGCGCGAGTCGGGTCTCGCTCTCGGCGACCGCCACCACGACACCGAGCTGCGCAGCGTCGTGCTGTCCGCGCTCGACGCGCTCGGCCCGCGGCAGCGCGCGGTGGTGGTGCTGCGGCACTGGCACGACCTCGACGTCGCCGAGACCGCGCGCATCCTGGGCTGCAGCGCCGGCACGGTGAAGTCCCAGAACGCCCGCGCGCTCGCGCACCTGCGCACGGTGCTCGGCCCGCTCCTGTACGCCGAGGAGGCGCGATGAGTCCCGAGGAGCCACGCCAGCCCGACATCACCGCGGCCCTGCGCCTCGCCGCCGGACCCGACCTGGACGACCGGCCGGAGCCCGACGCCGCCGCCGACCTGAACCGCGCACGGACCGCCGCGCGCCAGCGGTTCCAGCGCCGGCTGCGCGCCGGCACGGTCGCCGCTGCGGTTCTCGTGGTGACCGCGGTCGGGCTCGGCCAGAGCCTGCGTGACGACGCCTCGAGCCCGCCGTCCGCCTCGCCGGGCGGGACGTCCGCGGCTGCCGGCATCCGGCTGGTCGCAGCCGACCTGGAGGCCGACCCCTACCGTTTCGGCGTGGTCCCAGCGGGCTGGTCGGTGCAGTCGCTCACGCCGTACTCGGTGACCATCGCCCCCGACGACGGCAGCGCCCCGGGCAACGGCGACGTGTTCATCGGCAAGCTGGTCATCCTCTACGACCAGAACCCGCTGGGCAGCGGCCGCACCGCCGTGGACGGCGGCCAGGACGTCTACGTCAGCTCCGACTCCGGCTACACCCAGATCGCGCGGCGGACCCGGCCCGGTGAGCCGGTCGGCGTGGTGCGGGTCCAGTACCCGAACGACACCGGCTGGACCCGCGCGACGATGCTGCGCTTCCTCGACGGCGTGCACGTCGGCCCGGGGGCGCGGCCCGGGCTCGGGTAGCGGCCGGGGCCAGGTGGGAGAGCCCGGTGGACGGGCTCGGTAGACGGGCTCAGTAGGCGATGCCGACCGCGGTGAACGCCGCGGCGCAGAAGAGCGCGGTCGGGACTGCGAGCGTCACCGCCGGCACCGCCACCCGCGGGCTGCGTGCGCTGAGCACGACGGTGAGCGTGCCGAGGACGAGCATCAGCCACGCGGTGTGGTCCAGGGAGGCCCGGAAGGGTCCGTCGGCGTGCGCGTCCTGCGTCCAGGTGTGCAACGCCTCGCCGAGCAGGACGCCGCCACCGGTCGCCGCGCCGAGCACCCGCTGCCACCACACCGAGCCGGTGGTCCAGGCACCGGCGACACCGAAGACCACACCGGCGATGACCCCGAAGACGTCCCACATCCGCGCCACCGACGAGGTCAGGCTCGCCCAGCCGGCGAGGCCGGTCATCGCCGCATAGCCGTAGTAGGCCTCCACCGCGACGACCAGCATCACCGCTCCGGCGACCGCGGCGCGCTCCGGTGAGGTGCGCAGCGCAGCCCCGAGCACGAAGGCGCTGACCGCCCACACGGCGCTGGAGTTGGCGAGGTCGGCCCACGGGTAGTCGACGTGGGTCATCACCACCAGGTCGCCGACCCCCAGGGCGAGGCCGGCGAGGACGGGCAGGATCAGCAGGCGGCGTACGTCGTTCACGTGCTCAGCCTGGTCGCGACCGGTCGCCGCCGACTCCACCTCAGGTGCCGATCCGCTGTCCCGCGGTGCCGTGTGTCCGTAGGCTCCCGCCATGGTCAGCAGCTACGAACTCGACCCGGACACCCCGGCACCCGGGCCCTTCTCGGCCCTGCTCGGGTTTCGCTACGTGAGCCTCACCGACGGCGAGGCGCACGTCGAGGCCGACCCCGGGCCGGAGCACTGCAACGGCGGCGGCATCGTGCACGGCGGCTTCCTCAGCTCGCTGCTCGACACCACCAGCGGCTGGGCCGCGCACGCGTTCCTGCCGCCGGGGACCGCCGCTCCGCACGTCCAGCTCAGCGTGCAGTACGTGCGCGCGGCCGTGCCCGGCACGACGCTGGTCTGCCGCGGCCGCGTCGTGGGTTCCGGGCGCCGGATCGCCTCGGCGGAGGCCGAGATCACCCAGAGCGGCAAGGTCGTGGCCCGCGCGCTGACCAGCCACGCGGTGCTCGCCCGGGACTGATCAGCGGATGCGGAGCCGTCGCATCATCTTCAGGCCGGAGAGCATGCTCTTCGCGTAGTCGGCGTAGTCCTGGCCCGGTCGCGCTCCCATGACCTGCTTCTTCAGCGCACCGATGTTCTGCACGTCGGTGTACTTGGTCAGCCCGCTGTCCCCGTGGCGCGATCCGACACCGGACTGCTTGACCCCGCCCGAGGGAGTGCCCTTGGAGGCGAAGGCGGTGGCGAGGGCGTCGTTGAGGTTCACGTTGCCCGACTCGATGCGCAGCGCGACCTGGTGGGCCGCCTTGAGGTCCTTGCCCCACACCGAGGCGTTCAGGCCGTAGTCGGTGTCGTTGGCCAGCGCGATCGCCTCTTCGACGTCGGTGTAACGGTGCAGCGCGACGACGGGCCCGAACGTCTCGGTCGAGCCGGCGAGCATGTCGGTGGTGACGCCCTCGAGCACGGTGGGCTCGAAGAAGGCTGGACCGATGTCGTCGCGCTTGTTGCCACCTGTCAGCACGGTGGCGCCCTTCGCGACGGCGTCCTGGACGTGCGCGGCGACCCGCTCACGGTGGTCGGGGGAGACCAGCGAGCCGAGCTCGGGACCGAAGTCGTACGTCGCCCCGATCACCAGCGCCTCGGCCGCGGCGACGAACTTGTCGCGGAACTCCTCGTACCGCGGCTCCGGGAGGTAGATCCGCTCGATGTGCATGCAGATCTGGCCGGTGTTGCCGAAGACGCCGAACAGCGCCCCCTGGACCGTCTCCTCCAGGTCGGCGTCGGGCAGGACGATCATCGGGTTCTTGCCGCCGAGCTCGAGGCAGCAGCCGATCAGGTTGCGCCCGGCGCGCTCGCCGATGACCCGGCCGGTGCCGGTCGAGCCGGTGAACATGACGTAGTTCGCGTTGTCGATCAGGGTCGGGCCCACGTCGGGGCCCTCGCCGCACACGACCTGGAAGAGGCCCTCCGGCAGGCCCGCCTCCTCGAGGAGACGGATGCCGTAGAGCGGGGAGAGCGCGGTCTTGTTGTCGGGCTTGACCACGACGGCGTTGCCGGCGATCAGTGCCGGGATCGCATCCGAGAGGCCGGTGGCGAACGGGAAGTTCCAGGGGGCGATGATCCCGATGACGCCCTTGGGGATCCGCACCTCGGTCGAGCTGGAGACGAGCGGGACCGGACCTCCGCGACGCCTGGGTGCCAGCAGCTTCGGTGCTCGCTTGATGTAGTGGCTCATCACCATCGGCGGGTCGCAGGTCTCCTCCAGCGCCATCCGCCGGTTCTTGCCGCTCTCGGCCTGGATCAGGTCGGCGACCAGGTGGGCGTTGTCGACGAAGAGCGTGTGCGCCTTCTTGAACACCTCCAGCCGCTGTGCGAGCGGGGTGGCCGCCCACGTCCTCTGCGCCGCGCGCGCCCGGGCGAAGGCCTGCTCGATGTCGGCGGGGCTGGACTGCGGGAGCTCGACGAGCAGCTCTCCGGTGTAGACCTCGGTCAGCGGCCACGGCGTCGTGCCGGTGCCGGGCACCCGGGCGACCAGCGAGGAGAGGAAGGTGTCGGTGAGGCTCGTGGGGCGCACGGGACGGGTCGGCGTGGTCGTCATGGCGCTACGTTACCGGAGGAGTTTGTTCGGGTGAGCAATCCCTTTTGATCGCATTTTGCGCACAATTCGGAACGGTGGGGGAGACGGGGTTCACAAACTCCGCGTTGGCGGCGGCCCGATCGGCCGGTATAGGATCAAACTTCCTTTCTGGCCTGAAACAGATCTGTGGGGTAAATCAGGTGATGAAGAAGCTTTCCGGACTCGTCGTCGTGGCGATGCTCGGCCTTCTTGCAGTTGTCGGGCTCGCGCCCGCCGCGCAGGCGTACCCGGACGTCAACTTCAACCTGACGGTCAACCGCCAGGTCGTCTACGGCGGCCAGACGTTCACCGCGACCGCCACGTCCAACGTGACGTGCGACTGGACGCTGGTCTGGAACGGCCAGGACTCCGACACGACCCGGACGCACACGAGCTCGCTGTTCGTCACGACGTACCGGGCTGACGCGGTCACCAAGGTCACCAAGATCCCGCTCAACGGCACCTGCCGCTACACGGTGCCGACCGCGCGCGTGGCCGCCGGCTCGAGCGCCCGGCTCGCGACGCGTGCCACTTGGCACAAGACGATCATGATCACCGTGCTCCCGCGTGGCAGCGCGCTGCCGCCGACCACGAGCACCGGACTGCCGAACACCGGTGGTCCGAGCATCTGGCTGCTGGTCGCGGGCTTCGTCCTCGCCGGTTCCGGTGCGATCGCGGTTGCGCGCTCGCGTCGCGCCGTCACTGCCTGAATCGCACCTGGCTAGACCACTCGGCACCTCGATCGAGGTCCCGAAGGGGGCATTCACCGCGAATCGCCCTGCCCCGCGCTGCACGTCATGTCTGAAATTGTGCATACCGTGCCGTAACGGGGGCACAATCGGCTCGTTGTTGTGAATGAAGCACACCCACCTGAGTGCTGGACGCAGCACTGACACGGGAGACGAGTGGATGAAGAAGCTGGCAATCATCGGGGCCATGATCCTCGCTGCGATGTTCGTAGCGGTGGGGGTGGCGCCGTCGGCCAACGCGTACCCCGACGTGTCGTGCAACGTCACGGTCAACGCGCAGAAGGTCAACTCGGGAGCCCAGCTCAAGGTCACTGCGACCTCCCAGCAGTTCTCGACGCCGCGGCTCGCCGCACGCGCCGCTGCTGACGCGGTCGACTGGCGCGCCGAGTTCAACGGCCACGTGCACACCGCGCACGCCGCCACCTTCCACACCACGTTCAACGTCCCGACGGTGAAGGCCGAGAAGGTCATCACCCTGCACGTGCGGGCGGTCATGGCGGACGGAACCACCTCGTGCGTCAAGACTCTGAACATCACCGTCGAGCCGGGCGGCACCACGGTCAGCCCGCCGGGCGGTCACCTGCCGGACACCGGTGGCCCGCGCCTGCTCCTGCTGATCGGCGGCCTCGCGCTCGTCGTCGCCGGCGGCGTCGCGATCCGCCAGTCGCGCAAGGGCCACGACGCTCACACGCACTGACGCAGAAACGTTCCTCGAGAGCCCGTCCCGGTTGGGGCGGGCTCTCGTCATTTCCGATCGGGCGGGTGACGGGCGCCGACCGCCGGGACGCCGGGGCGCCGGGCTCACTGGCCGCGTCCGTGCACGGCGTACGTGAACGACGTCAAGCTCGACGAGATGCCGTCAATTGCATGCCTCTCGCCGAGTTTCACCGGTTACCCGGTGAAACTTGTGAACGCGTGGGACCCGATCCCTTCCTCGCGAAACTAGAACACGTTACAGTCCGGGCATGAGCATCCTGGATCGTTTCAAGGTCGACGGGCGGGTCGCCGTCATCACCGGAGCCGGGCGCGGGATCGGTGCCGCCTCCGCGATCGCGCTGGCCGAGGCGGGGGCCGACGTGGTCATCTCCGCGCGGCACTCCTCGCAGCTCGCCGAGGTCGCCGCGCAGGTCGAGGCCCTCGGTCGACGCGTCCTCGTGGTCAAGGCGGACCTCTCCGACCTCGAGCAGATGGCCGGCCTGGCGCAGAAGGCCTACGACGAGCTCGGCCGGCTCGACATCGTGGTCAACAACGTCGGCGGGACGATGCCGCTGCCGTTCCTCGACACCGAGGAGGACTTCCTCACCGAGGCGTTCCGCTTCAACGTCACCACCGCGCACGCGCTGACCCGGGCCGCGGTCCCGCTGATGCTGACCGGGGAGAACCCGGGCGGTTCGGTGGTCAACATCTCCTCGGTGATCGGCCGGGTCTCGGGGCGCGGCTACTCGGCGTACGGGACCGCCAAGGCGGCACTGACGCACTGGACGCGGCTGGTCTCCAAGGACCTCGCGCCGTTGATCAACGTCAACGCCATCGGCACCGGCTCGATCATGACCAGTGCGCTGGACTACGTGGCCAGCGACGAGGCCGTGATGACCGAGCTGGCCGAGAAGACCACGGTCCAGCGCGTCGGCCAGGTCGAGGACATCGCCGCGGCGGTGGTCTACCTGGCCAGCCCGGCCGGGTCGTTCCTGACCGGGAAGGTGATCGAGGCCGACGGCGGCCTCGACATCCCCAACCTCGACTTCCAGCTGCCCGACCTCGGACCGATCGCATGAGCGAGCGCGAGGCCCAGCCCCGCAAGCGCGTGGTCGCCTGGTCGACCGGCACGATCGGGCGGCACGCGATCGCCGGCATCGACGCCCGTCCCGACCTCGAGCTGGTCGGCCTGTGGGTCTCCAACCCCGACAAGGTCGGCCAGGACGCAGGCCGCCTCGCGGGCCTGGACCGCGACCTCGGCGTGCTGGCGACCAGCGACAAGCAGGCGCTCTTCGACCTCGAGCCGGACGCCATCGTGCACTCGGCGATGACTGACGACCGGATCTTCGACGCCCTCGAGGACCTCGTCGAGTTCGTCGAGCACGGCATCAACGTGATCTCCTCGGGCCCGGTCGTGCTGACCTTCCCCGAGGGCACCGGCCTGGACTCCTACGTCGATCGCATCAACGCGGCCGGTGGGAAGAACGGTGCCAGCCTGCATGTCAACGGGATCGACCCCGGCTTCGCCAACGACGTCCTGCCGCTCGTGATGACCAGCCTCTCCCAGCGCATCGACAAGGTCGTGGTCAGCGAGATCTGCGACTACTCGACGTACTACCAGCCCGTGGTGATGCAGGACCTCTACGGCTTCGGCCGGCCGATGGACTACGCCGCGATGCTCTGGCAGCCGGGAGTGCTCACGGCGGCCTGGGGGCCGGTCGTGCGCCAGATCGCGGCCGGGCTCGACCTCGACCTCGACCCGGTGCTCGAGGAGTACCACGAGCGGATCCCCTCCGAGGTCGACCTGAAGATCGACTCGTGCGACGTGCCGGCCGGGACCATGGGTGCGGTGAAGTTCGGCGTCATCGGCACCGTCGACGGCGTCCCACGCGTGCAGCTCGACCACGTCACCCGGACCAACCCGTCCCAGGGCCCTGAGTGGCCGCAGCCGGCCGAGGGCGACGGCGGCTACCGGGTGGAGATCTTCGGCGAGCCGATGATGAAGGTCGACTTCAACCACCACGGCGAGCACGGCGACCACAACGTCTCCGGGATGATCACCACCGCCATGCGCCTGGTCAACGCCGTGCAGGCCGTGTGCGAGGCACCCGGTGGTGTCGTGGTCGCGAAGGACCTGCCCCTGATCACGGGCCGCGGTCTCGTCACGCGATGATGCCTGCATGAGCCACGACGCGCCCGCCGGCGCCACCTCGCGCCAGGTCAGTCCCGACTCGGGCGTGCTGTGGACCGAGCCGGGCGCGTGGAGCGTCGCTGACGGCGTGCACCGGATCCCGCTCCCGCTGCCGATGGACGGGCTGCGTGCGGTCAACGTCTACGTGATGGAGACCGAGAACGGTCTCGTGCTGATCGACGGCGGCTGGGCGATCCCCGAGTCGCGGACGCTCTTCGAGGCCGGTCTCCAGCAGCTCGGCTACAGCACCAAGGACATCCAGCGGTTCCTGGTCACGCACATGCACCGCGACCACTACACGCAGGCATGGGTCGTCGGGCAGGAGACCGGGGCCGAGGTCAACCTCGGGCTCGGCGACAAGGCCTCGATGGACCTGATGCACGACGAGTACCTCGACCGCGACCCGAACCTGACCCGGCTGATCGCCGCGGGCGCCCTGGACCTGGCCCACGGCTGGCGGGACGCGATGCCGCACGAGGACCGCCGGATCGTCAACTACGGGATGCCCGACGTCTGGCTCGACCGCGACCTCGAGATCGACCTGGGCGGCCGTCGCCTCGACGCGGTCGCCACCCCCGGCCACACCCAGGGCCACTACGTCTTCGCCGACGCCGCCGGCGGTCTGCTGTTCGCCGGCGACCACGTGCTCCCGACGATCACCCCGTCGGTCGGCTTCGAGCCGGCCTGGGTGGAGAACCCGCTGCGCGACTTCCTGGACTCCCTGGTCAAGGTCCGCACGATGCCCGACCTGATGCTGCTGCCGGCCCACGGACCCGTCGCGCCGAGCTCGCACGCCCGCGTCGACGAGCTCCTTGCCCACCACGACGACCGCCTCCGGCTCTGCCGCGACGCGGTCGCCGCAGGAGCCGGTACGGCGTGGGAGGTCGCCGGGATGGTGCCGTGGACGCGGCACAACCGCACCCGGGAGGAGCTCGGTCCGTTCGACGCCGTCCTGGCCGCCTTCGAGACCCTGGCCCACCTCGAGCTGATGGCCCTGAGCGGCGAGCTCGTGCGCACCGACGACGCCGAGGGCGAGCGGCACTACTCCGTGCCCGTCGGCTAGTCTGGCCCCACACGACAGGGGAGCGCCCGGAGAAGTTGCTGGGGGCGCTGAGAGTGCGGATCCGCCGCAGACCCTTGAACCTGCCCGGTTAGCACCGGCGAAGGAAGTCGAAGGTAATGATGCGTTTTCGCAAGCGTGGCCCGGTCCTGCTCGCACTCCTGCTGGTGGGCGTGCCCGCCCTCGCAGGCTGCGGGAGCGGGGGCAGCAGCAGGAGCGACGAGATCATCGTCGCGACGCACGACAACTGGGCGATGTCGAAGAAGGTGATGGCCGAGTTCACCGCGAAGACGGGCATCACCGTCCGGATCGCCACCAACGGCGATGCCGGTGAGCTGACCAACAAGCTCGTCCTGACCAACGGCGACCCGATCGCCGACGGCTTCTTCGGCATCGACAACACCTTCGCGACCCGGGCGGTGGACGCCGGGATCGTGAGCCCGTACGCCGTCCCGGGGCTGGCCCCGTCGGTGGCCCGCTTCGCGCTGTCCGGCGACGGCGGCAGCGACCTGACGCCGATCGACTACGGCGACGTGTGCGTGAACATCGACGACACCTGGTTCGCCCACCACCACCTGACCCCGCCGGCCACCTTCGAGGACCTCGCCGCACCGGCGTACAAAGGCCTGACGGTGACCGAGGGCGCGAAGACCTCCTCGACCGGCCTGGCCTTCCTGCTCGCCACCATCGGACGCTTCGGGACCGACGGCTGGCAGGGCTACTGGAAGAAGCTGGTGTCCAACGGGCTGAAGATCGAGAAGGACTGGTCGAACGCCTACGAGGTCGACTTCACCGCCGGGGGCGGCAACGGCGACCGCCCGATCGTCGTCTCCTACTCCTCCTCGCCGCCGTTCACGGTGCCGAAGGGCGCCTCGAGGCCGACGACCAGCGCGCTGCTCGGCACGTGCTTCCGCCAGGTCGAGTTCGCCGGGGTGCTCAAGGGCGCCAAGAACCCCGAGGGGATGCAGAAGTTCATCGACTTCATGTCCGCCAGGTCGTTCCAGGCTGCGCTGCCCGAGAACATGTACGTCTACCCGGTCGACACCGCCGTCGCGCTCCCGCCGGAGTGGAAGCGGTTCGCGCCGATCGCGCCGAAGCCGTACGTCGTGACCCCCGACGACATCACCGCGCACCGCGACTCCTGGCTGGCGAGCTGGAGCGAGATCACGCACACGTGAGCCGGCGGTGAGGCAGAGGTTCCGGACCCGGCTCTGGACCGCGGCCGTCGTCGCGGTCCCGCTGGCCGTGCTCGGCGCCTTCTTCCTCTACCCGGTCGCCGGCATGGTCGGGCGGGGGTTCTGGAGCGACGGGTCCTTCGACCCCGGTGCCGTGCTCAGCGTGCTCGGCCGGCCCCGAGTACACCGGGTGCTCTGGTTCACGGTGTGGAGCTCGGGGCTCTCCACCGCGCTCGCGGTGCTGCTCGGCGTACCGACGGCGTTCGTGCTGCACCGGCTCTCGTTCCCTGGTCAGCGCTTGATGCGCACTCTGATCGTGGTGCCGTTCGTGCTGCCCACCGTGGTGGTCGGAGTCGCCTTCCGCCAGCTCATCGCCCCCACCGGACCGCTCGGCGGGCTCGGCCTGGACGGCACCGCGACCGCGATCGTCGCGGCGCTGGTCTTCTTCAACGTCAGCGTCGTGGTGCGCACGGTCGGGTCGTTCTGGGAGGGGCTGGACCGGCGTACCGAGGAGGCCGCGGCGGCCCTCGGAGCCTCGCCCGCCCGGGTCTTCGCCGGCGTCACCCTGCCCGCGCTGCTCCCGGCGATCGCCTCCGCGGCCAGCGTGGTCTTCCTCTTCTGCTCGACCTCGTTCGGCATCGTGCTCGCCCTCGGCGGCCTGCGCTACGCCAACGTCGAGACCGAGATCTACCAGCTCACCACCCAGGACCTCGACCTGCGGGCGGCCGCGGCGCTCTCGGTGCTGCAGATCGCCGTGATCACCGGGCTCCTGGTGCTCTCGCACCGCGCGCGCCGCGACGCCCCGGCCCTGGCACGAGCGGCCGAGGCCGGCCGGCGACCGCGCTGGCGCGATGCCGGGGTGGTGACGTGGGCGGTCGTCGTGGTCGCCCTGCTGATGACGCCGCTGGTCTCCTTGACGCTCGCATCGTTGCGCGTGCCGGGTGGTGGATGGACGCTCGCGAACTACCGCGCCCTGCAGACCACCGGCGCGCACAACGCGCTGCTGGTCACCGCGACCGATGCCCTCGAGCACTCCCTGGTGGTGGCCGTGCAGGCGGCCTCGTTCGCCCTCGTGCTCGGCACCGTGGTCGCGGTGCTGGTCTCGCGCCGCCCGCGGTCCGCACCCGCACGGCGCTTCACCGGGTTCCTCGACGGCGTGTTCATGCTGCCGCTCGGAGTCTCCGCGGTGACCCTCGGCTTCGGCTTCCTGATCACCCTGAACCGCGCGCCGCTGGACCTGCGCTCCTCGCCGCTGCTGGTCCCGATCGCCCAGGCGATGGTCGCCCTGCCCCTGGTGGTGCGCACGGTGGCGCCGGTGCTCTCCTCGATCGACCCGCGCCAGCGCGAGGCCGCCGCGTCGCTCGGCGCGGGACCGCTGCGGGTGCTCGCCTCGGTCGACCTGCCGTACGCCGCCCGCGCCCTGCTCGGAGCAGCCGGCTTCGCCTTCGCCGTCTCGCTGGGGGAGTTCGGCGCGACCAGCTTCCTCTCCCGCGAGGACGACCCGACGCTGCCGGTGGTGATCTTCCGGTTGATCAGCCGCCCCGGTGCGGAGAACTTCGGGATGGCCCTGGCCGCCTCGGTCGTGCTCGCCGCGGCGACGGCGGGCGTGATGATGGTGGTCGAGCGCCTGCGCGTCGGCTCGGTCGGGACGTTCTGATGACCGGCCTGGAGATCACCGACCTCACCGTCCGGTTCGGCACGACCGCGGCCGTCGACGGCGTCGACCTCGCGCTGGCGCCGGGATCGGTCACCGCCGTGCTCGGGCCCTCGGGGTCGGGCAAGTCGACGCTGCTGCGCGCGGTCGCGGGCCTGGAGGACCCGTCGTCGGGACGGATCACCTACGACGGTGCCGATCTGGCCCGGGTGCCGACCCACCGCCGTGGGTTCGCGTTGATGTTCCAGGACGGCCAGCTCTTCCCGCACGCCGACGTCGCGCGCAACATCGGCTATCCGCTGCGCCTGCGCCGCCGCCCGCGCGCCGAGGTCCGCGACCGGGTCGCCGAGCTCCTCGACCTGGTGGGCCTGGCCGGCTTCGAGGACCGCACCCCGGCCGGTCTCTCCGGCGGCGAGCGCCAGCGGGTGGCGCTGGCGCGCTCGCTCGCCGTCGAGCCCCGGCTGCTGCTCCTCGACGAACCGCTGAGCGCGCTGGACCGGGGTCTGCGCGAGCGCCTCGCCACCGACCTGCACGACATCCTGCGCCGCGCCGGGACCACCACGCTGCTGGTCACCCACGACCACGAGGAGGCCTTCGCGATCGCCGACCGGATGGCGGTGATGCGTGCCGGGCGGCTGGTCCAGGTCGGTGACATCGGCGAGGTGTGGAGCCGTCCGGCGGACGCCTGGTCGGCGCGTTTCCTCGGGTACGCCGAGGTGCTCGAGGGGGCAGCGGCGATCCGCCTGCGCGACCTGCTCGAACCGGGTGGTGCCTCCTGGACGCAGGTGGCACTGCGGCGCTCGGCGCTGGTGGTCGCCGAGGACGGCCCTCTCCGGGCGCGGGTGCTCGCCGCGCGCAGCACCCCCGACCAGGTGCGCCTCGAGCTCGACGTCGAGGGGCTCGGCACGCTCGCCGGTGTCGGGGACCCTGCGCGGGCAGCCGCGGTGGGCGACGTGGTGCGCGTCGCTGTCCGCCCGGACAGAACTGCGGTGCTGCCCGGCTGAGGCGTCACTAGGATGTCTCCTCGTGAAGCAGCGGCCCTGGATGATGACCGTGGTGATCGCGGTCCTGATGGCCGCGACCTGCGTACTGACCAGCATCCTGATCGACCGTCCGATCCACGACACCGAGGGCTTCCTCGGCTCGGCCTGGATCCGGTTGCCGCTGCTGATCATCGGCGCGTTCGCCGCCGACGTGATCCCGCGCTCGATCTGGCGCGGCCGCTCGGAGCTCCGCTCCTATCCCGACCACGCCCGCGACGTGATCGCCGAGCACTGGGACCGCAAGCGCACGCTGCTGGTCGTCGTCGGCATCACCACGTTCTACGTCACCTACATCAGCTACCGGAACCTCAAGGGCTTCCTGCCGTTCGTCGAGTCGGAGAACGGCCGGCCCAAGCTCTACGACCGCTCGCTGGACCGGATCGACCACTGGATCTTCTTCGGCCACGCTCCGGCCACCGTGCTGCACGACGTCCTCGGCACCTCGTTCTCCGCGCACTTCCTCTCCGCGACGTACCTGATCTTCCTGCCGATGGTGCCGATCTCGATCGCGATCTGGGCCGTGTGGGGTCCGCGGGTGCGCGACGGCTACTGGTTCATCACCGCGCAGTGCATCTGCTGGCTGCTGGGCACTGCGAGCTACTACGCCCTGCCGACGCTCGGCCCGGCCCTCTACGGACAGTTCCTGCCGCGCTTCCGCGACCTGCCGCAGACCGGGGTCAGCCGGTTGCAGGCCACCATCCTCGATGATCGTGCGGCCATCTACGCGTTCCGCGCCGACGGGGTCCAGTCCGTGGCCGGCTTCGCCTCCCTGCACGTCGCGATCACGATGATGCTCGCGCTGGTCGGCCACTACACGCTGCGTCCGCGGTGGCTGCGGATCACGCTCTGGGCCTACGCCGGCATCACGCTGGTCTCCACGACGTACTTCGGCTGGCACTACATCTCGGACGACATCGCGGGTGCTGCGATCGCGATCATCGCGGTCTACGTCGCCGGCATCGGCACCGGTCAGACCTTCGACCGCACCCGGATCACGGGTGCTCAGAAGGCCGAGGACAGTGCCGAAGCCGCCGGAATCTCTGAATGACATTGTTGTAGTTTGCAAGTCGACACGCCGGTCAATCCGGCACTTTTTGGGAAAACTGCTCCTCGTGTGACTGATGGGGCCTACCGTCGACTCCGCGCCCGTCGCTCCTGACGTGGTCGCACCACGCCCAGGAGTCGACGAGAGGGGCCCGCTGTGCGCAGCACCGTCCGTGGCGTCCTGGCGGCGATCGTCGC
>JBJMIO010000213.1:0-14341 GCA_045806765.1 Marmoricola sp.
CGAGACGGTGACGTTGCCGAGCGTCTCCAGCTTGCTCAGCTCGCTGGCCAGGTCCAGGGTGCCCGAGGGGATCCCGACGGCCTCCTGCTCCTGGATGAGCCGGCGCAGCTCGCGCTCCTGCTCTCCCGCGAGTCGTCCCAGCTCAGCCAGGTCGCCGCCGGTCTCGTGGCCACGTCGCTGGACCATCGCGAGGACCTGGAGGACACCGTCGTGGACCGCGCGCGCCAGCCGGGCCCGCTCGGCCGCGACCGCGGCGGCGCGCTCGGCGGCATCGCGCTCGGTCGCCATCTGACGCAGCGAGCCGCACAGGAAGCCGACGATCCCGCCGCTGAGCACCAGCAGGAAGGCGTTGCCGTAGTCCGACTGGTGGATGTCGTGGCGCTGGGCGAGGTCGGCCGTGGCCAGGATCGCTCCCGCCGCCGCGCCGCCGAGCCAGCGGAAGTGGATCGCCCACGCGAGCAGCGCGGCGACGATCCACGAACCCGGCACCGAGGCGCGGAACTCGGCGCCCTTGACCAGCGGGGTGAGCAGCAACAGGGCCAGTGCCAGTCCGAGGTCGAGGGCGAGCAGCAGTCGCGTACGCCGGGCCGGGTCGGCGTACGCCCAGGACGTGAACGCGGTCCACGCGGTCATCACTGCCATGCACGCCGCCATCGCTGCCGGGTGCAACAAGGTCGGACCGCGGTAGATGGTGAGCCCGACGGCGTTGAGCAGCACGATCACGCGCAGCACCGCGAGCGCGCCGAAGAGGCGGCTCTCGACGGCGACCGCCGCGGGGGAGGACCAGGTGCTCACCCGCTGAGTCTGGCAGCCAGGTCGCGGTCGGACCTGAGTATGCGTACCGATGTGGCGTGGCAGGTCGGGGACCCAGGCTGGAGCCATGACTACTCGGAAGCCTGTCGTGAAGACCGCCGCCCTCGCCGTCCTGCTCGCCCTCGCCCTGGTCGGGTGCGGCAGCTCGGGTTCACCGTCGCACCCCGCCGCGCACCCTGCTGCGCGTGCCGTCTCGCTCGACCGGGTCAGCACCGTCCTGCCCGCCCAGGTCGGCAACGCCTGGATCCTGACCGACGTCGAGGGCGCCGGCACCTCGCAGGGCGAGCTGCAGCTCAACAACACCGAGGGTGCCGAGGCCAAGATCAACTGGCGCAAGGCCGACCAGCACCAGTCCTACCTCGAGGACCGTGCGGACCTCGGTGCCGCGCGCCCGCTGACCGTGCTGGGGAAGCCGGGCCAGATGTTCACCTACTCCGCCGACGACCACACGGTGATCAGACCGGTCGAGGGCAAGGCGTTCCTGGAGATCCGTGTCGACGGCGTCTCCGAGGCCGCCTTCATGGCCTTCGTCGACTCGCTCGGAGCAGTCGACGCCCAGCGCTGGGCCGCGGTGGTCAGGGCCGCCCCGCTGGGCTGACCGTCTACTGCTGCAGCCGCCAGCAGATCTCGCGCACGTCCTCGGCGAAGCCCGGCAGCCCGCGCAGGTACGTCGTGCGAGCCAGCGAGCTCGCCGTCATCTGCGCGGCCTGCACCTTGATGCGCGCGACCGTCGCCGGTTCCTCGGGGCGGATCGCGCGCACGAGGTCGACCCACCGGCCGATGTACCCGAGCTGCGCCAGCTGGGCCATCTCGGCGTGCTCGGGGGCGAGGTTGCGGGACTCCGCGATCAGGTTGGTGATCAGGTCGCTGGCGCGCAGCGTCAGGCCGACGTACGAGTCCGAGAGCCGGCGCAGCCGGTCGGCCGGTGACGTGCCCTGCTCGATCGCGTCGACCAGCGAGTCCTGGAGCAGCGCGAAGCCGCGTCCCAGCGAGTCGTGGAGCAGGTCCTGCTTGCTCGCGAAGTGCCGGTAGATGCTCGGGCCGGCGATGCCGATCGCGGCACCGACGTCGTCGAGGCTCACCGCGTCGAACCCGTGCTCGGCGAAGAGCCGGACCGCCGCGTCGCCGATCTCCTCGCGACGGGTGCGTCGCGGTGCCTCGGGCTCCATCGCGCAGGAAGCACGTGGCGGGGGCGGGAAGGGATAGGTGAGCACCCGCATCGTGAGGGCGGCGAGCAGCTCCTCCATCTCGTCCTCGGGCAGCGAGAGCCGGTGGAAGGAGATGCTGTTCATCGTGTTCACCCCGGCGGCGGCCAGGAACGCCGCCTGGTCCACCGAGAGCTCGGGGCGGATCTCGCGCAACGTCTCCGCCAGGGCGCCGACGGCCTCGCGCAGCCGGTGCCGCAGGACCGCCTGCTGGTCGGCGGGCAGGTTGCGCGCCTCGCGCTGCCAGAGCACGCCGAGGGCACGGTGGGCCGTGGCGGTGCGCGCCGAGGTCAGCGCGATGCCCTCCAGGTCGCGGGTGGGCAGCTGGCCGACCATCTCGCTGAAGGCGTTGATCGTCACGTCGATCGCCTCGTAGAGCAGCTGGGCCTTGCCCGAGTAGTGCCGGTACAGCGCGGAGGGACCGACGTTGACGCTGGCCGCGACGTCGGCGACCGAGACCTGGCCGTAACCGCGCTCGTAGAACAGCGCAGCGGCGGCCGTGCGGATCTGGCTGCGCCGGTCCTTGGGGCGGGTGCCGCGCGGGGGAGCGGGATGAACCAGCGGTGTGACCATGACCACATCCACCTCCGCTCGTTTCTTCTTCCAGGGACGTCGCGACCGCGGCGAACCGCGGGGCTAGTCAAGATTCACTTAGTGTGGCATGGTCACCCCAACGTGATCCAGGTCACGCACGGGTGACACGTCAGGAGTGGGGACCGATGGCGAACCAGACGGCAGCGCTGCGCGGCCTGTCGCGCCCGCTCCTGCCCGTCGGTGACCTGTTCGCCTTCGCCCTCGACGTGCTGAGGGCCGTGTTCGTCCGGCCGTTCCAGTGGCGCGAGTTCTTCGACCAGGCCTGGTTCGTCACCCGTGTCTCGCTGCTGCCGATCTGTGCGATCACCATCCCGTTCGGCGCCGTGCTCTCGCTCCAGATCGGCTCGCTGTTCAACCAGCTCGGCGCGCGTTCGTTCACCGGCGCGGTAGCGGTGGTCGGCATCGTCCAGCAGGCTGCCCCGGTCGCGACCGTGAGCATCGTGGCCGGCGCTGCCGGGACCGCGGTCGCCGCCGACCTCGGTGCCCGCAAGATCCGCGACGAGCTCGACGCGATGGAGGTGCTCGGCATCTCGGTGATCCAGCGCCTGGTGGTTCCGCGGGTGCTCGCGATCGCGTTCATCGCGGTCCTGCTCAACGGCATCGCCACCCTGGTCGGCGTCGCCGGCGGCTACTCGTTCAACGTGCTGGTCCAGGGCGGCTCGCCCGGTGCCTACGTGCACGCCTTCACCGCGCTGGCCCAGCTGCCCGACCTCTGGGTCGGTGAGATCAAGGCCTTCGTCTTCGGGCTGGTGGCCGGGATCGTCGCCTGCCACCAGGGCGTCAACGCCAAGGGCGGCCCGCAAGGAGTCGGCAACGGCGTCAACCAGTCGGTCGTCGTCTCGTTCGTCCTGCTCTTCGTCGTCAACACGATCCTGACGCTGGTGTACTACCAGATCGTCCCGCCGAAGGGGCTGTGATGACCCTCGTCCGCGGAGCCGCGCAGCCGGACGAGCCCGGCCCGCTGGCGCGTGCCTGGCGAGCGGTCTACGACCTGCTCTCCGACCTCGGCGACCAGGTGCAGTTCTACGGCCACGCCCTGGCCGGCGTGCCGAAGGTGCTCACCCGCTACCGCCGCGAGGTGTTCCGGCTGCTCGCCGAGGTCGCGCTGGGCCGCGGCGCCCTGGTGCTGGTCGCCGGCACCCTCGGCATCATCGTCTTCGAGGTGCTGGCCGTCGGCTCGGTCGTCGGCCTGGTCGGTTACCAGGGCCTCAAGCAGGTCGGCATCCAGCCGTACGTCGGGTTCCTCTCGGCGTACTTCAACACCCGCGAGGTCGCGCCCCTGATCGCGTCCAACGCGCTGGTCGCCACCGTCGGTGCCGGCTTCACCGCACAGCTCGGCGCGATGAGGATCTCCGAGGAGATCGATGCTGTCGAGGTGATGGCGATCCCCTCGATCCCCTACCTGGTCAGCACCCGCGTGATCGCCTCCTTCCTGGCCGTCATCCCGCTCTACTTCGTCGGCCTGATCGGCACCTACGCAGCCACCCAGGCCGTCTCGATCCACTACTACGGCCTGACCGGCGGCACCTACGACCACTACTTCAACCTGTTCCTGCCGCCGATCGACGTGCTCTACAGCTTCCTGAAGGTGCTCGTCTTCGCGGTCATCCTGACGATGATCTGCTGCTACTACGGCTTCACCGCCCAGGGCGGTCCGGCGGGCGTCGGCGTCGCGGTCGGCCGCGCGGTCCGGCTCTCCCTGGTGATCATCGTGATCGCCGACTTCTTCCTGAGCCTCGCGCTGTGGGGCTCCACGACGACCGTGCGGATCGCGGGCTGATGCGTCAGCACAGCAAGCCGCTCTCCGGCGTCGTCTACCTGGTGCTGGTCGCGCTGCTGGTCTGGCTCAGCATCGCGACGTTCGAGAAGAGCCTGCCCTGGCAGAGCGCGGCCACCATCACGCTGCGCACCACGACGCCGGGCCTGGAGCTCAACCCGCACTCGGACGTCAAGTTCGACGGCTTGCGCGTCGGCGAGGTCCGCAAGATCACCTCCGACGGCCGGACCGCGACCATCGAGCTCGCCCTGGAGAAGGACAAGCTCAAGATGATCCCGGCCAACGTCGACGCCGCGATCGTGCCGAAGACCCTGTTCGGGGAGAAGTTCGTCGACCTCCGGCTGCCGAAGAACCCGGCGTCCGCGCGGCTCGCCGCCGGCGCGGCGATCACCCAGTCGACGACCTCGGTCGAGATCGGCGCGCTGTTCTCCGACCTCGTGCCGGTCCTCGACGCGCTCAAGCCGCAGCAGCTCTCGATCATCCTGAACTCCCTCGCCGAGGCGCTCGACGGTCGCGGCGAGACGCTGGCGCGCGACCTCAACCAGTTCAAGTCGTTCCTCGCCCGGCTCGACCCGCACCTCGGCACCTTCACCCACGACGTCGCGCAGTTCACCAGGACCGCTGACATCTACGCCGCCAGCGCGCCGGACCTGATCACGCTGCTGTCCTCGGCCGCCGGGATCAGCCGTGAGCTGCTGGTGCCGAAGGAGAAGAGCTTCAGCGCGCTCCTCGACCAGACGATCGCGACCAGTGGTGAGACCGAGCACGTGCTGGCCCAGAACGCCGAGAACCTGATCCGGCTCTCGGGCCGCTCGCGCGCGGTGCTCCAGGTGCTCGACGACTACTCCACGGCGCTGCCGTGCCTGCTCACCGGCCTGCACCGGTTCGGCATCCTGAGCAACCAGGCGATCGGTGCGCGGGGACCGTTCACGAACCTGATCATCGACGTGATCTCGAACAACGGGCCCTACAAGAACCCGCAGGACCTGCCGAGCAACCCCAGGAGCGACGGCAACAACGCCAACCTCCCGTTCGGCATACCGAACTGGAAGCCGCACTGCGCGCAGTTCAGCGAGGAGAACCTGGCTCTCAAGGACCCCGCGCCGAACTCCGAGCCGCTGACGGGCACGACCATCGACGTCCCGCAGTCCACCAGCAGCACCGCGGTGCCGAGCGCCGCGGTGCAGGAGGCGCGGGCGGCCATGGCCCGCGCTCTGGCCGCGCGCTCGCTCGGGGTGCCCACCGACCAGGTCCCCGGGTACGCCGAGCTGCTGATCGCCCCGATGCTGAGCGACGGGACGGTGGAGGTGCAGTGAGCCACATGCGCGCCCGGGTCCCGTCCTCGGTCTACAAGGTGACCGTCTTCGCGGTCGTCACCGTGCTGATGATCGGGCTGCTGGCCACGCTGATCGGCAACATCAGCCTGAAGTCGCAGCGCACCTACTACGCGTTGTTCAGCGACGCCACGGGTGTCTTCAAGGGCGACCGCGTCCGGATCTCCGGCGTCGAGGTCGGCTCGGTCAAGGGCCTGAAGCTGGTCAGCTCGGGTGGTCGCAAGGTGGCCCGGCTCGAGTTCAGCGTCGACGGATCGGTCCCGGTCTACCCCGACGCCGACCTGGCCCTGCGCTACGAGAACATCGTCGGCCAGCGCTACCTCAACATCACCGAGAAGCCGCAGTCAGGTCGCCCCGCGCGCGACCACACGACGTTCCCGCTGAGCCAGACCACGCCCGCGCTGAGCCTGACCCAGCTGTTCAACGGCTTCCAGCCGCTGTTCCGCGCCCTGGACCCCCAGCGCCTGAACACCTTCAGCTACCAGCTCGTCCGGGCGCTGCAGGGCGAGTCGGGCACGCTGCAGACGCTGATGGCCAACACCGCGACGCTGACCAACACGATCGCCGACAAGGACCAGGTCATCGGCAGCGTGGTCACCAACCTCAACGCCGTGCTGCAGACCGTCGGTGACCGCGACCAGAAGCTGACCGGACTGATCGTCCAGTTCCGCAACCTGATGTCCGGGCTGGCCTCGCAGAGCGACGTGATCGGGGCGAGCCTGCCCTCGCTCGACCGGCTGCTGAGCGCGACGTCGGGGACGCTGGCCGAGATCCGCGCGCCGCTGAAGCAGTCCATCGGTGGACTCGGCAGCATCGCCGGCAGCCTGTACGAGGACCGCGCGGTGCTCGACAAGTCGATCCAGCACCTGCCGTTCTACCTGCGCACGCTGGCGCGGACGGCGTCGTACGGGTCGTTCTTCAACTTCTACGTCTGCGGTCTCCAGCTCAACGTCACGCTGCTCAACGGCACCGTGAACCTCGGCAACGTCGGGCTCTCCTCGAACGAGCGCGACACCGTGTGCGGGGGAGGTGTCGAGTGAGCACGCCCCGGACCGACAAGGAGCTCGTGCGGATCGCCGTGATCGGGATCGCCGTGCTGGCGCTGCTGTTCACGGTCGCGATCAACTTCCAGCACCTCCCGCTGGTCGGTGGCGGCACGTCGTACAAGGCCGAGTTCACCGACGCCTCCGGGCTGGTCTCCGGTGAGGAGGTGCGGGTCGCCGGGATCAAGGTGGGCACGGTGACCGACATCAAGCTCGGGCACGCCAAGGTGGTCGTCAGCTTCACGGTCAAGGGCGTCGACCTGGGCCGCGACACGACGGCGAGCATCGAGGTCAAGACGCTGCTCGGCCAGCACTACCTCGGCATCACACCCCTCGGCGGCGGCAAGCTCCAGGGCGGTACGACGATCCCGCTGGCGCGCACCACGACACCGGTCAACATCGTCCCGGCGTTCCAGGAGCTGACCAACGAGACCCAGAGGATCGACACCTCGCAGGTCGCCACGGCCTTCGACACCCTGGCCACCACGCTGGACCGGACCGCGCCGGAGATGACCCAGACGCTGCGCGGGCTCTCGCGGCTCTCCTCCTCGGTCACCGTGCGTGACGAGGAGATCCGCGAGCTGTTCGCGCGCACGAGCCAGGTCTCCGGCGTGGTCGCCGACCGCGACCAGGACATCGCCGCGCTGCTCACCGCGACCAACACCGTCCTGGCCGAGCTCGACAAGCGTCGCGCCACGATCACCCGGATCATCACCGGGACCCGCGCACTGGCCCGCCAGCTCGATGGCGTGGTGACCGACAACCGAGCCCAGCTCGCACCGGCGCTGGCCAAGCTCAACGGCGTGCTGGCGGTGCTGCGCAAGAACCGCAGCAACATCGACCAGGCGATCCGGGTCGCCGCGGTCTACGGCCGCGAGTTCGTCAACGTCGGCGGCAGCGGCCACTTCTTCGACACCACCATCAAGGCGCCGCACGGCATCGCGCTGTGCCCCAACGGCGGGCTGCCCGCCGGGCTGGACGCGATCCTCGGCCCGATCCTGTCCCAGGCCAACCAGGCCGTGAACCACAGCGACAAGCCGTGCTTGCCGCTCGGACCCGCGGCGGACACGCCATGATCCGCCGCTCGCTGACCGGGTTGGTCGTCGTCCTCCTCCTCGGTTCGGGGCTGCTGCTGGTGCACAGCAGCGGCACGAAGGACCACGAGCTGACCGCGATCTTCCCGCGCACCACGAGCCTGTACGCCGGCGCTCAGGTCAAGGTGCTCGGGGTGAAGGTCGGCAAGGTCGACTCGATCAAGGTCACGGGCACCGACGTCGAGGTGAAGATGACGGTCGACGGCGACGTCGACCTGCCCGCCGACGTGCACGCGCTGATCGTGCCGCCCTCGATCGTCGGGGACCGCTTCATCCAGCTGGCACCGGTCTACGACACCGGCCCGAAGCTGGGTGACCACGCGCACCTCGGGCTGGACCGCACCGGTGTCCCGGTCGAGCTCGACGACACCTACAGCGCGCTCGACCAGTTCGCCGCCGGGCTCGGCCCGAACGGTGCGAACAAGGACGGTGCGCTGTCCAGGCTGGTGAGCGCGACAGCGAAGAACCTGACCGGCCACGGAGCGGCGTTCAACACCACCGTCCGTGAGCTCGCCGGGGCGATCAGCACGCTGGCCGGCAGCAGCGGGGACATCAACGACACCCTGACCAACCTCTCCGCGCTGACCTCCACGCTGGCCGGCAAGGACGCCGAGCTGCGCGCGCTGGTCACCAACCTGGCGCGCGTCGGCGGCACCCTGAACGGCGAGCGCAACGAGATCGCGTCCTCGGTCGTGGAGCTCAAGCAGGCGCTCGGCCTGGTCTCGGACTTCGTGCGCACCAACCGGTCGGCGATCAAGCAGAGCATCAGCGGCGCCACCGATGTCTCCGCGGTGCTGGCACGGCGTACCAAGGAGCTCTCGCAGCTGCTCGACCTGGCCCCGGTCGGCCTGACCAGCCTGGCCAACATCTACATCCCGACGAACTGGGATCCGGCCAAGCCGTGGCTGAGCAGCGTTGCGGGCCGGACCGGTTCGGCCGACCTGCGCGGCGGGCTGACCGACGACCTCGACACCCAGCTCGGCTTCACCCTGGGTGCCGTGTGCGCCTCACTGCCGGCCGCCCAGCAGGCCCAGCTCGCGGCGTTCTGCTCGGCGCTGAACGCAGCTGGCGGGAACCTCGGCGCGGTGATCAGCAAGGCCATCGAGAACGGCCTGACCGGCGCCAGCCCCCTCAAGCACAGCCCGCAGGCACGCAGTCTGAGCATGCTGATGGGAGGGCCGCGATGAGACGCCTCGCTCCGCTCGTCGTCGTCCTCGCCCTGGCGTCGGCGTGCGGGTACGAAGGGGCCAGCAGCCTGCCGCTGCCCGGCGCGATCGGCGGCAAGAACACCTATCCGGTCACGGTCGTGCTCGACGACGCCACCAACCTGGTGGCCAAGGAGACCTGTCGCGCCAACTCGACCGTCGTGGGCAGCGTGGAGTCGGTTCATCTCGACAAGGACCTGCACGCGCGCGTGGTGTGCCGGATCAAGAACTCCGTCGACCTGCCAGCCAACTCGGTGGCGACCCTCAGCGAGACCAGCCTGCTCGGCGAGCGGTTCTTGGAGATCGGTCCTCCCGACGGGCAGCAGCCCATCGGCGTGCTCCGCCACGGCGCCGTTCTGCCGGCCTCCTCGACCCGTGCCGACCCCGATGTCGAGACCGTCTTCGGTGCCCTGTCCCAGGTGCTCAACGGCGGGAGCCTGGGCAGCATCGAGACGATCACCCGCGAGCTGAACACGGCCTTCTCCGGCTCCGACGTACGTGGCAGCCTGGAGGTCATCTCCAAGGTCGTCGGCACCTTCAACGACCACCGTGACGAGATCGCCGCGTCGTTGACCTCCCTGGACCGCCTCGCCGGCCGGCTCGCCCGGCAGAAGGTCGTGCTCGGCCAGGCGCTCGACTCGATCCCGGGCGGCCTCGCGGTCCTCGACCGCCAGCGCGCCAAGCTGGTGCGGACCCTGCAGAAGCTCTCGGACCTGTCCTCGGTCGCCGTGCCGCTGATCCGGTCCTCGCGTGCCAGCACGGTTGCCGACCTGAAGCACCTGGCGCCCGTGCTGAGCCAGGTGAGCAAGGCCGGCAACGAGCTCGCGCTCACCGTCGAGCGCGTCGTCACCTTCCCGTTCCCGAGCAACGCCCTGTCGACGATCAAGGGCGACTTCGCCGGCTTCTACGGCACCGCGGAGATCGACATCGACGCCCTGAACCGGCTGCTCGGCACCTCCGACCAGCCGCCGATCGGTTCGTCCTCGGTCGTGCCCTCGACCCCGCGCACCACGAAGGGCAGCGACAACCCGCTGGTCCAGCTGCTCACCCCGACGACGAACGGGTTGACCGGACTGCTCAACTCGCTGCTCGGAGGTGGGCGATGACCACGCGCCTGACCCGGATCCAGCTGATCGCCTTCACGCTGGTGACCCTGCTCGCCGTCGGCTACGGCTTGGTGCGCTACTTCGACGTCGGCACGGTCTTCCGCCCGCCGTTCGAGGTGAAGGCCCAGTTCACGACCTCGGGCGGCATCTACACGCGCGCCGACGTGGACCTGCTCGGCACCCGCGTCGGATCCGTGCGCCGGATCGAGCCGGGTCCGGGAAGCGGCACGACCGTCGTGCTCGCACTCGACCACGGGGTGCGGATCCCGCGCGACGTCACGGCCACGATCGGTGACAAGTCCGCGATCGGTGAGCAGTACGTCGAGCTGGCACCACGCACCAGTGGCGGACCGGTGCTCGCCGACGGTGACGTGATCGGGACGGACCGCACCAAGGCGCCGATCGACGTCGCGGTGCTGCTGCGCGACCTCGACGGCCTGGCCGCCTCGGTGCCCACCAAGGACCTGGCCACGGTGATGACCGAGCTCTCCACCGCGCTGGACGGCGTCGGCGGCGACCTCGGTCACCTGATCGACAACGCGGACCGGCTGACCAAGGCGTCGTTGAACGGCGTGGACGACCTGAACTCGCTGATCGACCACGCCAGCACCGTTCTCGACACCCAGGTCGCCCTCGGCACGAGCACGGCCTCCTACCTGCGCTCGCTGGCGGGCCTGACCAGCGAGCTGCGCCGGGTGGACCCGTCGTTCGCGACGCTGTTCGTCAACGGTGTGCGCGCCGGGAGCCAGGTCAGCAACCTGCTCGCCGACAACCAGTCCGCGCTCCCGGTCCTGCTCAACCAGCTCGTCACGCTGACCGACGCGGCCTCCACGCGGACCGCCGCCCTGCGCAAGACGCTGGTGATCTTCCCGTGGGCGCTCGAGGCCGGCGCGACCGGCGTACGACGCTGCGGTTCCTACAACCCGAAGACCGGGAAGCCGGTGCAGTCGACGTGCCGGTACGACGCCCAGGGACGCCCGATCTACAGCGCCTACCTCTCCCTCCAGCTGCCGCTGCCGCCCACCGCGCCGTACTTCCCGTGCACCAAGGGCTACGAGGGAACGACCAAGTACGAGCCGAACGGGGTGCCGCTGAAGGGTGGTCCGAAGGAGAAGCGCGACGCCCCGGTGAACATGGATGCGGGCTGCACCGCGAAGCCTGATGACCCCAACACTCCGCTGGTCCGCGGCGCCCAGAACGTCATCGGTCCGGTGGGTGGAGCGGCCAGGACCTCGCCGTCGACCGCCTTGGCCCTCTACGATCCTGCATCAGGGATGGTGACGGGGCCGGAGGGGACCTATCAGCTCGAGAGCAGCGGCGCCGCCCCGCGCGGTGAGGCCGGCCTGGCCTGGCTGCTGAACAGCCCGATGCTCGACGACGCGAAGAACTGAGCCGCATGACCGAGACCGAGACGCCTGTGCGCGCGCCCTGGTGGCGTCGCCACCTGCTCGTGCTCATGGTGACGGCGGTGGTCGTGCTCGCCGGAGCGGGGGTGGGCGCCTTCCTGCTGCTGCGCTCGGACGACGACGGCCGCCAGCCGCTGGTCGACCCCGAGGCGCTGGTCACCGCGCGCCAGGAGGCGCTCAACTTCTTCACCCTCGACTACCAGCACGCCGAGGACGACGTCGACCGCGTGCTCGCGCTGGCGACCGGGAAGTTCCACGACGAGTACTCGGCGAGCAAACCGCAGCTGCTGGCCAAGATGAAGGCCGCCAGGATCGTGTGCACCGCCGTGATCCCGCAGGACGGCGCCGCGCTCGAGTTCGTGCACGGCGGCACGGCCCAGGTGCTCGTGGTCGTCACGGTCCCCAAGGCGGCGACCTGCGGGCTGTTCGAGCCGAGCAACCGCACGCGCGTCGTGCTGACCCGCACGGGCGGGGACTGGCGCGTCTCGGACCTGAGGCAGGTCGGATGACCACGATCCCGAGGACGCGGGCTCTCGCGGCCGTGCTGGTCGCGGTCGCGCTGTCGGTCTCCGCGTGCGGCGGTGGCGGCAAGCCCGCGAAGCCGCTGGCCGTGGTGTCCCCGACGGTGGCCGCCGACGGCAGCTACACGACCGGCTCGCTGCCCGACCCGGATGCCCAGGCGGCGGTGAAGGCCGCGGTCACGGCTCTGCCGGTGGCGGTCGCCTTCGACTACCGCACCCTCGACACCTCGCTGGCCAAGGCGACGGCACTGATGACCAAGACCTTCGCGACCCACTTCAAGCAGGTCTTCCAGACCACCACCGTGCCCACCGCGACGGCGAAGAAGGCGATCACCAGCGCGCTCGTGCGCGGTGCCGGCATCGTCGGTCCGGTGCACGGCGGCAAGGCACTGGTGGTCGTCTACCTCGACCAGGTCCTGGTCTCCAGCAAGGACAAGAAGGCGGGCGACCCGATCAAGGTCGGCCAGAACAGCGTGCACGTCAGCATGGTCAAGGTCGGTGGGACCTGGAAGGTCGACGACATTGAGCCCTTCTAGGTCGCGGACCGGCGCGTGACCGCACCGTTCGGTTCGCCCCTGCTGGGCCCGGTGGGCCAGTCGCCGAAGCGGCTGCGGGTGCGCATCCAGCTGCTGCTCACCTTCCTGCTCGTCACCACCCACCTGATCGGTGCCGCGGTGGTCGTGGTGATCTCGCTCTTCGTGCTTCCGACCACCGCGCTGAACCACGCGAGCAAGGTCGGCCTCGCGATCACGATCCCCGTCTACGTCGCCGCAGCCGTCCTGGTCGGCGGGCTGTGGGGGACCGTCTCCAGCCTCCGGGGTCTGCGCTGGGCACTCGAGGGCCGCGAGCCCACCACGCGGGAACGACGTCGCGCGCTGCGCACGCCCTTGCGGCTGACCCTGATCCAGGGAGGGCTGTGGTTCGGCGGCTTCGTCGTCTTCACCGTGCTGACCCTCGTCGTGCAGCCGGACCGCACGCTCGGCACCGGGTTCGCGGTGCTGATCAGCGGTCTGGTGGTCTCCACGATCGCCTACCTGGAGACCGAGTTCGTGATGCGGCCCATCGCGGCCCAGGCCCTGACCGGTCACGCGCGCCGGCGCCGCGGCGTCACCGGTGTGCAGGCGCGGATGCTGCTGTTCTGGGGCATCGGTACGGCGGCCCCGGTCGCCGGGCTCGCGGTGGCGGCGATCGTTGCGCTCTCCAGCTCGCAGATGTCGAAGGACCGGCTCGCGATCATCGCGCTCGCGCTGGCCGGTGTGGTGCTCGTCTTCGGCCAGCTCGTCACCATCCTCAACGCGCGCTCGGTGGTCGCTCCGATCGCCTCGGTGCGGCACGCTCTGGGCAAGGTCCGCAAGGGCGACTTCGACGCCGAGGTCACGGTCTTCGACGGCACCGAGCTCGGCCTGCTGCAGGCCGGCTTCAACGACATGGCCCGCGGGCTGCGCGAGCGCGAGGCGATCCGCGACATGTTCGGCCGGCACGTCGGCCGCGAGGTCGCCGAGGCTGCGGGTCGCGGAGAGGTCGTGCTCGGCGGGGAGACCGTGGTGGTCTCGGTCCTGTTCGTCGACCTGATCGGCTCCACGGCGTACGCGACGCAGCGCACGCCGGCCGAGGTCGTCGAGACGCTCAACCGGTTCCTGGCCGTCGTGGTGGAGGAGGTCGACCGGCAGGGCGGGTTCGTCAACAAGTTCATGGGCGACGCCGCGCTGGCCATCTTCGGCGCACCCGTCGAGCAGCCGGCCCACGCGGCTGCCGCGCTGGCCGCAGCCCGGCACATCGCGGCCCGGCTGGAGTCCGAGGTCTCCGAGATCCAGGCCGGGATCGGCGTCGGCACCGGCGAGGCGGTGGCAGGCAACATCGGTGAGGAGTCGCGCTTCGAGTACACCGTGATCGGTGACTCGGTGAACTCAGCGGCCAGGCTGTGCGACCTGGCCAAGTCGGTCGACGGGCACGTGCTGGTCGCGTGGGAGGCGGTCCTGGCCGCGCCCGAGGAGGAGCAGCGGCACTGGCGGCCCGAGGGCGAGCACGTGCTCCGCGGCCGGTCCGATCCGACCCCGACGGGCGCACTGGTGCTCGAGGTGCCGCGGAGCTAGCGCCTGCGCTGGGGGAGCACGAGCCACACCGCGACCACCAGGGTCGCGCCGAGCGTGCCGAGCTCGGCGACCTTGTCGAAGGTCGAGAGCCCCATCAGGTGGCGGGCGTGGAAGAGCAGGTGCGGCGCGCTGAAGACCGCCCAGACGACG
>JBJMIO010000214.1:0-7622 GCA_045806765.1 Marmoricola sp.
GGCCAAGGCTCTCCTCGGCTACATGGGCGGCGCCGACCCCCGCGTGACTGCCCGACTCGCTCGTGAGAACCACCTCCTGAGGCAGCGGATCGCCGACCTCGAGGCTGCGCACCTTCGTCTCCAGATGGAGAACGACACGCTGGCCTCGATGGCGACCCAGTCCGCCGACGAAGAGGTCCTCGAGCTCGCCTGAGCCCGCATCACCCGCCCACGCTCAGTGGGCCGGCTGACCCTCGGCGCGAGCCGCCCTGGGCAGCAGGAACGCCGCAGCGAAGCTCGCGGCGTAGCAACCGACCCCGATCACGATGAGGTCGCGGATCGAGTCTGCGAACCCGTGACCGGGCAGCAGTCCGAAGAAGAGCGAGCCGAGCACGGCGACACCGAGCGCGCCGCAGAACTGCTGCACCGCGTTCAGCACACCGCTGCCCGAACCGACCTCGTGGTCACCGAGGCCCGCGAGGATGAGGTCGAAGAGCGGGGCGAAGATCGCGCCGCTGCCCAGCCCCGTGAGGAAGAAGCCGGGCGCCAGGTCCCAGCCGCTCGTGCCCATGCCGTGGGCTCCGACGCTCAGCCACACCAGCGCCAGCCCCGCCACGACCACGAGCAGGCCACCGTGCAGCACCCTGCGCCCGAACCGCGGTCCCAGAGCGGCGCCGGACACCGCGGCACCGACCGCCATCCCCAGGGCCCAGGGTGACAGCGCGAGGCCGGTGTGCAGGGGGGTGAAGGAGAGTCCGTACTGCAGGAAGAGGTTGATGGTCAGCATGAAGCCGGACATCGCGGTGAAGAACGTCCCGAGGAACACCAGGCCGCCGAGGAACGCCCGGTTCGACATCAGCGAACGCTCGATGACCGGGTGGGAGGTCCGGCGCTCGGACCACGCGAAGGCCAGCCAGAGCAGTCCGCTCGCGCCGAGGAGGAGGAACATCCATGCCGGCCAGCCCTGGTCGTGACCCTGCACCAGGGGGTAGATGAGGGTCAGTGACGCAACCGTCAGCAGCGTCGTACCCAAGGGGTCCAGGCGGGCTGCACGGTCACGACCGAGATGGCGCGGCAGGTAGCGGATCGCGAGGTACGACGCCACGAGGCCGACGGGGACGTTGACCCAGAAGATCGCCCGCCACCCGGTGCCGAAGAGGTCCGCGTCGAGGAGGAAGCCCGCGAGGATCGGCCCCAGCACGGCCGCCAGCCCCATGACCGGGCCGAAGGGGATGAACGCCTTCTGCAGGTCGGCCTCCGCGAAGGAGGACTTCACCATCGCGAAGCCCTGCGGGATCATGACGGCGCCGAAGAAGCCCTGCGCGACGCGGGCTGCGATCAGCAGGGTCGCCGTCGGCGCGAGGCCGCAGGCCAGCGACGCGACCGTGAACCCGACCATGCCGATGACGAAGAGCGGTCGCCGCCCGAACAGGTCGCCGGCCCGCGCCGAGGTGATCAGGCCGACGGCGAAGGTCAACGTGTACGCGGCGAGGACCCACTGCAGGGTCGTCTCGCCGCCACCGATGTCCTGCCGGATCGACGGACCGGCAAGGTTGGCGATCGTGGCGTCGAGCAGGTCCATCACGTCGGCGACCATGACGACGACGAGGACCATCCAGCGGTAGCGGTAGCCCGCTGCGGGCCGCGCGGCGGCCGTGCTGGCTGCGGCGGAGGCGTCGTGCAGCTCGGGAGAGGTGGTGGCGGTCATGGGAGGCTCCTGACGAACGGTGTTCGATTAACGAACACTGTTCTACAACGAACGTCGTTCGCAAGTCAAGAACATTGTTCGTTGAAGGTTGTACACTGGCCGCATGACCGACGGGACCGGAGCCTTCAAGATGGGCAAGCGGGTGACTGTGACGGCATCGGACGACGTGACCGAGCAGGTGGCGGCGATCGTCTCCCGCGTCTTCGGAGGGCAGAAGGGCGGTTCGCGAGGGCCGGCCGCGGCCGAACGACTTTCGGCCGACCGGATCGTCGAGGTCGCCGTCGACCAGATGCGCGAGCACGGGTACGACGCCGTGACGATGCGCTCGATCGCCCGCGCGCTCGGCACCGGCCCCGCGTCGCTCTACGCCCACGTGGCCAACCGCGCGCAGCTCGACCAGCTGGTCGTCGGCTGGGTCTGCGCCCAGTGGCAGGTGCCCGACCCGGACCCTGAGCACTGGGACAGCCTGCTCCGGGCGAGCCTGGTCGACCTGCTCGAGCTCTACCGCGCCAATCCCGGGGTCGCCCGCTGCACGATGGGGATGATCCCGTTGCAGCCGGGACTGCTGGTCGTCACCGAGCGGCTCATGGCGCTGCTGAAGTCGGGCGGCGTGCCCGACCAGCACTGCGCCTGGTTCGTCGACGTTGCCGCCCTGTTCGTCGCAGGCGTGGCGATCGAGGAGGACATCTGGCGCGAGACACGCCGCGAGCAGGGCGGCGCGGCGGGGGAGCTGAGCGAGGAGGACGCGGTCGCGGAGGTGCGCCAGGTCTTCGAGAGCCTCCCGCCCGAGCACTTTCCGCTCCTCTCGGCGATGGCCGCGACCATGACCCAGGGCTCGGGCGACGACCGGTTCGCGTTCGGCGTCGACCTGCTCGTGGGGGGCCTGAAGGCCATGAGCGGCGCGGATCGCCGGTAAACGGGGTGCGAGCGCCGCGACGCTTACCTAGTGTGCCGCGGTGACCAGGTTGCTCGAGACCATCGCGCCGCGTCGGCTGGGCTTCGGCTTCCGCTGGCTGATCGCGTCCTCGTGGGTCACGAACCTGGGTGACGGCATCGCCTTGGCGGCCGGCCCGCTGCTGATCGCCTCGCAGACCCATGACCCGCAGATCGTTGCGCTCGCTGCCTTGCTCAGCTGGGCGCCCCAGCTTCTCCTGGGCCTGTACGCCGGTGTGCTCGCCGACCGGCTGGACCGCCGACTCATCGTGGTGACCGTCAACCTGGTTCGGGCTGGCGTCCTCGTGGCCTTGTCGACCAGCATCGTCACGGGCGCCGTCGCGGTGCCCATCGTGCTCGGTGCATTGTTCGCGCTCGGCTGTGCGGAGGTCTTCGCCGACAACACGTCGAGCACGCTGTTGCCGATGGTGCTCGAGCGGAGGGATCTCGCACTGGGCAACTCCCGCCTGATGACCGGGTTCATCACGATGAACCAGTTGGGCGGACCGCCCATCGGCGCCGCCCTGTTCGCCGCCGGCGCGGCACTGCCGTTCCTCACCCAAGGCGTGCTCGTGGTCGCGGGCGCCGGCCTGGTGTCCCGGATCATCCTTCCCCCGCACGGGCAGGCGCCCGGGCAGCGTAGTCACGTGCGTGCCGACATCGTGGAGGGCATGCGATGGACCTGGCGCCACGCCGCCGTCCGCACCTTGGTGCTGACGATCTTCACGTTCAACATCACCTTCGGCGCCGCATGGTCGGTGCTGGTGCTCTACGCCACCGAGCGCCTCGGCATGGGCCCCGTGGGCTTCGGCCTGCTCACCACGATGTCGGCGGTCGGCGGGCTCGCCGGCACGGCAGCGTACGGCTGGATCACCCAGCGGGTCAGCCTGGGCAACATCATGCGGATCGGGCTGGTCATCGAGACCCTGACCCACCTGTGCCTGGCTCTCACGACCGTGCCAGCCATCGCTCTCGGGATCTTCTTCGTCTTCGGAGCGCACGCGTTCATCTGGGGCACGACCTCAGCCACGGTGCGCCAGCGTTCGGTGCCGACCGAGCTGCAGGGGCGGGTGGGAAGCGTGAACATGCTCGGGGTCTGTGGTGGCCTCGTGATCGGCGCCGCGATCGGCGGCGCGCTCGCAGGGCGTTGGGGCGTCGTTGCTCCGTTCTGGTTCGCGTTCGTTGGCTCGGCGCTGTTCGTCGTGCTGATCTGGCGCCAGTTGGTGCACATTGCTCTTGACGACGAGCCGGTGACCGCCTGACGCGACACGCGCCGGCTGTCGCCATCCGGCCGTCCCGGGCACGTAGTCTCGACGGTGCCGCTTCCCCCGGCAGCAGTCCTGCATAGGATCGCTGTTCGCGCGCCCACGCAACCGTGGCCACCCACGCGCAGCACCGCCGGACCGAGGAGCCTCACCTTGTACCTGAAGAGCCTGACCCTCAAGGGGTTCAAGTCCTTCGCCTCCTCGACCACGCTCCAGCTCGAGCCCGGCATCACCTGCATCGTGGGCCCCAACGGGTCGGGCAAGTCCAACGTCGTCGACGCGCTGGCGTGGGTCATGGGCGAGCAGGGCGCCAAGTCGCTGCGCGGCGGCAAGATGGAGGACGTCATCTTCGCCGGCACCTCCGGCCGCCCGCCGCTGGGCCGGGCCGAGGTGCAGCTGACCATCGACAACACCGACGGCGCGCTGCCGATCGAGTACGCCGAGGTCACCATCAGCCGCACCATGTTCCGCAACGGCGGCTCGGAGTACGCGATCAACGGCACGTCCTGCCGGCTCCTCGACGTCCAGGAGCTGCTCTCCGACTCGGGCATCGGGCGCGAGATGCACGTGATCGTGGGCCAGGGCCAGCTCGACTCGATCCTCCACGCGACCCCGGAGGACCGGCGCGGCTTCATCGAGGAGGCGGCCGGCGTCCTCAAGCACCGCAAGCGCAAGGAGAAGGCGCTCCGCAAGCTCGAGTCGACCGACGGCAACCTCACCCGGCTCAGCGACCTGCTCACCGAGATCCGGCGCCAGCTCAAGCCGCTCGGTCGGCAGGCCGAGGTCGCCCGGCGTGCGGCGATCGTGCAGGCCGACGTACGCGACGCGCGCGCCCGGCTGATGGCCGACGACCTTGCCACAGCGCGCACCGCGTTGCAGCAGGAGCTCGCCGACGAGAGCGTCCTGGTCGCCAAGCGGGCCGAGGTCGAGGCCGAGATCGCCACGACGCGCGAGGCCGAGGCGGCGCTCGAGGCGGCGCTGCGCGAGGACCTCCCGGCACTGTCGCGGGCCCAGGAGACGTGGTTCTCGCTGTCGGGGCTGCGTGAGCGGCTGCGGGGCACCGCGAGCCTGGCCGCCGAGCGGGTCCGCAACGCCCAGCAGGTCGCCGAGGAGCGGCCCGCCGCCGGGCGCGAGCCCGACGAGCTCGAGGCCGAGGCCGAACGGGTCCAGGTCGAGGAGACCGCGATCCATGCCGAGGTCGACGAGAACCGGGCCGCGCTCGAGGAGGCCGTCACCGCGCGGCAGTCCGCTGAGCAGCTGTTCGGTGACGAGGAGCGCCGCATCGCCGGCCTCCAGCGGGCCGCGGCCGACCGCCGCGAGGGCCTCGCCCGCCTGCACGGCCAGGTCAACGGTCTCCGGAGCCGGGCAGCCGCGGCCGTGGACGTGGTGGCGCGGCTGGCCGACGCCCGCGCCGACGCGCTTGCCCGCGCCGAGAGGGCGCAGCAGAGCTTCACCTCCCTGGAGACCCGGGTGGCCGGTCTCGACGCCGGCGAGGAGGGCCTCGACGCCGAGCACGAAGCGGCCAGTGGCCTGCTCGGCGACATCGAGGACCGCCTCGCCAAGGTGCGCGAGGAGGCGCAGGCCGCCGAGCGTGAGCGAGGCGCCCTGGCCGCCCGCAAGGAGGCGCTCGAGATCGGGCTCAACCGCAAGGACGGCGCGGGTGCGCTGCTCGCCGCGACGGGCTCGGTGTCGGGCCTGCTCGGCTCGGTCGCGGCCCTGCTGAGCGTCCGGGCCGGCTACGAGGCGGCCGTCGCTGCCGCACTGGGCAGCGCCGCGGATGCCGTGGCCGTCCGCGACCTCGACTCCGCGATCACCGCGATCGGGCACCTCAAGTCCGACGACCTCGGGCGCGCCGGCCTGCTCCTCGGAGGCGCGGCCGTCGACGACACCTCCTGGCCGGGACTGCCGGCGGGTGCGGTCTACGCGATCGATGTCGTGGAGTGCCCGGCGGACCTGCGTGCCGGTTTGTCACGGCTGCTGTTCAAGGTCGCCGTCGTCGACGACCTCGCGGGTGCCCGCACGCTGGTCGCCGACGCGCCCGACGTCACCGCCGTGACCCTCGACGGCGACCTGATCGGCGCCCACTTCGCTGCCGGCGGCTCGTCCAGCCAGCCCAGCCTGCTCGAGGTGCAGGCCGCGGTCGACGAGGCCGGAGAGTCGCTCTCCCGCGCCTCCCACGAGCTGGAGCGCCTGACCTTCACCCTCGCCACTTTGGAGGCCGAGCGCGAGGACGCCGCTCGCCGCGTCGACGTGGCCCTGGCCAAGCTGCACGAGTCCGATGCCGCTCTGGCCGCCGTGGCCGAGGAGCTCGGCCAGTACGGCGCGCAGGCACGATCTGCCAAGGCCGAGGCGGCCCGTCTCGAGCAGGCGATCGCCACCGCGCAGGAGTCGCACGCCTCCCACCTGGCCGGCCTCGCCGAGCTGGAGGAGCGGTTGGCGCAGGCCGAGACCGCCGAGGACGAGGAGCCCGACACCGACGAGCGCGAGCGGCTCGCCGACGCCGCGCGCGCCGCGCGGGCCCGCGAGATGGAGGGGCGGTTGGCGCTGCGCACCGCCGAGGAGAGGGCACGAGCACTCCACGGTCGTGCCGACGGCCTCCGCCGCACGGCCCAGGCCGAGCGTGAGGCCCGCGCCCGCGCGATCGCCCGGCGCGAGCAGCTGCTGCGTGAGGGCCGGGTCGCCGAGGCGGTCGGCCGGGGCGTGGCGGTCGTGCTCGAGCGGCTCGAGGAGTCCATCGAGCTGGCCTCGGTGCAGCGCACCGTCGTCGAGCGCGGCCGGGTCGGGCGGGAGCAGGAGCTGGTCGCTGCCCGCGAGCGGCTGCGCGGGCTGGGCGCGACCCTCGACGAGCTGGTCAACTCGGTGCACCGCGACGAGATGGCCCGCACCGAGCAGCGGATGCGGATCGAGCAGCTGGAGGAGCGGGCGCTCGAGGAGCTCGGGCTCGACGCCGACTCGCTGCTCGCCGAGTACGGCCCTGACCAGCTCGTGCCCGTCGAGGCGGCCGACGACGCAGCCGAGGACGAGGAACCACCGGCTCCGGTCCCGTACGTGCGCGAGGAGCAGCAGAAGCGGCTGCGCACCGCCGAACGCTCGCTGGCACAGCTCGGCCGGATCAACCCGCTGGCGCTCGAGGAGTTCTCGGCCCTGGAGGAGCGGCACAAGTTCCTGACCGAGCAGCTCGAGGACCTGCGCCGCACCCGCCGCGACCTGCTCGACATCGTCCGCGAGGTCGACGAGCGCGTCGAGCAGGTCTTCACCGAGGCGTACGCCGACGTGACGAAGGCCTTCGACGCGACCTTCTCGCGCCTCTTCCCGGGTGGCGAGGGCCGGCTCGTGCTGACCAACCCCGACGACATGCTGACCACCGGCATCGAGGTGGAGGCCCGTCCTCCGGGCAAGAAGGTCAAGCGGCTCTCGTTGCTCTCCGGCGGTGAGCGGTCGCTGGTCGCGGTCGCCTTCCTGGTCGCCCTCTTCAAGGCGCGGCCGTCGCCGTTCTACATCCTCGACGAGGTCGAGGCCGCGCTCGACGACACCAACCTCGGCCGGCTCCTGCAGATCTACGAGGAGCTGCGCGAGACCTCCCAGCTGCTGGTGATCACCCACCAGAAGCGCACCATGGAGGTCGGCGACGCCCTCTACGGCGTCTCGATGCGCGGCGACGGCGTTTCCGCGGTCATCTCGCAACGTCTGCGCGAGGCTGAATCGGCGTGACCGACGGCGCCACCGGGTCCGGACCA
>JBJMIO010000215.1:0-16098 GCA_045806765.1 Marmoricola sp.
CTCGATCGCGAGCGTCGGCCTGTGGTTCGAGATCGTGCTCATGCAGGTGCTGCTCAAGGACGTCTACCGCAGCGACCCGACGTCGGCGCGCACCCACTACGCGCTGACCGAGGTCGCCGACGAGTGCCGGCACTCGACCATGTTCGGCCGCGCGATCGGAAGCTTCGGTGTCCCGGCCTACGGCCCGCGCAAGGACGCCCGCGCGCTTGGCCGCGCGATCCCGGCGGTGCTCCGCGGTCCGGGTGCGTACGCCGCGACGCTGCTCGGTGAGGAGCCGGTGGACCGCTGGCAGCGCGACATGATGAACGACGAGCGGATCCAGCCCCTGGTGCGGATGGTCTCGCGCATTCACGTCGTCGAGGAGGCCCGGCACGTCACGTTCGCGCGCGACGAGCTCGAGAAGGCGATGGTCGGGCTGAGCAAGCGCGAGCTGAAGTGGCACCAGTTCGTGGCCTCCCAGGCGGCGTACGTGACGATGCGCTCGCTGGTGCACCCCGAGGTCTACCGCTGCGTCGGCATCGACCCCTCCGAGGGCCGGCACGCGGCGCTGTCCAACCCGCACTACCGCGCGACCATTGCGTGGATGGGGGAGAAGGTCGTGCCGTACCTCGACGAGGTCGGTCTCATCCCCGCGGGCGGGCGGATCCGCCGGACCTGGCACGCCTCGTTCCTGCTGCCGAAGGACTGATCGCGCTGCGGAGGCGCTGAGTCTCGGCGCCGAGACCCAATCGTTGTCTCCGCGTCATGACGTGAGGCGGACGGCGGTGACAGGATGCGCCGTACCGAGGCTGTGTGGGCCTGCGGTGAGGAGGAACTCAATGAAGCTTCGTCGTGCAACCCAGATCGCCGCCAGCGTGGCGGTCGTGGGTCTGGCCCTGGCCGGTTGCGGCTCCAAGTCCCTGGACACCGGCAACAAGAAGTCGGACGTCAACGCCACCGTCGACTCAGCAGCGGCCGAGCTGGTGCCGGCCGCGATCAAGGCGAAGGGCACGCTGACGATCGGCACCGACGCGTCGTACGCGCCGAGCGAGTTCGTCGGTGGTGACGGCAAGACCATCCAGGGCTTCGACGTCGACCTGTTCACGGCGGTCGCGAAGAAGCTGGGTCTGAAGGTCGACTTCCAGAACGCCAGCTTCGACACGATCATCACCGGCGTCCAGGGCAAGAAGTACGACATTGGTGTCTCCAGCTTCACGGTCAACGCCGACCGGGAGAAGCAGGTCAACATGGTGAGCTACTTCAACGCCGGCACCCAGTGGGCCGTTCCGACGGGCAACCCGAAGAAGGTGAACCCGGACTCCCCGTGCGGGCTGACCGTCGCCGTCCAGAAGGGCACCGTCCAGCTCGAGGACGACCTGCCGCCGAAGGAGAAGGCGTGCAAGACCGCCGGCAAGCCGATCCACGTGCTGGTCTACGACAAGCAGGACGCGGCTACCGCTGCGGTCGCCACCGGCAAGGCCGACGCGATGCTCGCGGACTCCCCGGTCGTGGCCTACGCCGTGAAGCAGTCGGCCGGCAAGCTGGTGGCCACCGGTGACATCTACGACGCAGCGCCGTACGGCTACGTGATCGGCAAGGCGAACACCGCCCTGGCCAACGCCATCGTCGCGGCGCTGAAGTCGCTGGAGTCCGACGGCAGCTACAAGAAGGTGCTCGACGACTGGGGTGTCTCCGACGGGGCCATCTCGGACTTCGCCCTCAACCCGGCCGTCTGAGCGACCGGCATGTCTGACGGAAGCTCGCCGGCCACCCCGGTGGCCGGCGAGCGACCCGGCAAGATCGACGCTGTCCCTGTTCGGCATCCCGGGCGTTGGGTCGCGGTCGCCTTTCTTGCTGTGCTCGCGGCGATGCTGATCAACCTGTTCATCACGAATGACGCGTTCGACTGGTCGTTCATCGGACAGGCGATGATCCAGTCACCAGTGATCCACGGCCTGCTGGTGGGCACGCTGCTCGTCACGCTCGTGGCGATGTTGTTCGGAGTCGCGATGGGGGTGGTGCTCGCGGTGATGCGTATCTCCGGCAACCCGATCCTGACAGGGGCCGCCTTCGTCTACGTCTGGTTCTTCCGAGCCATCCCGCGGTACGTGCTTCTGACCATGATGGGCACGCTCGGCTACCTCTGGCCCGACGGGTTGCCGATCGGGGTGCCACTGGGTCACGACCTGGCTCAGCTGTTCGGAGCAAGTGGGGATCTCGCGTTTGCTCACCCCGACGCCAACAAGATCTTCGGTGGTGTCTTCTGCGGCATGCTCGGTCTCGGCCTCTCCGAGGCCGCGTACATGGCGGAGATCGCGCGGGCAGGAATCCTGTCGGTGGACCCGGGCCAGCGCGAAGCCGCGTCCGCGATCGGCATGGGCAACGGGCTGGCGATGCGCCGGGTCGTGCTTCCCCAGGCGATGCGGGTGATCGTGCCGCCCACCGGCAACGAGACGATCGCGATGATCAAGGACACCTCGCTCCTGATCGCCGTGCCCGTGATCGCCGAGCTCAACTACCAGCTGAGTGCTATCGGTTCGCGCACGTACAAGACCTTCCAGGTCGGCGTCGCCGCGATCATCTGGTACCTGATCATCGGCACCGTCCTGATGATCGTCCAGTCCAGGCTCGAGCGCCACTTCGGCAAGGGTTTCGGTGCCAAGGGGCCGAGTCCGACCGACCAAGCTGCACGGGCGAAGATGCTCAGCATGCGCGGCGGCGCAGGAGGTGGGGGAAGGTGAGCGAGCCCCTGGTCCACGCGGTCAACGTCTCCAAGTGCTTCGGGCACAACGAGGTGCTCAAAGGCATCGATCTCGATGTCAGTGCCGGCGAGGTGGTCTGCCTGCTGGGCCCCTCCGGCTCCGGCAAGACGACGTTCCTGCGCTGCATCAACCAGCTCGAGACCATCGACGGGGGCCGGATCTGGGTCGACGGCGAGCTGTCGGGTTACATCGAGAAGGACGGCCGGCTGCACCGCCTGCACGACAAGATCATCGCCTGCCAGCGGCGCGACATCGGCATGGTCTTCCAACGGTTCAACCTGTTCCCGCACATGACCGCGCTGGAGAACATCATGGAGGGCCCGGTGAAGGTGCTGGGGCGCTCCAAGGAGGAGGCGGAGAACCGCGCCGCCGAGCTGCTGGAGCGGGTCGGCATGCTTGACCGCTGCGACCACTACCCGGCGCAGCTCTCGGGCGGCCAGCAGCAGCGCGTCGCCATCGCCCGGGCGCTGGCGATGGACCCGAAGCTGATGCTCTTCGACGAGCCGACCTCCGCGCTGGACCCCGAGCTCGTCGGCGAGGTGCTCGCGGTGATGCGTGAGCTCGCGGAGCAGGGAATGACGATGATCGTGGTGACCCACGAGATGGGCTTCGCCCGCGAGGTCGCCGATCGGGTGGTCTTCATGGACGGGGGCGTCGTGGTCGAGTCCGGTCCGCCGTCCGAGGTGATCAACAACCCGCAGCACGAGCGCACCAAGTCGTTCCTGTCCCGGATCCGCACCGAGGGCGAGCAGCACGCGGCTGCGCTCAAGGAGCGCGCCGAGGCCGAGCAGATCTAGGCAACGACCGTCCCGGCCACCTCGCCCAGGGCTATCCGCCCACCGAGCGCACCGGGAGCCGTCGCGCGCAGCACGACGGTGTCGCCGTCCTCGAGGAAGGTGCGTCCCTCGGCACCGAACGGTTCGGTCCCTCCCCAGGACAGCTCGAGGAAGGACCCGCGCTCCTCGCGCCCGGCGCCGCTGATCGTGCCGGAGGCGAAGAGGTCGCCGGTGCGCAGCGAGGCACCGTTGACGGTCAGGTGCGCGAGCATCTGCGCCGGTGACCAGTACATCGCGGCGTACGGCGGGCGGCTGACGACCTCGCCGTTGAGCTCGACCTCGAACGCGATGTCGAAGCCGGCTCGCTCGCCGACCTCCAGGTAGGGCAGCGGCGCGGGATCCTGACCGGGCAGGTCGACGCGTGCCGCCTCGAGGGCTGCCAGCGGCGTGACCCAGGGGGAGACCGAGGTGGCGAACGACTTGCCGAGGAACGGGCCGAGCGGCACGTACTCCCAGGCCTGGATGTCGCGCGCGGACCAGTCGTTCAACGGGGTGACCCCGAAGACATGGTCGGCGAACGCGCTCGTGGGCACCTGCCCGGTCGCGCTCGGCGTACCGACGACGAAGCCGAGCTCGGCCTCGATGTCCAGGCGCCGGCTCGGGCCGAAGGCCGGCGGTCCGCCGTCGCTGCCCGGTCGTCCCTGGCCGCTCGGGCGCCGGACGTCGGTGCCGGAGACCACCACCGTGCCGGCGCGGCCGTGGTACCCGATCGGCAGGTGCTTCCAGTTCGGCGTCAGGGCATCGCCGTCGGGCCGGAAGATCCGTCCGACGTTCGTCGCGTGCTGCTCCGAGGCGTAGAAGTCGACGTAGTCGGCCACCTCGAAGGGGAGCAGCAGCTCGACGTCGGCGAGCCGGTGCAGGTGCGGCTCGGTGCGCTCGGCGTGCACCTCGTTGCCGAGCACCTCGGTCAGCCAGGTCCGGGCCACGTCCCACACCTCGCGCCCGGCGGCGAGGAACGCGTTGAGCGAGGGCTGCTGCCACAGCGGCATCAGGTCGGGTCCGTCGCCGGGCCGCATCTCGGCCCGTCCATAGGAGGCCACCGCGCCGGCGTCCATCACCAGGACGCCGATCCGCACCCCTACCCGCGCTTCCTCGCCGTCCGGGCGGAACACGCCGTAGGGGAGGTTGTCGAGGTCGAAGAGCGATCCGCTCGCACCCGGGACCCAGCTCGTCATCGCTCGAGCACCCCCAGGTCGATCAGGTCGTCGTGCGGCTCGAGGACCGCGCAGCAGCCGAAGCTGGTGAACCACCGGCGCGCGCGGGCGAGGTCGTCGGGATCGACGCGACCGAGGAGGTCGGGTGCCGAGGTCTCCTCGAGTGCCGCGAGGGCGTCGCCGCCCTCGAGCAGGAGCGAGGTCGCGGCGAGGACGTTGAGGAAGCCGTGGTGGACGGTGCCGGTCTCCGGGTCTGCCTGCCGTACGGCGTGGTGCAGGCCCGCGGTGCACTTGAAGCTGAGCTCGCGGTCGAGGGCCGCGTCGATGCCGGCCAGGAGCTCATCGCAGGTCGGGAACGCGTCCGAGGTAACGCCCCCGGTGCGGAACTTGGTCCGCAGGTCCGCGGCGGCCACCTCGTCGAGCGCGCTGAGCCAGCCGGCCGTGGGGGAGCCGTCGAAGCGGGGCAGCTCGACGTGCACGGCGACCTCGCTGAGGTCCTCCTCGACGTCGTCGAGCGCGGTGAGGACCCGGCGGGCGTTGTGGCTCAGGTCCTCCTCGTCGCGCAGCGCCACCTCGATGCCGCGCAGGCGCAGCGAGGGGGCGCGACTGGCCCAGCGCACTGCCGGCCCGATCGCGCCGGCACCGCCGCTGACCACCACGGAGATCTCCAGCGGCTCCTCGTCGCTCTCCTCGCCCTGCTCGTCGATCGCATCGATCAGGTCGGGCACCTTGAGGTCGCTGACCACGAAGCGCCCGACGATCGCTGCGGCATCACCCGAGCGCAGCGCGCGGTGCTCGGCGAGCGCCCGCTCGACCGGCGCGTTCCCGGGCGGGAACATCGCTGCATCGTCGACGAGTCCGGTCAGCCAGGCAGGTGCGCTCACCCGACCACCGTAACCGTCGCGCGTGCTCGTCCCGACGCCGTACGCGTGGCACAGTGGGCACGTGGCGTATTACAGATCAGTCGGCGACGTGCCCCGCACCCGTCACACCGCGTTCCGCGACGCGGACGGCGCCCTGCGGTACGAGGAGCTGATGGGCGAAGAGGGGTTCTCCTCCGACTCATCCCTGCTCTACCACTCCGGCGTGCCGTCGGCGATCGTCGACAGCCAGGTGTGGGACCTGCCCGATCTGGGCACCACCGCCAACCACCCGCTCAAGCCGCGGCACCTGCGCCTGCACGGCCTCGACTTCCCGGCCGGCGCGAACCCCGTCGAGCACCGCCGCCTCGTGCTCGGCAACGGCGACGTCCGGATCTCCTACGTCGTCGCGAGCGAGACCTCGCCGCTGTACCGCAACGCCGTCGGGGACGAGTGCACCTACGTCGAGTCGGGCAGCGGCAGCGTCGAGACCGTCTTCGGTGCCTTGTCCTACCGGGCCGGCGACTACGTCCTGGTGCCGCGCGCGACGACGCACCGGTGGCTGCCGTCGAAGGAGTCGCGGCTGTACGCGATCGAGGCGAACAGCCACATCACGCCCCCGCGCCGCTACCTCTCGAAGTTCGGGCAGCTGCTCGAGCACGCGCCGTACTGCGAGCGCGACCTGCGCGGGCCGACCGGCACCCACCTCGCCGAGGGCGCCGACGTCGAGGTGCTGGTCAAGCACCGCGGTTCCGGGCCCAGCGGCCTCGTTGGCACCCGGCTGACCTACGCCACCCACCCCTTCGACGTGGTCGGCTGGGACGGGTGCCTGTACCCGTACACGTTCAACGTCGAGGACTTCATGCCGATCACCGGCAAGGTGCACCAGCCCCCGCCGGTGCACCAGGTCTTCGAGGGCCACAACTTCGTGATCTGCAACTTCTGCCCGCGCAAGGTCGACTACCACCCGGCCTCGATCCCGGTGCCGTACTACCACTCGAACGTCGACTCCGACGAGGTGATGTTCTACGTCGCCGGCGACTACGAGGCGCGCAAGGGGAGCGGGATCGGCGTGGGCTCGATCTCCCTGCACCCGGGCGGCTACGCCCACGGCCCGCAGCCCGAGGCGATCGAGGCCTCGATCGGGGCGGAGTACTTCGACGAGCTCGCCGTCATGGTCGACACCTTCCGCCCGCTCGAGGTCGGCGAGGCCGGCGCCGCCGCCGAGGACCCCGCGTACGCCTGGACCTGGGCCCGCCGTGGCCCGGTAGGCTGATGCACAGTCCTCAGGGGAAGCCGGTCGGAGTCCGGCGCTGACCCGCAGCCGTAGGCCGCCCACCGGCGGCGAGCCGGAGTGCCTGGGAACTGCGATCGGCTCCCCATCCCCGTCGAGGCCGCGGGCGAAGAGACATGAAGCGCCACCTTCCCCTTCTGCTGCTGCTCCTCGGAGCACTGGTCTTCCCTGCGCCCGCGCAGGCGGCGCCGTGCTCGGGCAGCACCGGCGTCACGGTCGTCGTCCAGTACGACGCCAGCCACACCCAGGTCGGGTGCGCGCCGGGTGACCCGGGCTCCGGCTACGACGCCCTGAGCGCGGCCGGCTTCAACGTCCTGCCCGCGCAGGGGAGCGGGGCCGGCGCGATCTGCAAGATCAACAGCTACCCGACGGACGCGAACTGCGGCGCGATGCCGCCGGCCAACGCGTACTGGGCCTACTTCCACGCCCGCCCGGGCGGATCCTGGTCCTACAGCACCGAGGGCGGCGGTACCTACGACCCCGCACCGGGCTCGGTCGAGGGTTGGCGCTTCAACCGCGGCGACGGGGTCGAGAAGCGGCCACCGTCCATCGCCCCACCGGCTGCGGCGACCACCCCGACTCCGCACCCGACGAAGCACCCAGCGAAGCATCCGACGGGGAAGGCGACCCCGCAGACCTTCGAGGAGCCGGGGCCCGTCACCACGGACGCGGCAACCCACACGTCGGGCAGCACGTCCTGGATCTGGGGAGTCGTCCTGATCGCCCTGGTCGCCGCGGTCGGCGGCGGCGTCGCGCTGCGCCGGCGCCGGGGCTGAACGGCGTGGGCACGGCAGCGAGCCTGAGCGTCCCGCGTGCGGTGCACCCGCTCGCCTGGTGGGGCTGGGCGATCGGGCTCGCGGTCGCGGCCAACACCACCACCAACCCGCTGCTCCTCGCCCTCATCCTCGGCGTGATCACCACCGTCGTCGTCGCTCGGCGTACCGACTCGCCGTGGGCGCGGGCCTTCCGCCTCTACCTCGGCCTGGGCGCGGTGATCGTCGCGTTCCGCGTCGTGCTGCACGTCCTGGTCGGCAGCAAGTACGGCACCGTTACCGTGCTGCCCCTGCCGAGGGTGCACCTCCCGCACTGGGCGGCCGGCATCGAGGTCCTCGGCACCGTCTACCTCGAGGGCTGGCTCGGTGCGCTCCTGCTCGGCGCCCAGCTCGCGATGATCATCGTCGCGATCGGAGGCGCCAACGCCCTGGCCAACCCCAAGCGCCTGCTCCGCTCGCTTCCCAACGCGCTGCACGAGGTGGGCACCGCGGTCGTCGTCTCGGTCAGCGTCGCGCCCCAGCTCGCCGAGAGCGTGCAGCGGGTGCTGCGCGCGCGGCTCCTGCGCGGTGATGCGGAGCGAGGTTTGCGCGCGGTGCCGCGGGTCGCGCTCCCGGTGCTGCAGGACACCTTGGACCGCTCGTTGCTGCTGGCCTCGGCGATGGAGTCACGCGGGTACGGGCGACGTCCCGAGGTGGCCGGCGCCGCGCGCGACCGGGTCGTCGTCGGCTTCCTCACCCTCGGCGGGCTGCTCGCCACCGCGTTCGGCATGTACGGCGTCCTGGACCCGCTCGACGGGCTCGGCTGGGCCGGCGGACCGGTGCTGGTCGCCGGGCTGGCCGCTTCCTTCGCCGGCCTGTACCTCGGCGGACGCCACGTGCGCGTGACGACGTACCGACCCGACCCGTGGCTGCTGCCCGAGACGCTGACGCTCCTCAGCGGCGCGCTGGCCGGGACCCTGTGCATCGTGGAGCGCAACCTCGATCCCGACGCCATGCTGATGCCCCTGGCACCACTGGCCGCGCCCGCGCTGCCGGTGCTTGCGGCGGTCGGGATCGTGCTGGCGCTCGCCCCGGCGTTCCTGACCCCGCCGCCCCCGACGCGCAACCGGGTCGCAGCGAGCGCCACCCGATCCTCGAGCCGCGGTGACCTCACGTGACCGCCCTCAACGCGATCGACATCGCCGGCCTGAGCGTCACCTACGACGGATCCGCCGGCCCCGTGCTCAGCGACGTCGACCTCAGCATCGAGGAGGGAGAGCTCGTCCTGGTCGTCGGGCGCACCGGATCGGGCAAGAGCACGCTTCTCGGCGCGCTCAACGGGCTGGTCCCGCACTTCACCGGCGGCACCGTGTCCGGCTCGGTCCGGGTGCACGGCCGCGACACCCGCGAGAACCGCCCGCGCGACCTCGCCGACCTGATCGGCGTCGTCGGGCAGGACCCGATGGCCGGGTTCGTCACCGACACCGTCGAGGAGGAGCTGGCCTACGGGATGGAGCAGCTCGGGCTCGAGCCGGCCGTGATGCGGCGCCGCGTGGAGGAGACGCTCGACCTCCTCGGCATCGCCGACCTGCGCGACGCCCCGCTCACCGAGCTCTCCGGCGGTCAGCAGCAGCGCGTCGCGATCGGGTCGGTGCTCACCGCGCACCCGCGCGTGCTCGTCCTGGACGAACCGACCTCCGCGCTCGACCCGACCGGCGCCGAGGAGGTCCTCGCCGCGATCACGCGGCTGGTGCACGACCTGGCCATCACCGTGGTGATCGCGGAGCACCGCATCGAGCGCGTCCTGCAGTACGCCGACCGCGTCGTCCACGTCGCCGAGGGTCGCGTCACCTCGGGTCCACCGGTCGCGATGATGGAGGGCGCCAGCGTCGCCCCTCCCGTGGTCGAGCTCGGTCGCTGGGCCGGCTGGTCGCCGCTGCCGATGTCGGTGCGCGACGCCTGGCGCGCGGGCTCCAGCCTGCGTCGCCGCCTCGAGGAGGGCGGCGCGGGATCCACGCCGACCACGGCCACCCAGGCCCGGTCGTCCTCGAGCCCGGCCACCACCCCCGCTCCTGCCCTGATCGCCTCCCGGCTCGTGGTCCGGCACGGCGACCTCACGGCCGTCAACGACGTTTCGCTCACCCTGCGCACCGGCGAGGTCACCGCGCTGATGGGTCGCAACGGCGCCGGCAAGTCCACGCTCCTCTGGGCGGTCCAGGGGTCCGGCCCGCTCACGGCGGGCAGCGTCCGTGCCGGTCAGGACGATCCCCGGGCACTCTCCCCGTCGCGCCGCCGGCGGGCTGTCGGCCTGGTGCCGCAGACCCCGGCCGACCTGCTCTACCTGCCGACGGTGGCCGAGGAGTGCGCCCAGGCGGACCGCGAGACCGGGTCCTCGTCCGGCACCTGCCGGGCCCTGCTCGACCGGGTCGTGCCCGGCGTACCGGACGACACGCACCCGCGGGACCTCTCCGAGGGCCAGCGCCTCGCGCTCGTGCTCGCGGTCCAGCTGACCGCGGACCCGGCGGTGCTCCTGCTCGACGAGCCGACACGCGGCCTGGACTACCCGGGCAAGGCCGTGCTCGCGAGCGTCCTGCGCGACCTCGCCGCACGAGGGCGGGCGGTGCTGCTCTCCACCCACGACGTCGAGTTCGTCGCCGAGGCCGCCGACCGCGTGCTGGTGATGGCTGCGGGCGAGATCGTGGCCGACGGGCCGACCGCGGAGGTCGTCACCGCGAGCCCCGGGTTCGCTCCGCAGGTCGCCAAGGCGCTGGGCCACGGGCTGCTCACCCCGGCCGACGCCCGGGCCTGGTTCGACGCCCACCCGGACGTGCACGGGGAGCGACCGTGACGACTGAGCAGACGACCACCGCGGTCCGCGCTGTCCGCCTGCGTCCGCGCTCGACCGTCGCGGTCGCGATCGCCGTGGTGGCGGGTCTGCTCGCCTTCTGCTGGCCCCTGTTCGTCTCGTCTGACTCCGTGCTCGCCGACAACACCGCCGCACCGCTGGTCCTCGGCCTGCTGCTACCGGCCGTGCTGGTCGTGGTGCTCTTCGAGATCGGCGAGGGCGGCCTGGACCCGAAGGCCGTCGCCATGCTCGGCGTCCTGTCGGCGATCGGTGCGGCGATCCGTCCCCTGGGCGCCGGGACTGCCGGCATCGAGACGGTGTTCTTCCTGCTCGTGCTCGCCGGCCGGGTCTTCGGTGCCGGCTTCGGGTTCGTGCTCGGCGCGACGACGCTCTTCGGCTCGGCCCTGATCACCGGTGGGGTCGGACCCTGGTTGCCCTACCAGATGATCGGCGCCGCGATCGTCGGCCTCGGCGCCGGCCTGCTCCCGCCGGCCCGCGGTCGCTGGGAGATCGCGCTGCTCGTCGTCTACGGGCTGGTGGCCGGCCTGGTCTACGGCCAGCTGATGAACCTGTCGTTCTGGCCCTTCGGCCTGGGCGAGCGCACCAGCCTGAGCTTCGTGCCCGGCGACCCGGTGCTGGCGAACCTGCACCGGTTCGCGGTGTTCTCCTTCACCACGGCGTTCGGCTGGGACCTGGTGCGCGGCATCACCAACGCGGTGCTGATCCTCCTTGCTGGACCGGCGATCCTGGCGACGCTGCGGCGCGCGGCCCGCAAGGCCGCCTTCCGCTGACCGGGCCGCCGACGGTACCGCTGACCGAATTCAGCACCACCGCTCGACCATCTCCGTGACGACCTTCGCGCTGCGGTTCGTCGCTACGCCCAGCAGCTTCTCCGCGCGTGCGCCCGGCTTGGCGGCCTGGCCGATCGAGAACTCGTAGAGCAGGTGCAGGGCACGTCCGCGGGCGATCAGCGTGACACCGTCCTGGAACAGGCCCCGCAGCTCCTCGAGGTCGGCTGCGGCGATCGGGGCCTTCATCAGGTTCACGTAGTGGCCGCCCTCGCCCTTGGGACGCTCGAAGCCGATCTCAGCGACGTCCTCGGCGATCGTGCGCAGCTCTGCCGGGCTCATCACGATCGTCGGCACCTCGAAGCCGCGGTCGGCCAGGAAGACCGACTCGAGCTCGGCCTCCAGCTTCTGCCGCGACCGCAGGGGCGAGCTGACCCGGATGTTGCCGGTCTGGATGTACGTGTCGACGTCGGCGTACCCGGCGGCCTCGAGGCAGGCACGCAGGTCGGCGGTCTTGAACTGGCGCTTGCCGACGTTGACCGCGCGCAGGAATCCGAGATGGGTCGGCACGGGGCTCACGCTACCGGCGCGGCCGGTGCCGTCGGCGGGATCGGGGCCCGGCGGAGACCGCGCACCGAGCGCGAGGCCAGTGCGAGAAGCGGCAGCACGATGTAGATCGCGCCGCCGGCGGCCATCACGTGGGTGATCCCGTACCCGGCAGCGAGTGCGCCGGCGAGGAGCTGGCCGACCGGGATGGCCACGAAGGATCCCAGCGCGTCGTAGGAGTAGGCGCGCGAGAGCATCTCCTCCGCGACGTTCTCCTGCATGGCCAGCGTCCAGCCGAGGGAGAAGACCTGGACGCCAGCACCTCCGGCGAAGGAGCAGAGCAGCAGCACCGGCAGGTGGTCGGTCAGGCCGAAGGCGAGGATCGGCAGGCCGAGGAAGGTGATGGCCAGCAGGCCGCTGAAGAGCGGTCGCTCGAGCCGGCGGCGCATCAGCAGCAGCGTCATCACCAGCACCCCGGCGGACTCGGCCGAGACCAGGTACCCCCAGCCGTCGGCGCCGATCGTCGCCTTGGCGTGCGAGGGGCCCAGCGTGGTCCAGGCGCCGCTCTGCACCGCGTTGAGCACCCCGAAGACCAGGACGACGACCCAGAGCCAGGTCGTGCTCGTGAAGAGCACCCACCCCTCGCGCAGGTCGCCCAGCACCGAGCCGGCGACGTCACGCTCGCGCTCGGGGAGCCGTACGCCGGCGAGCAGGACCGCCGCGACGGCCCAGGTGACCGCGTCCGCCGCCAGGGCCCACCCGGCACCGGCGCCGACCACCAGCAGCGCTCCGACCGAGGGCGAGACGATCCGCAGGACGCCCCGGCTCAACGACATCAGCAGGTTGGCCTCCTGGAGCTGCGTGCGGTCGACCAGCTGGGGCAGCAGGCCCTGGAGCGCTGGGAACAGCGCAGCCTGCAGGGTGCCGTTGACGGCTTCGAGGACGATCAGCATCCAGAGCTCGGCGTGCCCGGTCAGCACGAGCGCGGCGACCGCGCCCTGGGTCGCCGCGGCGCCGAGGTTGGCGACCCGGATGACCAGCAGGCGGGGCAGCCGGTCGGCGAGCACGCCGCCGAAGAGCAGGAAGACCACCAGCGGGATGCTGTTGGCCGCCAGCACGGCACCCAGCGCGCTGGGGGAGTCCGAGACGTGCAGGACGGCGAAGGCCAGCGCGACCGGTGCCATGTAGGACCCGGAGGTGTCGACGACCTGGGCGATGTAGAAGCGCCGGAAGTCGCGGTTGCGCAGAGGCGCGAGCGGCGCCGTCGTGGGCATCGCAGCACGGTAGCGACGCGGGACGTTGACAGTAAAACTGTTAACGTCTTGGATGGCGTCATGTATCCGGGAACCTGGGCCGCGACCACCCCTGACAAGCCGGCCGCGGTCATGGCCGGCTCGGGCGCGACGCTGACCTACGCCGAGCTCGAGCAGGGCAGCGCCCGGTTCGCCCGGCACCTGCACGAGACCGGCCTGCGTCCCGGAGACGTGATCGCGCTGCTGACCGAGAACCGGCTCGAGGCGTTCCTGGTCTACTGGGCGGCCCTGCGCTCGGGGCTCTACGTGACCGCGGTCAACCACAACCTCTCGGTCGACGAGGCGGCCTACATCGTGGAGGACTGCGGCGCCCGCGTGCTGGTGGTCTCGGCCACCAAGGCGGACCTCGTCGAGGGCGTCGTGGCTGCCCTCGACGCGCGGTCCGACGTCGTGGGCACCCGTCTCGCCTACGGCGGCCAGGTCCCGGGCTTCGCCTCCTTCGAGGACGCCCTGGCCGCCGCGTCCCCCGAGCCGCTGCCCGAGCAGCCGCACGGGGACGACTTCCTCTACTCCTCGGGGACGACCGGCCGGCCCAAGGGCATCAAGCTGCCGCTCCTGCCGATCGCGGTGAACGAGCCCGGCTACCCCTACGTGATGATCTTCGGGGGACTGTTCGGCTACGGAACCGAGACGGTCTACCTCTCACCGGCCCCCTTCTACCACGCGGCACCGCTGCGGTTCATGGGCGTCGTGCAGGCGCTCGGCGGCACGGTGGTGATGATGGAGAAGTTCGAGGCCGAGGCGTTCCTGACCGCCGTCGAGCGCTACCGGGTCACCGACACGCAGGTGGTCCCGACCATGTTCGTCCGGCTGCTCAAGCTGCCCCGGGAGCGGCGCGCGGCGGCCGACGTCTCCAGCTTCCGCACCGTCGTGCACGCCGCGGCGCCGTGCCCGGTCGAGGTCAAGCGGCAGATGATCGAGTGGTTCGGGCCGGTGGTCCACGAGTACTACGCGAGCACGGAGGCGATCGGGGCGACGTACGTCGGCTCCGAGGACTGGCTCGCGCACCCGGGCACGGTCGGCAAGCCGCTGCTCGGCATCCCGCACATCTGCGGTCCCGACGGCGAGGTGCTCGGCCCCGACGAGGTCGGGACCGTCTACTTCGAGCGTGAGGAGCTGACGTTCAGCTACCACGGCGATCCGGAGAAGACGGCGTCGACCAAGCACCCCGAGCACGAGAACTGGGCCACCGTCGGCGACCTCGGTTACCTCGACGGCGACGGCTACCTCTTCCTGACCGACCGCAAGGCGTTCATGATCATCTCGGGCGGGGTGAACATCTATCCCCAGGAGATCGAGGACGCCTTCAGCCTGCACCCGGCCGTCGCTGACATCGCGGTGATCGGGGTGCCCGACGAGGAGATGGGCGAGCGCGTCGTCGCGTACGTCGAACCGGCCGGCGACCCCTCGCCCGACCTCGTCGAGGAGCTGCGCGCCTACGCCCGCGAGCGGATCGCGCACTTCAAGGTGCCGCGCGAGTTCATCCTCACCCGCGACCTGCCCCGCACGCCGACCGGCAAGCTGGTCAAGGGAGTCCTCAAGGAGCGCTACACCTCCGCGTCCTAGGGTGGACCCATGTCCGCGCCCAGCCCCGTCGAGGTCGACGAGCCGCTGACCGACGACGTGGTCCTCCCGGCCACGCCGTGGGTCACCATCGTGTGGAACGACCCGGTGAACCTGATGTCCTACGTCGCCTTCGTCTTCACCCGGCACTTCGGGTACTCGAAGAAGAAGGCCGAGAAGCTGATGCTCGAGGTCCACCACGACGGTCGGTCGGTGGTCTCCACGGGGAGCCGCGAGGAGATGGAGCGCGACGTGCAGGCGATGCACGAGTACGGGCTCTGGGCCACGATGCAGCAGGCCGACGCGTGAGGCGGCACCGATGAGCAGCGGTTTCACCCGGCACCGGAAGTCCGGCGCCGCGCTGGCCACCTTCACCGCCTACGAGGCCGACACCCTGCGCTCGCTGGCCGGTCAGCTGATCGAGCTGCTGCGCAACGAGGAGGCGGTCCCCGGCGCGATCGATCCGCTCGAGGCGATGCTGGACTTCTCCGGACCGACCCGGGCACCCGAGGACCCGGTCCTGCACCGGCTCTTCCCGACCGCCTACACCGAGGACGCGGAGGCAGCCGCGGAGTTCCGCCGGTTCACCGAGGCGGACCTGCGCAACAGCAAGGCGGCAGCGGCCGCCTCGGTGATCGACGCGCTCGAGGACGCCGGCCTGGGGGACCTGCCCGAGGACGGCACCTACATCGACGTCGAGCTCGACCCGGCGACGGCGCTGAGCTGGATGCGCTGCCTGACCGACATGCGCCTGGCGATCGCGACCCGGCTGGGCATCGAGGACGAGCAGGACGTCGTCAGGTTCTCCGAGCTCGCCGACGACGACCCGGCCGCCTTCATGTACGCCGCGTACGAGTGGCTGGCCTTCCTGCAGGAGACCCTGGTCGGCACGGTCGCGTGAGGGCCCGCGCCAGGATGCCCTCAGGACGCCATCGGGACGTCCGCAACCCGGACCTGCGGCGGCCGCGGACCCGGCAACGCCTAGGCTTGTCCACGTGTTGAGACTCGACCGAGCGACGTACGACGCGATCGTCGCGCACGCCAAGCGCGACCACCCCGACGAGGCCTGCGGCATCGTTGCGGGCGCCGAGGGCAGCGACGTGCCGAGCCGTCACGTGGAGATGGTCAACGCCGCCGGTTCGCCGACGTTCTACGAGTTCGACTCCTCCGAGCTGCTCGCGCTCTACAAGCAGATGTGGGCAGCCGACGAGGAGCCGGTGGTGATCTACCACTCGCACACCGCCACCGAGGCCTACCCGAGCCGCACCGACATCGGGCTCGCGAACGAGCCGGGCGCGCACTACGTGCTCGTCTCCACGCGCGAGCACGGGAATAGTGAGGGCCCGGTGGAGTTCAGGTCGTACAGGATCGTCGACGGTGTCGTCACCGAAGAGGACGTCGACGTC
>JBJMIO010000216.1:0-8798 GCA_045806765.1 Marmoricola sp.
GGGCTGCCAGGCGAGGTCGTCAGGAAGCGGGCGCCCTCCGCCGTCGCTGCTCCCGCCCTGCTCCCAGTCGGCCAGCAGCGCCGGTCGCTGGGCGGCGTACGAGGCGAGGATGCGGGCCAGGCGACGCGCGACCGCGAGGCGGCGCCCACGCCGCAGCTCGCCCTCCTCGCCCTCGACGCCGTGGCCCAGGTGCCGCGCCAGGACCTGGGCCCACGGCTCCTCGAGGCACGCGTCGATCGTGCGCAGCAACGGCCACATCAGGGCTTCGGGAGACCACGGGTCCTCCTCCCGGGTGCCGAGCACCCCGGCGACCAGGGAGCCGGGCGAGGCGAACTCGACGCCGGCGCAGGTCCCGTCCCCACGACCCGGCGCGTTGCCGAGGCGGTGCGACAACCGCTGGGAGAGCCACCGCTCGGTGCCGCGCGCCGGGACGATGACGAGCTCGCGGGCGAACGGGTCGGGCTGGGGTGCACGGAGCAGGTCGGCGAGCCCCTCGACCAGGAGGTCGGCCCGCTCCGCACGGTGCACCACGAACGTCACTGGGACACCCTAGGGCGACCCCCCGACCCGTCCGACGCCTCAGGCGAAGGGGTTGGGGGTGGCGCCCGGCAATTGCCGCAGCAGCTCCTGGGCCTGGGCGAGCAGCTTGTGCTCGACCAGCACCTCGTAGCGCGTGGCCACCACCGCGGTCACCGAGGAGAAGTCGCGTTGGCCCCGTGTCGCAAGGTACCCGAGCAGCGACCAGATCGTGCCGAACGCGGCACCGAGCACGGCGGTCGAGAGGATGACCGCGAGTGCGCTCTCGCCGTTCTTGCCGAAGAACGAGAAGATCAGCCCGACGAAGAGGCCGAGCCACAGACCCGACATCGCGCCGAGCCCGGCCACGCGGCCGTTCGTCAGCCGGCCGGTGACACGCTCGATCTGCTTGAGCTCGGTGCCGACGATCATGCAGTTCTGCACCGGGAACTGATTGTCGGAGAGGAAGTCGACAGCCTTCTGCGCGGCCGCGTAGTCGTCGTACACGGCCAACGACTGCGGGAAGTCGAGGCTGAGGACCTTCATCGAGCGGGGTTGCTGGGGGGTGGCCATGCCTCCATCATGACCGCTCGCCGGTGACCTCAGCCCTTGAGGAGGTCGGAGAAGTCCCCCATCGCGGCGAGATCGCGGTCGAACTGGTCGAGCCGGGCCGTGTGCGGACGGGCTGCGACCAGGCTCGCGAGCTCACCGGCCGCGCGCTGCACCCGCTTCTCCAGATCCGCGCCCCCGAAGTCCTCGCTGGCGGCGAACACACCGGTCGGCACCACCACGGCGTGCAGGTAGGTGAACAGCGGTCGCAGCGCGTGCTCGAGCACGAGGCTGTGGCGCGCGGTCCCGGCGGTCGCGGCGACCAGCACCGGCGTGCCGTCCAGCGCGCCGGTCTCCAGGACGTCGAAGAACGTCTTGAACAGCCCCGAGTACGACGCGCTGAAGACAGGCGTCACCGCGATCACCGCGTCGGCCTGCGCGACGGCCTCCTGCGCCTTCGCCAGGTCGCCGGAGGAGAACCCGGTGAGCAGGTGGTCGGTCAGCGCGTGCGCCAGCGGACGCAGCTCGACGTGGGTGACCTCCACCTCGGTTCCTGAGGAGCTCGGGCTGCGAGGATCCCGAAGGGCGGTCAGCGCCGTCGTGGTCGCCTCCGCGAGCAGCTTGGCCAGCAGGCTGGTCGAGCTCGGGTCGGAGAGGCCGGCCGAGACGACGACGATCCGCCGGGCATGGTCCTGAGGAGGCGCGCCAGCGCCGTCTCGAAGGGTCATGCCGACACCTCCGCCGCGACCGGCTCGTGCGCCCGCAGCTGGGCGACGACCTCGCCGAGCAGGTCGAGCTGGCGCATCACCGCGTCCAGGGGCAGACCCGCGTGGTCGACGAGGAACAGCTGGCGGTTGTAGTCGCCGGCGTACTCCTTGAAGCCGAGTGTCTTCTCGACCGCCTGCTCCACCGAGCCGACGGTGAGCGGGGTGGTCTCGGTGAACTCCTCCAGCGACGGGCCGTGGCCGTAGACCGGGGCGACGTCGAAGTAGGGGCGGAACTCCTTGACGGCGTCCTGGCTGTTCCTGGCCAGGTACACCTGACCACCCAGGCCGACGATCGCGTCCTCGGCCTTGCCGTGCCCGTAGTGCTCGAAGCGCGTGCGGTAGAGCGCGATCATCCTGGCGGTGTGCTCGGGCGGCCAGAAGATGTGGTTGGAGAAGAAGCCGTCGCCGTAGTAGGCCGCCTGCTCGGCGATCTCGGGGCTGCGGATCGAGCCGTGCCACACGAACGGCGGGGTGCCGTCGAGAGGACGCGGCGTCGAGGTGAAGCCCTGGAGCGGCGTACGGAACTTGCCCTGCCAGTCGACGTTCTCCTCGCGCCACAGCCGGTGCAGCAGCGCGTAGTTCTCGATCGCCAGCGGGATCCCCTCGCGGATGTCACGCCCGAACCACGGGTAGACCGGGCCGGTGTTGCCGCGGCCGAGCATCAGGTCCATCCGGCCGTCGGCGAGGTGCTGGAGGTAGGCGTAGTCCTGCGCGATCCGCACCGGGTCGTTGGTGGTGATCAACGTGGTGGCGGTGGAGAGCTTGATCCGCTCGGTGACCGCAGCGATGTGCGCGAGCAGGACGGGCGGGTTGGCGGGCGCGGCGAACGGCGCGTTGTGGTGCTCACCGGTCGCGAAGACGTCCAGCCCGATCTCCTCGGCCTTCTTCGCGATGGCGACGGTGCTCTTGATCCGCTCGTGCTCGGTCGGCGTGCGACCGGTCGTCGGATCGGTGGTGACGTCACCGACGGTGAAGATGCCGTACTCCATGGGTCCTCCTTGGTAGTTAACTATTCAACCACATGTCGGCCCGAACCATTCCCTCGGGACCTCCGGCCACGTAACCGCCACCGACGGCTGGTCGTTGATCCGACCATGCGCCGCTTCTCACCTCGTCGTCTGGTCCCGTTCACCGCTCTCGCGCTGGCCGCGACCGCGACCGCCGCGACCGCCGGGCTGCTCCCGTCCCCTGCGACCGCGGCCCCGACGTACACGGTGCAGACGCTGCACTTCAAGGTGGACATCGGGCCCGGAGGCACCCAGACCTGCGACGTGGTCGGGGACCTCTACCTCCCGGCCACCGCGACCTCGACCGACCGGGTGCCGGCGATCCTGACCACCAACGGCTTCGGCGGCTCCAAGGACGACCAGGCCGGCATCGGCAAGGCGTTCAGCCAGCGCGGCTACGCCGTGCTCTCCTACTCCGGTCTCGGCTTCGGCGGATCGGGCTGCAAGATCACCCTGGACGACCCCGACTACGACGGCGCCGCCGGCAGCCAGCTGGTCAGCTACCTCGGCGGTGCGCCCGGGATCGCCTACACCGACGCGGCCCACACCACCGCGGCGCCGCAGCTCGACGTGGTCGTCCACGACGCCGTGGACCACGACGGCGACGCCCAGACCTACGACCCGCGCGTCGGCATGGTCGGCGGCTCGTACGGCGGGCAGATCCAGTTCGCCGTCGCCGGGGTCGACCACCGCGTCGACACCATCGTCCCGATCATCACCTGGAACGACCTCGCCTACTCCCTCGCACCGAACAACACGGACCAGACCAGCGGTGTGAGCACGGGCAGCTCCGGGGCCACCAAGCTCACCTGGGGGCTGTTCTTCTCCGCCGACGGCATGGCCCAGGGTCTGCTCAACGCCCAGGCCGACCCGCCGCGGCTGTTCCCGTGCCCGAACTTCGCGACGTTCGTCTGCCCCGCTCTGGTCAACGCCGGTGCGCTCGGCTACATGGACGCCGGCGCGACCGCAGCGCTGCGGCACGCCTCCGTGGCGACGTACATGTCGAAGATCAAGGTTCCCGTCTTCCTGCTGCAGGGCGAGACCGACACCTTGTTCAACCTCAACGAGGCCACCGCGACCTACCGCGCGCTGAAGGCCCAGGGCACGCCGGTGAAGATGATCTGGCAGTCGTGGGGCCACTCCGACAGCGCCCCGGCGCCCGGCGAGATCAGCCTCGGCAACCCCGACCCGGCATCGCAGTACGAAACCGGCCGGATCGCGAGCTGGTTCATGCACTACCTCGACGGCAACACCCTGGTCAGCACCGGGCCGGAGTTCGCCTACTTCCGCAACTGGGTCAGCTACAGCGGCAACGCCGCCCCGGCGTACGCGACGTCACCGACCTTCCCGGTCGGCTCGGCGAAGAAGTACTACCTGACTTCGGCGCAGGGACTGACCACCAACCTCTTCGGGATCGCGCGGAGCAACCAGACGCTGGTGACCCCACCTGCAGGTGCACCGACCGAGTGGGGCTCGCTGGACGCGATCGGCTCGTCCTTCAAGCCGCGGCCCGAGACCGACCTCCTCGGCACCTACACCAACTACATCACCCCGACGCTGACCCAGAAGGTCGACGTCGTCGGGTCGCCGAAGCTGACGATCAAGGTCAACGCACCGGCCGCGGCTGCCAGCCAGGGACTCGGCGAGCCGGGCCAGCTGGTGCTCTTCGTGCGGCTCCAGGACGTCCCGCCGGGCAGCACCTACCGCGGTCAGGACATCAACTACCTCACGGCGCCGATCCGCGTCCCGGACGTCAACCAGCCGTTCACGGTGACGCTGCCGGCGATCGTCCACCGCTTCGCGGTGGGCCACAAGATCCGGCTCGTCATCTCCGGCAGCTCGCTGAACTACCGCGGCGGCCTGGCCACCTCGACCGTCACGATCACGACCGGGAGCGCCGCGCAGGTGCTCAGCCTCCCGGTCGTGCCCTGAGGAGGTCGTGCGATGAGCCCGCTCAGGCCTCGCGGACCCCGTAGCGCACCCACACGCGGACGAGTGGTGCGGGTGCCCACCAATTCCACCTGCCGAGCAGCTTCATCGTCGCGGGCACGAGCAGCGCGCGGACAATGGTTGCGTCGACCAGGAGCGCAACCAGCATGCCGACGCCGATCATCTTCATGAACACGATGCCGCTGGTGGAGAACCCTCCGATGACCACGGCGAGCAGCAGCGCAGCCGAGGTGATGATCCGCCCGGTCTTCTGGACACCGACCGCGACCGCGTCCGCGTTGCGCTCGTTCGGGGTCATCCCGGAGTGCTCGGTGGCGTCCCAGCGCTCGCGCACCCGGCTGAGCAGGAAGACCTCGTAGTCCATCGAGAGCCCGACCAGGATCGCCAGCATGAAGATCGGCTGGGTCGCGTCCAGGAAGCCGGTCGAGCTGTAACCGAGGAAGCCCTCGAGGTGCCCGCCCGCGAAGATCCAGGTGATCACGCCGAACGACGCGCTGATCGAGAGCAGGTTCATCACCACGGCCTTGATCGGCAGCACCACCGAGCCGAAGGCCAGGAACAGCAGCACCAGCATCACCGCGATGATGATCCCGGCCATCCACGGCAGGTGGTGCTTGATCGAGGCGAGCAGGTCGACCGTCTGCGCGCTGAGGCCGCCGACCAGGACGTGCTCACCGTGCGGTCCGGGCACGTCGCGCAGCGTGGTGACGACGTCGCGCGAGGTCCCCGTCTGGCTGTTGCCGGCCCAGGTCGCGCGCAGCAGGGTCGCGCCGTCCTGCTGGTCCACGGTGTCCAGCGCAAGGATCCGGGGGTCGTTGCGGACGTCCTTCTCGTACGCCGCCACAGCCTGCGCATCGGTGGTCCGCAGCAGGATGTTGGCCGTGGACTTCTCCTGGCCGAACTGCTGGTTGAGCTTCACCGCGGCGACGTGCGCCGGGTGGTCGGGCGGCAGGACCCGGTAGTCGACCGAGCCCCACTTGACCCCGAGGAACGGCGAGGCGACGAGCAGCAGGCCGCCGATGATCACGACCATCACCACCACCGGGCGGCGCATCACGCCGTGGGCCAGGCGGGCCCACGCGCCGTGCTCGTCGTCGACCGAGACGGCCTTGCCCCGGCGCCACGGCATCCGGCCCGCGTCGATGCGGCGGCCGAGGAGGACCAGGATCGCGGGGAGCACCGTGAGGGCGGTGGTGACCCCGACCAGCACGGCCGCGATCCCGCCGTACCCGAGGCTGCGCAGGAAGTTCTGGGGGAAGACCAGCAGTGCCGACATCGCAGCGGCGACGGTGAACCCGGAGAACAGCACGGTGCGACCCGCCGTACCGAGGGTGGTGCGCATGGCCTTCTTCGGCGCGTCCGGATCGTCGTCGGGATAGCCGGCGAGCTCCTCGCGGTAGCGGCTGATGATGAAGAGCGCGTAGTCGATCGCCAGGCCCATGCCGAGCAGCGAGATGACGTTGATCGAGAAGACCGAGACCTCGCCGAACTGGGTGATCACCCGGACGATGCCGAGCGCACCGACGACCGAGATCGCGCCGACGACCACCGGCATCGCGGCGGCCGCCAGGCTGCCGAAGATGAGCAGCGAGAGGATCAGCACGATCGGCAGGGTGATCGCCTCGGCGCGCGCGAGGTCGCTGCTGACCGTCTCGTTGACGCCCTTGTAGACCGACCACGGTCCGGCGATGTCGGTCTGGAGGTCGGGTGACTTCAGGTGCGGCACGAGCAGGTCGTTGTTGTCGGCCTGCACCGCCTGGGTCTTGCCGGCAACCGAGATCAGCACCTGGACCGCGTGCGCGTCGGTGCTCACCAGCTGCGGGTTGACCTTCGCCAGGCGCTTGCCGTCGATCGACCAGGGCGTGATCACCGAGGTGGTCGTGCCGGCCGGGATGCCGGCCAGCGTGTGGTCGACCTGCGCGCGGAACGCGGCATCGGAGGCGCTGAGGTCCTTGCTGCGGTACAGCACGATGACGTCGACGTTCTTGGAGCCGAAGAGGTGCTGCTCCTGGGCGAGCTCCTTGGCGGAGTCGCTGTGCTTGTCGTCGAAGCCGCCCTTGCCGAGCGAGTCGAAGACCCCGATGCCGTACGCCGCAGCGGCGATCGTGACGACGATCCCGGCGACGAGCACGAAGCGTGCCCGGTTGAGCAGGAACTGGATCCAGCGGTTCAGCATGACGACTCCCTCGGCAGGTTTACACTGTTAACTGTAAACGGTGTAAACTAGGTTTCGTCAAGTCGATTCGCTGTGACCGGCGTCGCAGCCCCGAGAGGTGGGTCCATGACTGCGCGCGCCCGGTCCCACGCCGCCACGACGGCGCGGATCGTCGAGGCAGCCCGGCACCTGCTGGTCAACCACGGCGAGGTGACGCTGCGTGCGGTGGCCCGCGAGATGGGCATGACCGCGCCGGCCCTGTACCGCTACGCCGCCAGCCACGAGGAGCTCGTGCGGATGGTCGCCTTCGCGATCGACGCCGACGTCGCCGAGCGGATCAGAGCCGCCGCCGACCGCCTCGGCGACGACGACCCGGCCGGCCGGCTGATCGCCGCCGCCGTCGAGTTCCGGGCATGGGCGCTGGGCAACCGCGAGGAGTTCGCGCTGGTCTTCACCAACGTCGACGTCGAGTGCCTCGACGACTTCAACACCTCGGCCTCGACCGGCATGAGGTTCTCCGACATGCTCTTCGCCCTGTGGGCCGAGAAGCAGTTCCCGATCCCCGACCTGGACGACCTCGAACCCGGTCTCGCCGCGATCCTGCGCGACCCGCAGGTGCCGGCCGACCTGAGCGGCGTACCGGACGAGATGCGCGGGCTGATCTGGGTCCTGCAGCGCGCGTGGTCACGCCTCTACGGGACCGTGACGCTGGAGGTCTTCCGGCACATCGACCCGCGCATGGTCGACCAGGCGCACCTGTTCCGAGCGATGATCGAGGACCAGGCGGCTCCGCTCGGGCTGGTCGAGGAGCTGCCGCGGCTGCGGCTGCTGATCACCGACCTGCTCGCCGTCCCGGTCTAGGCGACCTGGCTCCCTGAGGAGGTTGCGCAGCAACCATCTCGAAGGGCCCCCTCCACAGACAGCCCGGCTGCCCCCAGCGGCGCCCTCTGTGGATCACCGGAGGACGCGGCGCCTAGGAAGACGGACGATCAGCCAATGCCCCACGCCTACATCCTCAAGTGCTCGGACGGCTCCTACTACGTCGGCAGTACCAACTCTCTCGAACATCGGTTGTTCCAGCACCACAACGGCCTCGGACCGCTGTACACGCGGGAGCGCCGCCCGCTGGAGCTCGCGTGGGCCGGGGCGTTCGAGACAGTCGCTCATGCCTACGCGTTCGAGCAGCAGATCAAGAAGTGGAGCCGTGCCAAGAAGGAAGCGCTGATCGAGGGACGGTATACCGACCTTCCGGACCTGTCCTCGCGCTCGACCTCCGCCCGTCGACGTAGGAGCGGAGAGCCCTCAGCCGGGGGCGAGCGAGCCCTTCGAGACGGGCGTAGCCCGCCCTCCTCAGGGACCCAGGATCAGCCCTCCTCGGGAACCAGGATCAGCGGGCCTGCCAGAGCCCCATCAGGTTGCCCTCGACGTCCTTGAAGTAGGCGGCGTACCCCATCTCGCCGACCTCCTGACGCCCGAGGATCTTGCTCCCGCCGAGCGACTCGATCTTCGCCAGCGCCTCGTCGATGTCCTCGACGTCGATGGTGATCACCGGTCGGTCCGTGGGCGACTCGCGCTTGAGCATGCCACCGCCGATGAAGCCGACCTCGGCGGGGAAGCCCTCCTCGGTGGTCGGCCCGGTCTGCACGATCGTGTAGTGCATCTCGGGGATCTCGTTGACCACCCAGCCAAAGGCATCGGCGTAGAACTTGCGGGCCCGGTCCCCGTCGTCGTAGGGGATCTCGAAGTGCACGACACGTCCAGTCATGGCTGCATCGTAACGGTCACACGAACGTGCACAACGGCCGATCCGCGGCCTGAATCCACGGGCAACGACAGTTGTGCACGTCCGTGTGA
>JBJMIO010000217.1:0-7604 GCA_045806765.1 Marmoricola sp.
ACACTCTAAACCAACACGACGAACATCCGATCTACCGAGTCCGCGAGCACGTGCGCCGGCTGGGTGAACGGCAGCCGCAGGAACCGGTCGAGACCGCCCTCGGGGGCGAAGCTGGGTCCTGGCGCAAGCAGCACTCCGTGCTCTGCGGCCCGGGGGAGCAGGTCGGTCGACCGCGCCTCGGGCAGCTCGCACCACAGGCTCAGGCCCCCACCCGGCGTACGCACCTTCCAGTCCGGCAGGTGCGTGGTCAGGGCCGCCACAGCGGCGTCACGTCCGGCACGGAGGACCGCGCGCTTCTCGTTCAGCAGAGCCTCGGGATCACGGAGCAGGTCGGCGGCGACCAGCTGCTCGAGCACCGGCACGCCGAGGTCGAGGGAGAGGCGCGAGCGGACCATCGCGTCCATCGCCTCCGCGGGAGCGCGCAGCCAGCCGACGCGCAGGCCGCCCCAGAACGGCTTGCTGACCGACCCGACCGTGATCGCGTCACGCGCGTGGGCGCCCAGCGGCTCGGGGACCTCGCCGTCCAGCGCGAGGTCGACCATCGACTCGTCGACGACCGCCACCGCGCCGACGGCCCGCAGGCGGGCCGCCACCTCGGCCCGGGCCACGGCGGGCATCAGGTGTCCGGTGGGGTTGTGGTAGTCCGGCACCAGGTAGGCCAGGTCGGGTCGGACCTGGTCGATCGCCCGCAGCAGCTCCTCGACGCCGGCGTGCTCGCGGTCGACAGGGCTGCTGAGCAGCCGTGATCCGGTCAGGCGCAGCGTGGCGATCGCGTTGGGGTACGTCGGGCTCTCCAGCAGCGTGCGCGTCCCGCGCCCACCGAGCGCGCGGGCCGCGACCGCGACCCCGGCCAGCGCGCCGGGGACGATCATGACCTGGTCGGGGTGGGTGGGCTGGCCGCGCCGGGCGAAGCGCTCGGCGACCGCCTCGCGCAGGACGGGAAGGCCCGAGGGGTAGTAGCCGGAGCTGCCGAGGTAGCCGGGCAGGTCGGTGACGGCACGCTCGTACGCCGCCAGGATCCCGGGACCGGCCACCGCAGCCGCGCAGGTCAGGTCGATCTCGTCCGCGTGCGCGTCGGCCGGGACCAGCAGGTGGTCGCCGCGGAAGGCGCGCGAGACCGGGAGGCGAGCCAGGCTGCCCGAACCCTGGCGCGACTGCAGGTAGCCACGGTCGCGGAGCTCGGCGTACGCGCGGGTCACGGTGGTGCGGCTCACGCCGAGGGCCTCGGTCAGCTCGCGCTCGCTCGGCAGGCGGACACCGACCGGGACGCGGCCATCGGTGATCAGCACCCGGACCGCCTCGGCCAGGCCGCGGTACGCCGGCTCGCGGTCGAAGTCGCCGACGAGGCTCGCCACGGTGCTCGCGGCGAGGACGCGCGCGCTCACAACAACTCCTCAGCCCGGGGCACCGAGTTCATCATGCAGACCAGTGAACCAGAATTGGCTATTTCGAACCAGACCAATTCTTGACACGCTGGATCCATGTCCGTACGCCGCTCCGCTGTGCCCGCTGTGCCCGCTGTGCCCGCTGTGCCTGCGCGTCCTGCAAAGGCCACTGCACCTGCCCGCGAGCTCGCTCGCCTCGGTCCGCTCGCGCAGCTGCGGGCCGGCCGCCTGGTCCGACGGCTGACGCAGCTGGCCCTCGGCCTGGTGCTCTACGGACTCACCCTCGCCCTGATCATCCGGGCCGGGCTCGGCAACGCCGCGTGGGACGTGCTGCACCAGGGCATCGCCGAGCACACCCCGCTGAGCATCGGCGAGGCCGTGATCGTGATGAGCCTGGTGGTGCTCCTGGCCTGGATCCCGCTGCGCGAGCTGCCCGGCCTCGGGACGATCGCCAATTCCTTCCTCGTCGGGATCTCTGCCGACGTCTTCCTCGGCATCTTCAGCACGCCGGACTCCGTCACGCTGCGCGGCGCGATGATGCTGGCCGGCGTGGTGCTCAACGGGGTCGCCACGGCGCTCTACATCGGCTCGCAGTTCGGGCCCGGCCCGCGGGACGGGTTGATGACCGGCCTGCACCGGCGTACGGGCGTCTCGATCCGGGTGGTCCGGACCTGCCTGGAGCTCAGCGTCGTGGTCGCCGGCTTCCTGCTCGGCGGCACCTTCGGGATCGGCACGGTGGTCTACACCCTGGCGATCGGTCCGCTGGTTCAGCTGATGCTTCCCTGGGCGATCGTGGAGCTGCCGGGCGCGAGGACCCCGGAGCCGGCTGCGGCCGAGGTCGCCGGCTCCTGAGGCCGGCTCGTGGGTCCGCCCTCGCAGACCGCTCGCTGACTAGTTCTTGGTGGCGAGCAGGGCGGAGGCGTCGGGGGCGACCATCACCTCGACGGCGGTGAAGCGCTCGTCGGTCAGCCAGCTCTCGCGCAGCGTGTCCACCCGGCCCAGGGTCAGCGGGGGCCAGGTGTCGCACGGGGTGAAGTCGTCCATCACCACGATCCCGCCGGGCTCGACCAGGTCGGCGACCGCGTCGACACCTGCGTCCTCGGGGGAGGAAGGATCGAGGAAGAGCAGCGAGTAGGGGCCCTTGTTGCGCAGCGTGGACCAGTCAGCCGCGAGCACCTCGACCTGGGGGTCGTCGGTGAAGATCTCCTGCGCGGCGACGGCGAGCTTCTCGTCGAGCTCGGCCGAGAGGATCATCGCGTCGGCCCGCGCCCCCGAGCGCAGCCAGGCGGTGCCCACACCGCAGCCGGTGCCGAACTCAGCCATCGTCCCGCGCCGGGTCGCTGCCAGCGCCGCCAGCAGGCGCCCGGTCTCGTTGCGGCAGAACGAGACGTAGCCGGCGCGACGCGAGACGTCGAACGCACGGGCCACGATGGCGGGGACGTCCGGCGGCGCACTCATGTCACCACTCTCGCAAACGAGACGCGCAGGTCCACATTTCGGCGAGAGATCTCGGATCGTGGGACACCTCGGCCAAACCCGGTGCGGAACCGGTGAACGAGTCCTAACCTGGTCGGACCATGCGGACGTTCCTCGTATCCATTCGCCGCCGTGGCGGGGCCTGACTCGTAGGCCACCTCGCCGCGGAGTCCCGGCGTACCCGATCCGCACCGGCCTGCGAACCCCTTCTCAGGGGCCACCCGTAGAGCCGAAGAGGAACAGACCCATGTACGAGATGTATCCCGAGTGGGGACCCGCGAAGCACGACCCCGATCACCCGCTGGCACCGACCGCGGTGCAAGCGGCGCTTGACCTGCGAGACAACGGCGGTCCGCGTCCCGACGACAACTAGCATCGCCGTCATGCCTTCCACCGTGCCGGACCCCTCGGGTCCCCAGTCCTTCAAGCTTGCCGTCATCCCCGGGGACGGCATCGGCACCGAGGTCACCACCGAGGCCCTCAAGGTCCTCGAGGTTGCTGTCAGCTCAGCTCAGGCTCCTGCCGGCGTGAAGTTCGAGCCGACCCGTTACGACCTCGGTGCGGAGCGCTACCTGGCCACCGGTGAGGTGCTGCCCGACACGGTCCTGGAGGAGATCCGCGACCACGACGTGATCCTGCTCGGCGCGGTCGGCGGCAAGCCGAACGACCCGAACCTGCCTCCCGGCATCCTGGAGCGCGGCCTGCTGCTCCGGCTGCGCTTCGAGCTCGACCACTACGTGAACCTGCGCCCGTCCCGGATCTTCCCGGGCTCGGTCTCGCCGCTCGCCCCGCACATCCTGGACAAGGGTGAGGTCGACTTCGTGGTCGTCCGGGAGGGCACCGAGGGCCCGTACACCGGCAACGGTGGCGCGCTGCGCGTCGGTACGCCGCACGAGGTCGCCACCGAGGTCTCGGTCAACACCGCGTTCGGGGTCGAGCGGGTCGTCCGCGACGCCTTCGCCCGCGCCCAGCGCCGCCCGCGCAAGAAGCTCACGCTGGTCCACAAGACCAACGTGCTCGTCAACGCGGGCTCGGTCTGGTGGCGCCTGTTCCAGCAGGTCGCCGCCGAGTACCCGGACGTGACCACCGACTACATGCACATCGACGCCGCGATGATCTTCATGAGCACCGACCCGGCGCGCTTCGACGTCATCGTGACCGACAACCTCTTCGGCGACATCATCACCGACCTTGCCGCCGCGGTCACCGGTGGCATCGGCCTGGCCGCGTCGGGCAACATCAACCCGGACCGCACCGCACCGTCGATGTTCGAGCCGGTGCACGGCTCGGCGCCCGACATCGCCGGGCAGCAGAAGGCCGACCCGACCGCCGCGATCCTCTCGGTCTCGCTGATGCTCGACCACCTCGGCCTCACCGGTCCGGCGGACGCGGTCGAGGCCGCGGTCATCGCCGACCTCGCCTCGCGTGAGCCGGGTGCCGCCCTGAGCACGCCGGAGATCGGCGACCGGATCGCCGCGCGAGTAGCCGGCTAGCCCGCCGAGCGGTCGACCTCGAGGTCGAGACCCGGGTGCGGGCGGTGAACGGTCACTAACTCCCACCCGACACAGAGAGATAACCTGAGCTCATGACCCTCGACATCTCGATCGTCCCCTCGGCCAACCCGCGCACGGAGGCTCAGCTCGCCGAGATCCTGGCCGACCCCGGCTTCGGGACGTACTTCACCGATCACATGTTCACCGTCGAGTGGACGCCGGAGAAGGGCTGGCACGACGCCCGGATCACGGCGTACGGACCGCTCACGCTGGACCCGGCCACGGCCGTGCTCCACTACGCCCAGGAGACCTTCGAGGGCATGAAGGCCTACCGTCACGAGGACGGCTCGATCTGGACGTTCCGCCCCGACCAGAACGCGGAGCGGATGAAGCGCTCCTCGCACCGGCTCGCGCTGCCCGTCCTCGACCCGGCGGACTTCGTCCAGGCGGTCGACGCCCTGGTGGAGGTCGACCAGCGCTGGGTGCCCGAGGCGGGGTCGGAGAAGAGCCTGTACCTGCGTCCGTTCATGATCGCGACCGAGGCGTTCCTCGGTGTGCGCCCGAGCCAGCACGTCACCTTCATGGTGATCGCCTCGCCGGCCGGCGCCTACTTCAAGGGCGGGGTCAAGCCGCTGACCCTGTGGCTCACCGAGGAGTACACCCGTGCGGGTCGCGGCGGCATGGGTGCGGCCAAGACCGGCGGCAACTACGCCAGCTCGCTGGTGGCCCAGCAGGAGGCCATCGGGCAGGGCTGCGACCAGGTCGTCTTCCTCGACGGCGCCGAGGGGAAGTACGTCGAGGAGCTCGGCGGCATGAACATGTACTTCGTCTTCGCCGACGGCCACATCGTGACCCCGGAGACCGGCACGATCCTCGAGGGGATCACCCGCTCGGCCATCATCGAGCTCGCGCACAAGGCGGGCCACAAGGTCGAGGAGCGGAAGTTCTCGATCGACGAGTGGCGCGACGGCGTCGCCTCCGGCGACATCACCGAGGTCTTCGCCTGCGGCACCGCTGCCGTGGTGACCCCGGTCGGGACGCTGAAGTGGGACGGCGGTGAGGTGCAGGGCTCCACGGAGACCGGCCCGCTGACCGCGCAGATCCGTCAGAACCTCGTCGACATCCAGTACGGCCGGGCCGAGGATGGGTTCGGCTGGATGCACCAGGTCACAGCCGGGATCTAGCTAGCCCCAGACCGCGGCGACCCGCTCGGCCACCAGCGCGCCCTGGCGCAGGCCGGTCTCGGCGGAGGCCTGCCGCCGGGCTGGGTCGAGCGCGTTGGAGCCCATCGCCCTGCCCGCCTCGTCGTCCGGGCTGACCACGAGCGTGCGACCCGCTCCGGTGCGCTCGAGCTGACGCGTCAGGGAGTGCTCCCGGGAGACGGCCATCGTCGTGGGGGCGAGCACCACGACGACCTCCGCCCCTGCGGCCAGGTCGGCGTTCGCCGCCGACCGCGCGCCGCCGTCGACGTACGTCGTGCCGTTGATCGGGACCGGCGGCCAGACCAGCGGCACCGCGCAGCTGGCCGCCACCGCCTCGAGCACGCTCAAGCCGGAGTCGCGGTCGAAGACGGTGAACTCGCCGCGATCGGTGTCGACCGCGGTGATGCGCAGGTCGCGCTCGGGCCAGTCGGGTTCGCCGATCCGCGCGCGGATCACCTCGAAGCGGGCAGCGGGGGACTCCGGGTGCGCGGCGCTGGCCGCCTTGCCGAGCTTCTGCCACTTCACCGACTGCTCGCCGCGCCGCGCGAGCATCACCCCGAGACGGATCAGGGTCGTCGCACCGAGCTTGGCGACCAGCTCGCCGTCGGGTGGGCGCAGCTGGTCGGCGTACGCCTCGGCGGTGCTGCCGGTGGTGATCCGGGTGCCGACCACCGAGCCCGCCGAGGTGCCGATGACGGTCTCGGCTGCGGCGAGGTCGACGCCGGCGCGACGCAGCCCCTCCAGCACGCCCAGCTCCCAGGCGACCCCGGTCACGCCGCCACCACCGAGCACGAGCGCACGCGTCACGTCGGTTCCCTTCGCTCGTCCCAGTCCGCGGTTGCCCCGCCGGCCCGGTCCGCGGTGTGGCAGACTCGGAGCGTGCACGCAGCTCGCATCATTATCGTCTAGCGCGTCGGGCCAGACCCAGAACTGGCTCCCGACGCGCCAACCTCTCGTCCCACGGGAGGTTTTTTCTTTGCCCGACCACCGCTCCACCGACGGAAGAAGCACAACGATGACCACGGACGCGTTCCACGTCTACGACACCACGCTGCGCGACGGCGCCCAGCAGGAGGGCCTCAACCTCTCCGTCGCGGACAAGCTGGCGATCGCGCGGCACATCGACGGTCTCGGCGTGGGCTTCATCGAAGGCGGCTGGCCCGGTGCGAACCCGAAGGACACCGAGTTCTTCGCCAAGGCGCGCGAGGAGCTGAAGCTGCGCAACGCCCAGCTCGCGGCGTTCGGCGCCACCCGTCGCGCCGGGGTGAAGGCCGCTGACGACCCGCTGGTCGCGGCGCTGCGCGATTCCGGCGCCGGGGTGGTGACGCTGGTGGCCAAGTCGCACGACCGGCACGTCGAGCTCGCCCTGCGCACCACGCTCGAGGAGAACCTGGCGATGGTGCGCGACACCGTCTCGCACCTCACTGCGGAGGGGCAGCGCGTCTTCCTCGACGCCGAGCACTTCTTCAACGGCTACCGCGACAACCGCGACTACGCGCTCGAGGTGCTCCGGACCGCCTTCGAGGCAGGCGCCGAGGTGGCCGCCCTGTGCGACACCAACGGCGGCATGCTGCCGAACTGGGTCAGCGACGTGGTCCAGGACGTGGTGGCCAGCACCGGTGGGCGGATCGGCATCCACGCCCACAACGACACCGGCTGCGCGGTGGCGAACAGCCTCGCCGCCGTCGACGCCGGCGCGACCCACGTGCAGGGCTGCATCAACGGGTACGGCGAGCGCACCGGCAACGCCGACCTGATCAACGTGGTCGCCAACCTCGAGCTCAAGCTGGACAAGCAGGTGCTGCCGCACGGCCTCCTGCGCGAGGCCACCCGGATCGCGCACGCGGTCGCCGAGGTCACCAACGTGCCGCCCTCCTCGCGCCAGCCGTACGGCGGCGTCTCCGCGTTCGCGCACAAGGCGGGCCTGCACGCCAGCGCGATCAAGGTCGACCCCAACCTCTACCAGCACCTCGATCCTGCGGAGGTCGGCAACGACATGCGGCTGCTCGTCTCCGACATGGCCGGCCGCGCGAGCATCGAGCTGAAGG
>JBJMIO010000218.1:0-41798 GCA_045806765.1 Marmoricola sp.
CGCTTCGGGCCGGTGCACGGCGACTACCGGCTCGACAACCTGCTCTTCCCGCCGGCCGGCGCGAGCGACGCGGTCGCCGCGATCGACTGGCAGACCCTGAGCCTGGGACTCCCGGCGCGCGACCTGGCCTACCTGCTCGGCACCGGGTTGGCGGTCGAGGACCGGCGTACGCACGAGCGCGGCCTGGTCGAGGAGTACCACGCGGACCTGCTCGCCTACGGCGTCGCTGACTACCCGCTCGAGCTGGCCTTCGAGGACTACCGCTTCGCGATGCTGCAGGGGCCGCTGGTCAGCGTCTTCGGCTGCGCGTACGGCGCCCGCACCGAGCGCGGGGACGCGATGTTCGCCGCGATGGTGGAGCGCTCGTGCACGGCGATGCGCGACCTCGGCACCCTGGAGCTCATCGACCCGGTGGCGGTGACCTGATGCTGCTCGACGTCCAGCTCGACGCCCGCCCCGACGGTGCCGCCGCCCGGGCTGCCCACCTGCTCGCCGCCGGTGTCGACGGCCTCTTCACCTTCGAGGGCCCGCACGACGTCTTCCTGCCGCTGATCGTCGCGGCCGGAGCCACCGAGGTACCGCCGACCGACCTGATGACCAACGTCGCGATCGCGATCCCGCGCAGCCCGATGCACCTGGCCAACATGGCGTACGACCTGCACCTGCTCTCCGGTGGCCGGTTCCGTCTCGGCCTGGGCTCGCAGATCCGCCCGCACATCGAGAAGCGGTACGGCGCCGCGTGGAGCCGGCCCGCCGCCCGGATGCGCGAGACGGTGCTGGCGGTCAAGGCGATCCTGAACGCCTGGCAGGACGGCACGCGGCTCGACTTCCGCGGCGAGTTCACCCAGCACACCTTGATGCCGCCGACCTTCGTGCCCGGGCCCAACCCGTACGGCGTCCCGCCGGTCCTGCTCGGCGCGCTCGGACCGCTGATGACGCGCACCGCCGCCGAGGTAGCCGACGGGCTGCTGGTGATGCCGTTCCACAGCGACCGGCACTTCCGCGAGCGCACCCTGCCCGCGGTCGAGGAGGGCCTCGCGCTCGGCGGTCGCCGGCCGCTGGCCGAGCGAAGCTTCGACATCTACCCCCAGGCCATCGTCGCGATGGGCACGACCCCGGCCGAGATCGAGGCCGCCAGCGTGGGCGTCCGCGGCCTGCTGGCGTTCTACGGTTCCACGCCGGCGTACAAGCCCGTGCTGGACGTCGAGGGCTGGGGCGACCTGCAGCCCGAGCTGAACGCGCTGTCGAAGACCGGCGACATCATGACGATGATCGACCGGATCGACGACGACGTGCTCCGCAGGCTCGCCGTGGTCGGCACCCCCGAGGAGTGCGCTACCGAGCTCCACCGCCGCTTCGGCGACGTCGCCGGCCGCATCTGCGCCTACTTCCCCGGCTCGGACCACCCCCCGGCCACGATCCAACGTCTCGCCACCGCGCTGCACCCCCGTTGACCGGGCCCTTTCGGTAGTTCCGTCGGGCCCTTCCGGCAGGTCGACCCCGGCTCCTGACCACGCACGCCGCACGTCGTTCAGCAACGTGACAGGGACCGCGAGCAAGGCTGGTGCCGTACCGATCCGCACGCTCACAGGCGCTGCACAGGTCGGGCACATCGGGCGACTGGGCGGACCCGTCACGATCGGGTTCACGCAGGAACCATCTGGGGAGGAACAGTGGAGAACCACCGAGGACCGGCGTCATGACGACGCTGGCGCCGCATGACACCGTGAGGGCACCGACGACCCGCCTGCCGCTCGGCACGCGCGCACGCACCGACGCCGCGGTACGCCTGGCGGCCGTCTCGACCCTGTGGCTCTCGCTCCTGCTGGTCACCTTCTGGTGGGTCCAGGGCCACGGGCTCCAGGACCTCGGCGGCTGGGCCACCGGGGTCGACTCGTTCGGCCGGCTCAGCGGACTGGTGGCCTCGGTGCTGCTGCTCGCCCAGGTCGTGATGATGTCGCGGCTGCCGGTCCTCGAGCGCGCCTTCGGCCAGGACCGGCTCGCGCACCTGCACCGGCTGGTCGGTTTCACCTCCTTCAACCTCGTGCTCGCCCACGTCGCGACCATCACGCTCGGCTACGCGGCCGGCCGGTGGGTCAGCACGCCGGCGACGTTCTGGCACCTGACGGTCGACTACCCGGGCATGCTGCTGGCGCTGGCCGGCACCGGCTGCCTGGTGATGGTCGTGGTGACCAGCGTGAAAGCCGCCCGCCGACGCCTGCGCTACGAGTCGTGGCACCTGCTGCACCTCTACGCCTACCTCGGCGTCGGGCTGGCGATCCCCCACCAGCTCTGGACCGGGACCGACTTCACCAGCTCTCCCGCCCGTACGACGTTCTGGTGGACCGCCTGGGCCGCGACCGCCGCCCTGGTCCTGGTGACCCGCATCGGCAAGCCGGTCGTGCTGAACCTGCGCCACCAGCTCCGCGTGCACGCCGTGGTCCCCGAGGCGCACGGCCTGTGGTCGGTGCACGTGACCGGTCGGAAGCTGGACCGGATGCCGGTCGAGGCCGGGCAGTTCCTCACCTGGCGCTTCCTGTCGGGGCCGGGCTGGAGCCGCGGCAACCCCTACTCGCTCTCGGCGGCGCCCGACGGGACCAGCCTGCGGATCACGGTCCAGGAGGTCGGCGACGGCAGCGGCGCGATCAGCCGGCTCCGCCCGGGAACGCGTGTGCTCGTCGAGGGCCCGTTCGGACGGCTCAGCGACCGTCCGCGGACCCGGCGCAAGGTCGCTTTCATCGGCGCCGGAGTCGGGATCACCCCGCTGCGCTCGCTGGCCGAGGGCCTCGACTACGCCCCGGGCGACGCGGTCTACATCGAGCGCTGCACCGACACACCCCTCTTCGCGGCAGAGCTCGACGCCCTCGCCCCCGCGCGCGGGCTCCGCGTGCTGCGGATGCCCGGTAGACGGCGGTACGACGGCTCCTGGCTCGGGCGCCACGCCGGGAACGTCAGTGACGCCGGCGCCCTGACCTACTGGGTCCGCGACATCGCCGAGCGCGACGTCTACGTCTGCGGACCCGCCCCCTGGACCGAGCTGGTGCGCGCCACCCTGCGTGAGGTCGGCCTGCCCGACGACCAGCTCCACCTCGAGACCTTCACCTGGTGAGACCATGAAACGAATCACGTACTGGGCCCTGAGCACCGTCTCCGCCCTCGTCCTCCTCTTCGGCTACCACACGTCCACCTCCGGCGCCTCCGGCACGGGATCGATCTCCGCCGTCGCCCCGATCTCCGGCGGCTCGACCTCGAGCACCTCGACGTCGACCAGCTCGGGCACGAACCCGCCGGACGACACGACCACGTCCGGCACGTCCTCGGGAAGCGGCTCGAGCAGCGGGTCCACCACCGCAAAGGCCAAGACCGTCACCGGCCAGGTCGCGCAGACCCGCTGGGGCCCCGTCCAGGTCGAGCTGACGGTGAAGGCGAAGAAGGTCACCAACGTCTCGGTCGTGCAGTACCCGAACGGGAACGGCCGCGACGCCGAGATCAACAGCCGCGCGCTGCCGATCCTGATCCAGGAGACCATCGAGGCGCAGAGCGCGAACATCGACATGGTCTCCGGCGCCACGGTGACCAGCGACGGCTACGTGCAGTCGCTGCAGTCCGCCCTCGACCAGGCCTCCCTGTGAGCGGCGCCGCCCGCAAGCTCACCCGCCGGGTCGAGCAGGTGATGGGCATGCCGATCAGCCTCGCCGTCTCCGGGCGGCACGCCACCAGCCCGAAGGGTGAGGCGGCGTGGGCCGAGGCGCTGGCCTCGCTGCGCGACGCCGACGCGGTGTTCAGCACCTACCGCGAGGACTCCTGGGTCTCGCGGCTCGGGCGCGGCGAGGTCGCGGTCGAGGACTGCCCCGCGGAGGTCGGCGAGGTCCTCGCGCTCGCCGAGACGGCGCGTACGTCGTCGGCCGGCGCGTTCGACGTACGGCTCCCGCGCCTCGACGGGACGACCGCGTTCGACCCGAGCGGCATCGTCAAGGGATGGGCGGTCGACCGCGCGGCGACGTACCTGCGCTGCCTGGAGGAGACCGACTTCTGCCTCAGCGCGGGTGGCGACATGGTCTGCTCGACGAGCAGCCCGCAGACACCTGCCTGGCGGGTCGGGATCGAGGACCCGCGCGAGCCGTCCCGGTTGCTTGCCGTGGTGCCGCTGCACGACGCCGCGATCGCCACCTCGGGCCTGGCGCACCGCGGCGCGCACATCGTCGACCCGCGCACCGGCGCGACACCGGAGACCTGGTCCTCGGTGACGGTGGTCGCCGAGGACCTCACCGCCGCCGACACGGATGCGACCGCGGCGTTCGTGATGGGCTACAACGCCCCGGGCTGGCTGGACGCGCGAGGTCGCACCGGCCTGCTCGTGCGGCCCAACGGCAGCACGCTGACCGTCGGCGCGTGGGCCGCGGCGAGCTGAGGGCCTAGGCCGGGACGGCCAGCGTGGTGGTCTCGAGCCGGCCGCGCAGCAGGATCGGGTCGAGGAGCTTCCAGCGCGCCTGCTCGCCGTCCGCGGCGCGCGCGACGATGCGCTCGGAGGCGACCACCCGCTCAGGGCGGTCCTTGGCCTGCTCGGTCAGGCGCGCGGCCTCGTTCACCGCGTCGCCGATGACCGTGTACTCCAGCCGCTCGGCCGAGCCGATGTTGCCGGCGATCACCAGGCCGTGCGAGACCCCGATGCCGGCGTCGAGGTCGGGCACCTCGGCCTTGAGCCGCTGGGCCATCGTCCGCGCGGCCGCGAGCGCCGACGCGGCCGGGTCGGGCAGCTCGAGCGGGGCGCCGAAGATGCACAGTGCGGCGTCGCCCTCGAACTTGTTGACCAGACCGCCGTACTCGGTCACGACCGAGACGACGACCTCGAAGAACCGGTTCAGCCCGGCAACGACCTCGGCGGCCGGTCGCGTCGCGGCGTACGTCGTGGAGCCGATGACGTCGACGAACAGCGCCGCCGCCTCGCGCTCCTCACCCCCCAGGGCCACGCCCTGGGCCATCGCGAGCCGGGCGACGTCCTCGCCGACGTGGCGGCCGAAGAGGTCGCGCAGCTGCTCGCGCTCCTTCATCGCCACGACCATGTTGTTCAGCCCGGACTGCAGCTGACCGATCTCGCCGGCGTCGTCGACGGTGACGAGCACCGAGAGGTCGCCCTGCTCGATCTCGGCGAGCGCCTCGGTCAGGTCACCGAGCGGCTCGCCGACCGACTTGGCGAACAGCAGGGTCGCGAAGAAGCCGGTGACCAGGGCGCCGAGCCCGATCACGGTGCCGCTGACGGCGACCTGCTTGAGCGAGACCCCGCTCTCGCCGGCGAACGCGACCATCCCGATCAGCCCGAGCACGGGCACGCCGGTCGTCAGCGCCCAGATGAACACGGCCTTCTGCCCGACCCCGGCCGTGGTCCCGCGCCGTGGCGGTGAGAGCTCGAGGACGCGGGTGGTTGCGGACTTGAAGAGCCGGATGCACAGCAGGTACGACGTCGCGGCGGTCGCCAGGCCGCTGATGATGACCGCGGTGGAGAGCTGGAGGGCGTAGAGGGTGCTGACGTCGAGGTTGGCGTAGAAGAACACCACGCACGAGAAGGCCCAGAGCGCGACCTGCATCCAGAACAGCCACCACGGCAGCATCAGGGTGAGCTCCTGCTCCTCCTCGTCCGGCGGCATCCCGCGCATCGTCCAGTCCAGCGCGCGGTGCGTCCGGGGTGCACCGACGACGCCGAGGACCAGCCAGCTGAAGGCGACCAGCACCAGGCCGAGGATCACGTTGCCGCGCTCGATCGAGGGGGTGGAGACCTCGGGCGAGAACGGGAGCACGACGAGGTAGTCGACGATCAGGATCCCCGAGCCGACGACGTTGGCGAACCAGACCAGGCCGATGACCTGGTACGGCCGCACGCCACGGATGTCGGGGCCGTGCAGGCCGTGCATCCCGTGGATTCCGCGCATGGGGAGAGCGTGACCGTCGCGGAGCCGGATTGGCAACGGCCCACGCGGGTCAGGGGAGCCTGGTCAGCAATTCGTGGGTGATTCGGGCGGTTGCTCCCCAGACCAGGTGTCCTTCGACGGTGTAGGTGTGGGTGCGCACCGGCACGCCCTTGCGCAGCAGCCGCTCGTGGCGGTGGCCTGCGCGCAGGTCGCGCACCGGCAGCTCGAGGACCTGCGCGACCTCGCGGGCCTGCAGCGTCCAGGCCTGGGCTGCCGGGATCCGACCGAGGAACGGGGTGATCCGGAAGTTGCTGACGAAGGTGCCGATCGGGGTCAGTGTGTCGACGACCTCGACGAGTGCGGGGTCGAGCCCGATCTCCTCGTGCGCCTCCCGCAGCGCCGTGGCGAGCAGGTCCTCGCCGGGTTCGCGCCGCCCTCCTGGGAAGCTGATCTCGCCGGCGTGCTTGCGCAGGTCGGCGCTGCGCTCGGTGTAGACGACCACGTCTCCGTGCCCGTCGTCGTAGACCGGGATCAGCACCGCGGCCTCGGCCTGCTCGGCCATCACGACTCCTGGTCCGCGGCGGGTCCCTTCGGCTTCGCGTCACCGAACGGCTCGTCGCGCTCGCGGACGGCCTCGCGGAAGCCGACCTCACCCGCGCGGTCCACGAAGCGATAGCCCTCCGCGGTGTGCCGGGCGATGCCGTCGAAGACGGTGCTGACCATGCCGCTGGTGGCGACACCCTGGGCGAGCAGTGCGCTGTTGAGGGCAAGCTTGACCATGATCAGCTGGTTCAGCGGCATCAGCGCGATCCGCTGCGCCAGCGCCTCGGCGCGCTCGTCGAGCTCGGCGGCCGGGCACGACTCGATCGCCAGGCCCCACTCGACCGCCTGCTTGCCGGTGATCAGGTCGCCGGTCAGCAGCATCCGCTTGGCGCGCTGGTCACCGATCCGGTGCGCCCAGAGCCCGGTGGCGGGCACGCCCCACACGCGGGTCGGCGGGTACCCGATGCGTACGTCGTCGGCGCAGATGATCTGGTCGCAGTGCAGCGCGATGTCAGTACCCCCGGCCACCGCGAAACCGTGCAGCTTGGCGATCGTCGGCTTGTTCGCGTGCAGCAGGCTCGCGTAGCCGCGGTTGAAGCGGCTCATCATCTGGTAGTCGACCATCGGGTCCCAGGTGCGGTTCGGGTCGTGGTTCTCGAGCTGGACGGTCGCGTCCAGGACGCTGTTGCCCGTCGCCTTCCCGGAGGCTCCCATCGACCCCTCCGCGAACACCCCGAGGTCGTACCCGCCGCAGAAGCCCTTGCCGCGACCGGACAGCAGGATCACGTGCACCCCGCGGTCGACGTCGGCGCGCTCGACGGCGTCAGCAAGCTCGACCGGGGTGTCCGCGGTGATCGCGTTGCCCTGCTCGGGCCGGTCGAAGGTGATCCGCGCGATCCGGCCGTCGACCTCGTAGGTCAGGGTCCGGTACTCCACGCCTCAGGCGCCCTCGGGCAGCGCGCGGTCCAGGATCGCGCCGACGTCGGTGCCGGCCGGCAGCGTGCCGAAGGCCAGGCCGCCCTGCCCGTCGAGGCGACTGGCGCAGAAGGCGTCGGCGACCGCGGCGGGGGCGTGCCGGACCAGCAGCGAGCCCTGGAGCACCAGAGCCATCTGCTCGACCAGGTGGCGGGCCCGGAACTCGATGTCCTCGGGCCTGGCCAGGGCATCGCCGATCCGGGCGGTCGCTGCGTCGAGGCGGGCATCCGCGCCGGCCGACAGCGCGAGCTCACCCATCAGCGCGTCCAGGGAGCCCGGCTCCTTGCCGAGCGCACGCAGGACGTCGAGCGCGTTGACGTTGCCCGAGCCCTCCCAGATCGAGTTGAGCGGCGCCTCCTTGTACAGGCGCGGCATCCCGGAGTCCTCGACGTACCCGTTGCCGCCGAAGCACTCCATCGCCTCGGCGGTGAAGGCGGCGCCGCGCTTGGTGACCCAGTACTTGCCGATCGCGGTCGCGATCCGGCGGAACGCCTGCTCGCCCTCGTCGCCGCGGATCGCGCGGTCGGCCGAGCCCGCGAGCCGCAGCGCCAGCGTGGTCGCCGCCTCCGACTCCACGGCCAGGTCGGCCACCACGTTGCGCATCAGCGGCTGGTCGATCAGCGTCTTGCCGAACGCCGCCCGGTGCTTGACGTGGTGACCCGCCTCGACGAGCGCCTTGCGCATCATCCCGGCCGAGCCCGTCACGCAGTCCAGACGGGTGCAGCTGACCATCTCGATGATCGTCTTGACCCCGCGACCCTCCTCGCCGACCAGCCAGGCCACGGTGCCGTCGAACTCCGGCTCGGAGGAGGCGTTGGAGCGGTTCCCGAGCTTGTCCTTCAGGCGCACGATCCGGAACGTGTTGCGGGTGCCGTCGGGCAGGATCCGCGGGACCAGGAAGCAGGACAGGCCACCCGGGGACTGCGCGAGCACGAGGAAGACGTCGCACATGGGCGCCGAGGTGAACCACTTGTGACCGGTCAGGGTGAACACGCCGGGCTCGGCGGTCGGGGTCGCGACCGTGGAGTTGGTGCGCACGTCCGAGCCACCCTGCTTCTCGGTCATGCCCATGCCCGCGAGCAGTCCGCGCTTGGTGGTCGGGATGCGCAGGCCCGGGTCGTAGACGCGGCTGGTCAGGCCGGGCTCGTAGATCGCGGCGAGGTCGGGCTGGTGCCGCAGCGCGGGGATCACGGCGTACGTCATCGTGATCGGGCAGCCGTGGCCGGCCTCGGTGTGCTGCCAGGCCAGTCCGCCGGCGGTGCGCGCGACGTGGGCTCCCGGACGCGGGTCGGTCCACGCGGCGCCGGCGCCGCCCTCGGCGACCGAGACGCGCATCAGGTTGTGCCACGACGGGTGGAACTCGACCTCGTCGATCCGGTTGCCGTAGCGGTCGACGGTCTTGAGCTGGGGCTCGAACCTGTTGGCCTCCTCGGCCCAGCGCTGCGCCTCCTCGGACCCCGCCAGCTGACCCAGGCGGCGTACGTCGTCCTCGGCCCAGCCCGCGCCCTCGCGGTGAAGGCCCTCGATCAGCGCAGCATCCGCCGAGGCGTCGTACGGCGCGTGCGGCGGCGGCTGGTTGGTGACCTCGTGGGTGGTGTAGCCAGCCTGCGTCGGCTCGAGACTCGTCGTCATGCACCCAGTATTACAACCCTTCGACGGTCGTGACAAGAGTGTAAGGTGGTGGATGTCCTGACTCACGTGCGAGAGACCCGAGGAGGCCGCTGTGAAGGTGCGCCCGCTCAGCGCGCGCTCGGTCGTGCTCAGCCTGCTCCTCGGCGCCCACCCGCCCGAGCTGGCCGTGCGCGACCTCGTGACCGTCGTACAGCTCTTCGGCATCACCGAGCCCACGCTGCGGGTCGCCCTGACGCGGATGGTCGCAGCCGGGGACCTCGAGCGCACCGACGCGATGTACCGCCTCAGCGCGCGGATGCTCGAGCGCCAGCAACGCCAGGACACCGCGCTGGAGTCAGCCGGACGCGCCTGGGACGGGACCTGGGAGACCGTCGTGGTGACCTCGGGCGGGCGCAGCGCGGGTGATCGCGCCGGACTCCGCACGAGGCTGACGTCGTTGCGGCTGGCTGAGCTGCGCGAGGGAGTCTGGATGCGCCCCGCGAACCTGGCGCGCCCGCTCCCGTCGTGGCCCGCCGACCTGCTGGTCGTGCTGCGCAGCACGCCCGAGGACGATCCGGTCGAGCTGGCGGGCAGGCTCTGGGACCTCCCGGCCTGGAACTCGTACGCCGGAGCGCTGCTCGCCGCGGTCTCCGGACCCGCCGAACCGGCCGCACGGCTCGCCATCGCCGCCGCCCTGGTCCGCCACCTCCGCACCGATCCCGCGCTGCCGGCCGAGCTGCTCCCGGCCGACTGGTGCGCTGCGGACCTGCGCGCGGCGTACACGACGTACCAGGCGGAGCTCGTGCGGACCGGGCTGAACCTGAACGTCAGCCCGGCGGTGTGACGAGCGACGTCGAACCTGAGCCGCGGAACCCTCGCAGGCGCAGGCTGTTCGCGACCACGAACACCGACGAGGCGGCCATCGCTCCGCCGGCGATCATCGGGCTCAGCAGGCCGAGGGCGGCGAGCGGGATGCCGGCGACGTTGTAGGCGAAGGCCCAGAAGAGGTTGCCGCGGATGATGCCCAGCGTGCGGCGGGAGAGGCGGATCGCGTCGGCGGCCACCCGGAGGTCGCCGCGCACCAGCGTGAGGTCGCCGGCCTGGATCGCGACGTCCGAGCCGGTGCCCATCGCGAGGCCGAGGTCGGCCTGGGCCAGCGCCGCGGCGTCGTTCACACCGTCGCCGACCATCGCCACCACGAGACCCGCGTCCTGGAGCCGGCGCACCTCGGCGACCTTGTCCGCGGGGAGCACCTCGGCGATCACGTCGTCCTCCGCGATCCCGACCGCGGCCGCGACCCTGACTGCAGCGGCACGGCTGTCGCCGGTCAGGAGGACAGGGCGGAGCCCGAGCGCGCGCAGGTCGGCCACGGCAGCGGCCGACGTCGGCTTGATCTCGTCGCCGACCACGATCGTCCCGATCACCACACCCTCGGCGAGCACGTCGACCGCAGTGCCCCCGGCGACCGGCGCGGCGGCCCGGCGTACCTCGACCCGCACCCCGCCGACCACGCCAGTGACACCGACCCCGGCAGTGCTGGCGAAATCGGTGACCGGCGGCAGGTCGGAGCCCGCCGCGGTGGCGATCGCCTGGCCGATCGGGTGCTCGGAGGCCGTCTCGACCGCCCCTGCCAGGCGCAGGGTGCGCTCCTCGCCCCTGACCTCGCGGACGCTCATCCGGCCCGTCGTCACCGTGCCGGTCTTGTCGAGCACGACCACCTGGGCGGCCCGCGTCGACTCCAGGACCTCGGGCCCCTTGATCAGGATGCCGAGCTGGGCGCCCCGCCCGGTGCCGACCATGAGCGCGGTCGGCGTTGCCAGGCCCAGTGCGCAGGGGCAGGCGATGATCAGCACCGCGACGGCCGCGGTGAAGGCGTCAGCGGCGTCGTGCCCGGTGAGCAGCCAGCCGAGCAGCGTGAGCACCGCCAGCCCGATCACGACCGGCACGAAGACCGCGCTGATCCGGTCGGCGAGCCGCTGGACCGGCGCCTTGCCGAACTGCGCCTCACTCACCAGCCGCGCCATCTGCGCGAGCTGGGTGTCGGCACCCACCCGGGTGGCGCGCACGAGCAGGCGTCCGCCCACGTTGACGCAGCCGCCGGTCACCGGGTCACCGGGTCCCACCTCGACCGGCACCGGTTCGCCGGTGAGCAGCGAGGCGTCGACGGCCGACGAACCGTCCACGACGACGCCGTCGGTGGCGATCTTCTCCCCCGGCCGAACGACGAAGACGTCACCGGAACCCAGCTCGGCGATCGACACCCGGTGCTCGACCCCGTCGCGTAGCACGGCCACGTCCTTGGCGCCGAGCTCGAGCAGCGCCCGCAGCGCGTCGCCGGAGCGACGCTTGGCCCGCGCCTCGGCGTACCGGCCCGCGAGCAGGAAGAGGGTGACGCCGGCGGCGACCTCGAGGTAGAGCTCCTCGCCGCCCTCCGCGCCGCCGTCGGCCCACACGATCGCCCACACCGACCACCCGAAGGCAGCCAGCGTGCCGAGCGAGACGAGGGTGTCCATCGTGGTCGCGCCGTGACGCAGGTTGACCGCGGCCGCCCGGTGGAAGGGCCATCCGCCCCACGCCACGACCGGCACGGCGAGCGCGAGCGCGACCCACTGCCAGCCCGAGAAGTGCCAGGCCGGGACCATCGAGATCGCGATCACCGGGACAGCGAGCACCAGCGTGCCGAGCAGGCGCCGGAGCAGCGGGTCCCCTTCCCCGACTCCGTCCCCGGCAGCTGCAGGCGCCGGCAGCGCGGCGCCGTACCCGGCGGACTCGACGGTGGCCACGAGCTGCTCGGTGCTCACCGACTCGGGGAACTCGACGCGAGCGCGCTCGGTGGCGAAGTTCACCGTCGCGGTGACGCCCTCGAGCTTGTTCAGCTTCCGCTCGATCCGGTTCGCGCACGAGGCGCACGTCATCCCGGTGAGCTCGAGCTCGGTGGTGGCCATCGCCATCACGCCAGGGTGTAGCCGGCCTCGGCCACCGCGGCCCGGACGGCCTCGACGTCGAGGGGCGCCTCGCTGGTGACGGTGACGGCCCCGGTCTCGAGCACCACGGCGACGTCGCTCACGCCGGGAATCTCGGAGATCTCCTCGGTCACCGAGGCCACGCAGTGACCGCAGGTCATGCCCGTCACGACGTACGTCGCGCTGTGCCGCTGTCCTGAGGAGGTCGGTCCCCGACCGTCTCGAAGGGTCACGACTTCACCAGCCGGGCGATCGCGTCGGTCGCCTCCTTGAGCCGCTCCTCGCGCTGGGCGTCGTCGGCGGCGCCGACCACGCAGTGCTCGAGGTGCTCACCGAGCAGGCTCAGCGAGACCGCCTGCAGGGCCTTCGTCATCGCCGAGACCTGGGTGAGGATGTCGATGCAGTACTGCTCCTCCTCGACCATCCGCTGCAGGCCGCGGGCCTGCCCCTCGATCCGGCGCAGCCGCTTGAGGTAGTCGCCCTTGGTGTCGTGGGCGATGTAGGAGTGCTGGTGTTCCATGACGCCGACCATATACCCCCTAGGGGTACAAGACAAGCCGTACCCCCGAGGGGTACCCGTCACACGGCCGGGTGGCTCATCTCGGCCGACGCGGCCTGCTCCGCCTGGGCCGGTGGCAGGGACCCCCGCAGCGGCACCTCGCGGATGAACCAGGAGATGACGAACGCGATGATCGTGATGATCGCGGCAGTCAGGAAGATCGTGTGCGTGCCCGCGACGACCGCGTGCTTGAAGGCGTCGATGAAATCCGCCGGCGCGCGTCGCAACGCAGCCGGGGTCAGGCTCGTCACGCCGCCGCCGCCGGCACCGAGGTGCGTCGTGCTCACCCCTCTGCTCGCCAGGGACGAGCTCACCTGGTGGCTGTAGATCGTGCCGAGGATCGCGACGCCGATCGATCCGCCGAGCGTCCGGACGAACGTGAACGTGCCGGTGCCCGCGCCGAGGTCCTTGATGTCTACGCTGTTCTGCGCGATCAGGTTCGTGGTCTGCATCAGGCAACCCAGGCCGAGACCCATCACGATCATGAACAGCGCCGAGCGCGCGGTCCCGGTGTCGACGTGCATCGTGGAGAACAGGTACAGACCGACGCCGAGCAGCGCCGTCCCTGCGATCGGGAAGACCTTGTAGCGCCCGGTCCGACTGATCACCTGACCGCCACCGAGCGAGGTGACCATCAGCGCGAGCATCAGCGGCATCAGCAGCAGCCCCGAGTTGGTCGCCGACTTGCCCTGCACGAACTGCTGGAACTGCGGCAGGAACGTGATGGTGCCGAACATGCCGAACCCGGCGACGAACCCCATCGCCGAGGCAAGCACGAAGTTCTTGCTCGAGAACAGGTGCAGCCCGATCACCGGTTCGACGGCCTTGCGCTCGATCAGCACGAACACCACGAAGCCGACGGCGGCGACCACGAACAGCGAGACGACCTGCCAGGAGCCCCACGGGTACTCGGTGCCGCCCCAGGTGATGGCGAGGACCAGCGAGACGATCCAGGTCGTGAGCACCGCGATGCCCCACCAGTCGATGACGACCTTCTCGGTGCGCTTGGTCTCGGTGGTCAGGTGCAGCGTCGACCAGATCACGAACAACGCGAGGGCACCGAGCGGGAGGTTGACGTAGAAGTTCCAGCGCCACGAGACGTGGTCGGTGATCCAGCCACCGACCAGCGGGCCGCCGATCATCGAGACCGGCATCACCGCCATCATCACGCCCATGTACTTGCCGCGCTCGCGGGGCGGGACCAGCATCCCGAGCACCGACATGATCCCGACGAGAAGACCGCCGGCGCCGAGGCCCTGGAAGGCACGGAAGAAGACGAGCTGGGTCATGTCCTGGGAGAGGCCGCAGAGCGCGGACCCGATCAGGAACAGCACGATCGAGGTCATGAACGTGTACTTGTGGCCGAACAGGTCGCCGAGCTTGCCCCAGATGGGGGTGGCGACCGCGGAGGCCAGGATGTAGCCGGTCACGACCCACGACAGGTGGTTCGCCCCGCCGAGGTCGCCAGCGATCGTGGGCAGCGCCGGCGCGACGATCATGTTGTCGAGCTGGGCGAGCAGCATCGCGACCACCAGCCCGCTCATCGCGGTGATGATCTGCCGAGGCGTCAGCACGGGGCCTCCCCCGGCCTGCTGACCCGCGTCCGCCGATCCGGTCTCCGTGGTGTCCATCGCGTCCTGGGACATCTCTTCCTCACTGCTCGTGCGCGTTCCTGACCGACCGGTAAGGTACCTTGCTGACCGATCGGTAAGCAAACCGATATGCTCCGGCCATGACCACCAGGGGGGCCACCGAGGCCGACGCGCCGCGCACGCGCGACCGCATCCTCGACGTCGCCCTCGAGCTGTTCAGCGAGAAGGGGTACGACGCGACCTCGATGCGCGAGATCGCCGAGGCGCTCGGCATCACCAAGCCGGCGCTCTACTACCACTTCGACTCCAAGGAGGACATCGTCCGTGCCCTCCTGGTCGACATCGAGAGCCAGGTGACCGAGCTCGTCTCCTGGGCACGCGCGCAGCCCTACGGTCCCGAGCTGCGTCGCGAGGCACTGGCCCGGTGGGCCGACATCATGCAGGCCCACGGCCTGACCGCGTTCCGCTTCTTCATCGCCAACCGGCGCATCGTGCTGGAGGTCAGCCCGGACCGCAGCGGCATGCACGCGATCATGGGCGAGCTCTACGAGATCCTTGCTCCGGGACAGCCGTCGGTCACCGAGCAGCTGCGGGTCCGCCTCGCGCTGATGGCGGTCAACATGGCCGGCTTCGTCGGCAGCGGGATCGATGCCCCCGACGAGGAGATCCTGGCCGGGGCCCGCGAGGTCGCGCTCGAGCTGATGCCCGACTGAGGCTCACCCGCCGAGCAGGGTCTCGTCGACCTCGACGTTGAACTCCGGGGTGCGCTTGTCCAGGAACGCCCGCACGCCTTCGCGCCCGTCCGCCTCCGTGGATCGCGCCCGGATGGAGAGCGACTCGGCGCGCATCACGCTCTCCGGCGCCTTCTCCGCGACCTCGCGCAGCAGCCGCTTGGTGGCGGCCTGCGCACCCGCGGAGCCGGCCGCGAGCTGGACGGCGATCGCCTCGGCGGTCGCGGCGAGCTCGTCGTCCTCCACGACCCGGGCGACCAGGCCGGCCGCCTGGGCCTCCTCGGCACCGATCAGGTCGTTGAGCAGCGCCAGCCTCAGCACGCGGTGCAGGCCGAGGGTGTGCACCAGCAGGCTGGTCCCGCCGTCGACGCTGAAGCCGATCTTGGTGTAGCCGAGGGTGAACTTCGCGCTGCGACCGGCCAGCACCACGTCGGCCGCCGCGGCCAGCGGAAAACCGGCCCCTGCGGCGACGCCCTGGACCACCGAGACCACGATCGCCGGACTGCGCAGCAGCTCGCTGATCGCGCGGTGCAGCGTCTCGGCCAGGTCGTCGACGAACGAGCCGACGTCCTCGGCGCCGCCGAACCCGGCGATGTCTCCGCCCACGCTGAAGAAGCGGCCGGTCGAGGAGAGCACGATCACGCGGGCGCTGTCGGCACCGGCACGGCGTACGGACTCCAGGAGCGCGGCCACCGAGCCGGGGTGGATCGGGTTGCCGCGGTCACCGTCGTCCAGGGTGATCCGGGCGATGCCGTCGGCGAAGGAGTAGGAGACGGGAGAGGGCATGGTGCTCACCTGAGCTTCTTGTAGAGGGCTTCCTGGGCGATGCTCGCGACCAGACGTCCGGAGGTGTCGAAGAGCGAGCCGGTGTAGAGCCCGCGGTTCCCGGCGATGGCCCGGGCGGTGTAGTCGGTGAAGACCCAGTCCTCCAGACGTGCCGGCCGGTGGAACCAGACGGCGTGGTCCAGGCTGGCTGCCGGGATGAAGCCGTCGGTGCGGAAGCTGTGCAGGTCCGCCGAGACGTCGGAGAGGTAGGTCAGTGCCGCGGCGTTGAGCAGGACGTCGTCGCCGATCGCGGTGGTGAAACGGGACCAGAACCGGGCCGGCCACGCGGTGACGCCGTCCTCGGGCGGGATCCGCACGTCGAGGGAGAACATCCGTGGGACGACCCACTCCAGGCTCTCCCCCGGTCCGGTGACCCCGGGCAGCTGCGGGCCCTGGCGCTCCATCTCCTCGCTCGGCAGCGCGAAGGAGGTCGAGGTCGAGAAGATCACCTCACCGCGCTGGACCGCCACCACGCGGCGTGCGGAGAACGAGGCACCGTCGCGGTCCCGGTCGACCTTGAACAGTGTCGGGCGCGACGCGTCACCGCGGCGCAGGAAGTACCCGTGCAAGGAGTGCGGGTGGCGCGACGGGTCGACGGTCAGGCCGGCTGCCAGCAGGGCCTGGGCAGCCACCTGTCCGCCGTACAGCGGCCAGTCCTCGTCGAAGACGTAGTTGGCACGGTAGGTGTCCTCCTCGACCTTCTCCAGCTGGAGGAGGTCGAGCAGGTCGCCGGCGCCGGCCGGAGCTGTTGCCTGACCGGGCAGCGACGGCTCAGACGTCGGTGACCCGGACACCGGCGTGCGCCTTGTACCGGCGGTTGATGCTGATCAGGTTCGCGGTCAGCGCCTCGACCTGGTGGGCGTTGCGGATCCGGCCGCCGTAGACGCCGCGCACACCGGGGATCGTGTCGGCCAGCGCCTGGACCAGGTCGGTGGCCGCGCGGTCGTCGCCCAGGACCAGGACGTCGGTGCCGAGGTCGGAGACCTCGGGGTCCTCGAGGAGGACGGCGCTGACGTTGTGGAACGCACCGACCACGGTCGAGTCGCCGAGGATCGCGGCCGCCTGCTGGGTGGCCGAGCCCTCCTCGACCGGGAGCGCGAAGGCGCCCTGCTTGTCGAAGCCGAGCGGGTTGACGCAGTCGACGACGATCTTGCCGTCCAGCGCGGGCTTCAGGTCGGCGAGCAGCTCGGCGTGACCTTCCCACGGCACCACCACGAGGACGACGTCGCCGGCTTCGGAGGCACCGCGGTTGTCCGCACCGGAGACCGTCACGCCGATCGCCTCGGAGAGCTCGGCGGCAGCGGCAGCACCCTTCTCCGCGGTCCGGCTGCCGAGCACGACCTTCAGACCGGCCTGGGCGAATCGACGGGCGAGGCCGCGACCCTGGGGTCCTGTGCCGCCGAGGACCGCGATGGTGAGGGAGCCGAGATCGGGGGCCGCCGGAGCGGTCGCGTCTGTTGTCACGATCGTTAGGTTACGACCCCTGGCGTCGGGCTTGACCTGCGGGTGAGACTGGCGCTGGGGGCGACACCAGTGGAGGGAAGCACATGACGACCGTTCGAGCAGCGATCAGCCAGACGACCTGGACCGGCGCGAAGGACTCGATGCTGGACAAGCACGAGCAGTTCGCCCGCGACGCGAAGGCCCAGGGCGCGGAGGTGATGTGCTTCCAGGAGCTGTTCTACGGTCCGTACTTCGGCATCACCCAGGACAAGAAGTACTACGACTACGCCGAACCGGCCGACGGGCCGGTCGTGCAGCGGTTCGCCGCTCTCGCCCGGGAGCTCGGCATGGTGATGGTCCTCCCGATCTACGAGGAGGAGCAGACCGGCGTCTACTACAACACCGCGGTGGTCGTCGATGCCGACGGCACCGTGCTCGGCAAGTACCGCAAGCACCACATCCCGCACGTGGAGAAGTTCTGGGAGAAGTTCTACTTCCGTCCCGGCAACCTGGGCTACCCGGTCTTCGAGACCGCGGTCGGCAAGGTCGGCACCTACATCTGCTACGACCGGCACTTCCCCGAGGGCTGGCGCGAGCTCGGCCTGGCCGGCGCGCACATCGTCTTCAACCCCAACGCCACCAAGCCTGGGCTCTCCAACCGGCTCTGGGAGATCGAGGGCCCGGCCGCCGCGGTCGCCAACGGCTACTTCGTGCTGCAGCCCAACCGGGTGGGCCTGGAGGACAACGAGTACGGCGCCGAGGCGGTCGACTTCTACGGCACCAGCCAGGTGATCGACCCGCGCGGCAACTTCGTCGGCGAGCGCGGGAGCGGCACCAGCGAGGAGGTGCTGGTGCGCGACCTCGACCTCGCGATGGTCCGCGAGATGCGCGACGACTGGCAGTTCTACCGCGACCGGCGGCCGGACTCCTACGCGCAGATCGCGCGGCCCTGAGATGGCGACGCTGCTGATCAGGAACGGCACCATCGTCAACGCGACCGGGACCGCGAGCGCCGACGTCCTGGTCGACGGGGAGAAGATCGTCGCGCTGATCGCGCCCGGGACCACCCCGCTGGGGGCGATCGAGGCCGACACGGTCATCGATGCGACCGGCAGGTACGTGATCCCCGGCGGCATCGACGCGCACACGCACTTCAGCCTGCCTTTCGGCGGGACTTCAGCCTCCGACGACTTCGACACCGGCACCCGCGCCGCTGCCTGGGGCGGCACGACCAGCGTCATCGACTTCGCCGTCCAGCGCTACGGCGAGCGGGTCGAGGACGGACTGGCCACGTGGCACGAGATGGCCGACGGCGAGGCGCACATCGACTACGGCTTCCACCAGATCGTCGGAGGGGTCGACGAGGAGTCGCTCAAGGCGATGGAGACCCTGGTCGACCAGGGCATCACCTCCTACAAGCTCTTCATGGCCTACCCCGGCGTCTTCTACTCCGACGATGCCCAGATCCTGCGGGCGATGCAGAAGGCCCGCGAGACCGGCCTGCTCACGATGATGCACGCCGAGAACGGCCCGGCCATCGACGTCCTCGCCGCGCAGCTGGTCGAGCAGGGGAAGAGCACGCCGTACTTCCACGGCATCGCGCGCGCCTGGCAGATGGAGGAGGAGGCCACGCACCGCGCGATCATGCTCGCCGACGTCACCCAGGCTCCCCTATACGTCGTCCACGTCAGCGCCAAGCAGGCGGTGGCCCAGCTCGCGGCCGCACGCGACGCGGGCAAGAACGTCTTCGCCGAGACGTGCCCGCAGTACCTCTACCTCTCCCTGGAGAAGCAGCTGGGCGCGAGCAGCACCGAGTGGGGCGACTTCGAGGGCGCCAAGTGGGTCTGCTCGACGCCGCTGCGCAGCGAGGAGGAGGGCCACCTCGCCGCGATGTGGCAGGGCCTGCGCACCAACGACCTGCAGATGGTCTCCACCGACCACTGCCCCTTCTGCATGAAGGACCAGAAGACGCTGGGGCAGGGCGACTTCCGCGCGATCCCCAACGGCATCGGGTCGATCGAGCACCGTGTCGACCTGATCTACCAGGGCGTCGTGACCGGCGAGATCACGCTGCCGCGCTGGGTCGAGATCGTCTCGACCACCCCGGCGCGGATGTTCGGCCTCTACGGTCGCAAGGGCGTGATCCAGCCGGGCGCCGATGCCGACATCGTGATCTACGACCCGGCCGGCCACACCTCCATCGGCGTGGGCGAGGGCAGGACGCACCACATGAACATGGACCACTCGGCCTGGGAGGGTTTCGAGATCGACGGCCACGTCGACGTGACGATCTCCCGCGGGAGCGTGCTGGTCCAGGACGGCCAGTACCTCGGCACCAAGGGCCGTGGCCGGTTCCTCAAGCGCGACCTGACCCAGTACCTGGTCTGAGGAGGATCACGATGGACTTCGGTGTCGTACTGCAGACCAACCCGCCCGCGTGGCGGACCGTCGCCCTGGCCAAGCTGGCCGAGGAGCACGGGTTCGACTACGTGTGGACCTTCGACAGCCACCTGCTCTGGCAGGAGCCCTACGTCATCTACAGCCAGATCCTCGCGGAGACCAACCGCGTGATCGTCGGGCCCATGGTGACCAACCCGGCGACGCGCGACTGGACCGTGACCGCGTCGGTCTTCGCGACCCTCAACGAGATGTACGGCAACCGGACGGTGGTCGGGATGGGCCGGGGCGACTCGGCGGTCCGGGTGCTCAACGGCAAGCCGACCACGCTCGCCGAGGTCCGCGAGGCCACCCACGTGATCCGCGAGCTCGCGAACTGCCGCTCGGTCGAGCTCAACGGCTCGACCCTGCAGTTCCCCTGGGCGCGGACGTCCGCGGTCGAGGTGTGGATCGCGGCGTACGGGCCGCTGGCGCTGAAGACCGCGGGTGAGGTCGGGGACGGGTTCATCCTGCAGCTCGCCGACGTCGACATCGCGCGGTGGATGATCGCCCAGGTCCGCGAGGCGGCTTCCAACGCCGGCCGCGACCCGGACGCGCTGACGTTCTGCGTGGCAGCCCCGGCGTACGTCGGCACCGACGCTGCTGGTTCTCTTGCCCACATGCGCGACCAGTGCCGCTGGTTCGGAGGGATGGTCGGCAACCACGTCGCCGACATCGTCTCCCGGTACGGGACCGGCACCGACTTCCCGCAGGTCCTGACCGACTACATCGCCGGGCGCCAGGACTACGACTACAACGAGCACGGCCGGGCCGGGAACACCCACACCGAGTTCGTGCCGGACGAGATCGTCGACCGCTTCTGCCTGCTCGGCTCCCCCGAGCAGCACATCGCCAAGCTCACCGAGCTCAAGGCGCTGGGCGTCGACCAGTTCTCGATCTACCTGCAGCACGACAACAAGGAGGAGACCTTGCGCCACTACGGCGAGACGATCATCCCGGCACTGCGCGACCACGTGACGGCCAAGGCATGAGCGCCGAGGGAGCCGACCTCGACGCGCGCACCGCCGAGCTCGACCGGGCCCACGTCTTCCACTCGTGGTCGGCCCAGGGCGCGCTGAAGCCGTTCGTGGTCGCCGGGGGCGAGGGTTGCAGGGTGTGGGACCACGCCGGGAACACCTACCTGGACTTCTCCAGCCAGCTGGTCAACCTCAACATCGGCCACCAGCACCCGAGGGTCGTCGCGGCGATCCGCGAGCAGGCCCAGACCCTGGCGACCGTCGCACCCGCGACGGCGAACCTGGCGCGGGGCGAGGCGGCGAGGCGGATCACCGACCGGGCGCCGGCCGGTTTCGAGAAGGTCTTCTTCACCAACGGCGGCGCTGATGCGAACGAGAACGCGATCCGGATGGCGCGCCTGCACACCGGTCGCGACAAGGTGCTCTCCACCTACCGCTCCTACCACGGCAACACCGGGTCGGCGATCGTCTCGACGGGAGACTGGCGCCGGGTGCCCAACGAGTTCGCCCGCGGGCACGCACACTTCTTCGGGCCCTACCTCTACCGCAGCGAGTTCTGGGCGACCAGTCCCGAGCAGGAGTGCGAGCGCGCCCTGCAGCACCTGCGACGCGTGATCGAGTCCGAGGGGCCGGCCGGCATCGCCGCGATCCTGCTCGAGACGGTCCCGGGCACTGCGGGTGTGCTGGTGCCACCACCGGGCTACCTGGCCGGAGTGCGCGAGCTGGCGACCGAGCACGGCATCGTGCTGATCCTCGACGAGGTGATGGCGGGGTTCGGTCGCACCGGCGACTGGTTCGCGTTCGAGGCCCACGACGTCGTGCCCGACCTGATCACCTTCGCCAAGGGCGTGAACTCCGGCTACGTCCCGGCGGGCGGCGTGATCATCACCGAGGAGATCGCCGCGGACTTCGACGAGCGGGTCTTCCCGGGTGGTCTGACCTACTCGGGCCACCCGCTCGCGATGGCCTCGATCGTCGCCGCCCTCGACGCGATGGCCGAGGAGGGCATCGTGGAGAACGCGGCCATGATCGGCCGCGAGCACCTCGGCCCGGCGCTGGCCAAGCTGGGCGAGAAGCACGAGATCGTCGGGGAGGTCCGCGGCACGGGTGTCTTCTGGGCGCTCGAGCTGGTCGCCGACCGATCCACCCGCGAGCCCGTCGCCGCGGCCGTGATGGCGCGCATCAAGACCGAGCTGCTCGCCCGCGGGCTGCTCCCCTTCACCGCCGACAACCGCATCCACGCGGTGCCGCCGTGCATCGTGACCCCCGACGAGGTCGCCGAGGCCGTCGCCGCCTACGACGAGGTCCTGGGCCTCCCCGACCTGCTGGACTCCTGAGGAGAATGACGAGATGACCGACGTACTGGACCACTGGATCAACGGCGCCACCAGCGCCGGTACCTCGACGCGCACCGGCGACGTCTTCGACCCCGCGCGCGGGGTCGTGGCCAAGCAGGTGCGCTTCGCCTCCGCCGCCGACGTCGACACCGCCGTGGCGGCAGCGTCGAAGGCGTTCCTCGACTGGGGGCAGGCGTCGATGGCGCGCCGCCAGCAGGTGCTGTACTCCTTCCGCGAGCTGCTGAACGCACGCAAGGGCGAGCTGGCCGAGATCCTCACCGCCGAGCACGGCAAGGTCCTCTCCGACGCGGCCGGCGAGATCGCCCGGGGGCTCGAGGTCGTCGAGTTCGCCTGCTCGATGCCGCACGTCCTCAAGGGCGCGATGAGCGACCAGGTCTCGAACGACGTCGACGTCTACACGTTGCGCCAGCCGCTGGGCGTGGTCGGGCTGATCACCCCGTTCAACTTCCCGGCGATGGTGCCGATGTGGTTCTTCCCGATCGCGATCGCGGCCGGGAACACCGTCGTCCTCAAGCCCAGCGAGAAGGATCCGTCGGCCGCGAACTGGATGGCCGAGCTGTGGGCCGAGGCCGGTCTGCCGGCCGGGGTGTTCAACGTCGTCCACGGCGACAAGGAGGCGGTCGACGCCCTGCTCGCGCACCCCGACGTCGCCTCGATCTCGTTCGTCGGGTCGACCCCGATCGCGAAGTACATCTACGAGACCGGCACCGCTCACGGCAAGCGCGTGCAGGCCCTCGGCGGGGCGAAGAACCACATGCTGGTGCTCCCCGACGCCGACCTCGACCTGGTCGCGGACGCCGCCGTCAACGCGGGATTCGGATCGGCCGGCGAGCGCTGCATGGCGATCAGCGTGGTCCTCGCCGTCGACGCGGTCGCCGACGCCCTGATCGCCAAGGTCAGCGAGCGGATGTCCACCCTGAAGACGGGCGACGGCCGCCGCTCCTGCGACATGGGCCCGCTCATCACGCGCGAGCACCGCGACAAGGTGGCCTCGTACGTCGACATCGCGACCGCCGACGGGGCCACCGTGGTCGTCGACGGCCGGGACCCGGAGGTGGACGGCGAGCCGGACGGCTTCTGGTTCGGCCCGACCCTGATCGACAACGTCCCGACCACCTCGAGGGTCTACACCGACGAGATCTTCGGCCCGGTGCTCTCGGTGGTCCGCGTCTCGGGCTACACCGAGGGCGTCGGCATCATCAACGCGAGCCCCTACGGCAACGGCACCGCCATCTTCACCAACGACGGCGGCGCGGCCCGGCGCTTCCAGCGCGAGGTGGAGGTCGGCATGGTCGGCGTCAACGTGCCGATCCCGGTGCCCGTCGCCTACCACTCGTTCGGTGGCTGGAAGGCCTCCCTGTTCGGTGACGCGAAGGCGTACGGTACCCACGGCGTCGACTTCTTCACCCGCGAGAAGGCGGTCACCGCACGCTGGCTCGACCCGAGCCACGGCGGGCTGAATCTCGGGTTCCCCCAGAACAGCTAGGAGTGGGCGGCTGCGGGTGCGCGGATTGGGCGCGTCCTTTCACCGCGACAGCGGACCCGGTCAGAACATGTCGATGATCAACCGCGATCGGACCTTGTTGGGCTGCGGGCGGGGATCGCAGACCGCGGTGATCTTGCGCTTCGATCCACATATCCCCATGACCTTTTCGATCCTGAGCGTGTACTCCCGAGTCCCCGATCGGTAATCGACAAACAGGTTCCGGAGCCGCGCTCCATCCGGCCCTGCGGTCATCGTGACCAAAAGCTCCTGGTAACCAGTCCTCCAATCAACCGGACACGGCTCCGTTATCCGCGTACCCCTCGGATCCGTATAGGTGCCCAACTGCTTCCCGATCGACCCCTTCCCGACAAAGTTCGGGGGCCTGCCGACACTAGAGAGGAGAGGCGTGTAGCCAGGGTGGCCCCACTTGTCCGCCTGCACTGTGCGCACTTGGAAAGACGTTGAGTCCGCAGCCAGAACCGCATGAGTTCGGACCTGCTCCAGCGTGATGTCAGCGTCCCCGGAGGTGCGACACAGGAAGATGTCACCGATCGATCCAGTCCCCCCGGCCGGAGAGAGCGGATTTACCCAAGCGATCACTGTTCCGGAGTCGGCCGAGAGAGGTCCATCGCCAGCTGAGTGAGTTACTCGGCGCCCGGGCGAGGATTGGTCATGAGGACTGTTCGCACCGCAGCCACCTGCGAATACCCACGTGCCGAGCAGGAGCAGGCCCGCGAGCGATCGTCTTCGCCGCAACATCAGTTGCGACCGCCGGTATTGGTTCACGTTCCGCCGTCCTGTGCCCCGAGACCGAGCGTGGTGCCCGCCGCACATCCTAAAAGGCCGCACGGATCTGCCGCGATCCGTACGGATCTGCCGATGAGCGGCCAACATGGGAGCATCAACCGCATGGTAGAAAGCGAGCCCGGCTTCGTCGGTCTGCGCATATGGGACCGGTCGGCGCTCGTCCTGATGGATTGGCTACTGACGACCGACGAGAATGCCCTTCCGTACACGCATCCCGCTCAAAAACAGGCGCTCCGAGACCTGTTGACCGCGGTCGAATGGGCTCGGGGCCTTGGATACACAGATGCGGACCTTGCGACTGCTCAGGAACAGGTGTCGAGCAACATGTCCGACGAGGACCGCAACATCTGATCCCTGAAGGGCGTTCGAATCTGCCGCAATCCGGCGGCCGCCAGCAAGGTCGCTTACTTGTAGCGGGTCAGCACCGCGACGCCGTGTACTGGCGCCCGGATCTGCCGATGAGCTGGCGGCGCTTACCTCTCGGGGCAGAACCGGAGTGCACCCCGGACCCGATCACTCATCTGCATCCGCTCGACGAGCGCGAGCATGTCGGCCCGCTCATCGGCGGCAAGCGGCTGCTCGTCCTCGCTCAAGACGTCGGCCATCTCTTCAAGCGCTAGACCTAGTTCGTTCGCCTCGATGAACTCGGCAATCAGCGTGATGTCTTTGCCTGGTAGGCGGTCATCCAGGCGGATGAGGAGACCCTGAAGGACCCCGGCAACCTCTTCGTAGTAGGCACGATCCACCTGGCGATCGTGCCAGATGAAACGCACGGATCTGCCGCCGACAGTGCACGGCTCTGCCGAGATCCGTGCACTCTGACCGTCAGGCCCGGCTGCGTTCGGTCCATCCCTTGTAGCCATCGAGGAATCCGAGGATGACCGCGACAGTGAGGGTGCCGAGTCCGACCCATGCTGAGGTCCCGCTGGTAACCACCAGGAGGATTGCTCCAACCGTCGCCAGTATCGAGACGATTGACCAAATTGTCCGACGTTGCTTGGCGGATCGAAGTTGGTTTCCCATGCTTGGAATCATCACACTAGTAACTTCGGGCGTCCGCATCTGCCGCGATGATTCGTCGCTTCCCCGTGCTTGTCAGCGATTCGATCTCTGAGCATCTATTCGTCGCTCCACATTGAGGTTCTGATCCTGGGTAGTCCGGCCCGGTCGTTCTGTTCGCGATGGTGCTGGTAGTCGAACTCCCATGGAATGAATGGGCCCACCCTGTAGGCGAAAGTGTTGAAATCCGGAGCGGGCAGGCAGGAGCGGATGAGTCGTTCGATGCTGGTTCGGAAGTCGTCTCGCGACCAACTCTTCATCAACCACAGACCGCGAACCGGGAGCACGTTGCCCCCACCCATGACTTCCAACCCGACGTGCGAGTCGGGGCCCACCTCAGTGGGCTGAAGTGTTCTGCCAACCGGTTAGGCGAGCACACTGTGAGATCGAACGAATCCGCGCCTTCGCGGCCCGCTAAACCGATCAAGACCTGCACATCCGTCAAGAAGTCCTCGTCACCGTTGGCCGGGTTGCCGCCAATCCAGTTCAGGAAGCAGGTGATGTCCTCAATCGATCCGATCGCCATATACCAAGTTTGCACGGTGGCAGAACCACAGGGGCCGGTCAGTACCGTCCGGATCTGCCGATGAGCGGACGCCGACCTCAGACCCGCTTGGGGGAATCACAGGGTCGGCTCCAAGCCCGCATAGAAGCTGATGACAACGCCAATGCCGGCAGCGCTGAGTTCGGCGAGGAGATCCGGCGGGAAGCCGAGATCAAAGAGCAACCATTCCCGGTCACGGTCCTCGGGGTGTACTGCCGTGTCGACAACAACCCGAGCCCCAGCCTCCACTAGGTCCTTCAGTGGTCCGTGGAGCCGGACTGCGCACGCTTGAAGCGCGCTTAGATGCGCATCCCAGGACGGCCCGTCGCAGACGTCAGCGACGTGTCCTAGGCCGTTCGTCATCCTCTCCAATGGCGGCACGACACCAGCGCGGTTGACGGCCTCGAGCCACGGGTCGAGGTCGACGCCCGGATCGTCAGCGAGCACGCGAATCACTGTGTACATCGTCCGCTGGACTCTACGCAGCGCGCGTGCCGAGTGCATCCGGTTACGCACTCTCATGCCGCGATCAGTGCGTCATCCCGTCGCGTGCGCGCCGAGCAACGGTCGACCACACTGGTGAGATGGCTGACCTCGCAGAGCTCGCGCGCAGGACGTTGGCAGGCAATCGGTTCATGGTGCTCGGAACCGTCGACCCGAGCGGTCGGCCGCGGGTCTCGCCTCTGTGGTTCTCGCTGGTCGATCACGAGGTCGTCTACTGGCTCTCCTCGCCCGACGCGCATCACTCGCAGAACATCGCGATCCGGCCCGAGGTGAGCATCGTCGTCTTCGACTCGAGTGCCGCCCCCTACACCGGACAAGCTGTCTACCTGGAGGCGAGCGCCTCCCGGGTACCGGACGAGGAGCTCGCCAAGTCGTGCGCCATGGCGTTCCGCGATGTCGACGCCGCCGATCGCCACACCCCGGAGTCCCTGGCAGAGGCACCCTTCGTGCTCTACCGGACCCGCATCACCGCCTCAGAGGTACACGTCCGCGGACGCGATTTCGGCGACGGATCAGGTTCTGACCAACGCGTGCCGGTTCAGTTCACCGACTGAGCGGCCCTGACCGTTGCGCTGACGAGTGATCCACCGCGATCGGGTGTGGCCGAACCATCGCATCAGTCGTCGCAGCCGACGCTGCTCCTGCGCACGGTCATCCACCACGGCAGCTGCTGATACCTGGCACGGGCTCGAACCACGCCCGGCGACTCGTAGCCAGAAGGCTCTAGGGCTGGCCCGGGCGCAGCTCGACGAACAGCCCCTCGGCATCGGCGCAGAGGGTGCTGCCGTGCTTGAGGGTGCCGCGGACGAACCGCTTGCGTCCCTCGATGCGGTCCATCCAGACATCGACCTCGAGCTGCACGCCGACCGGGGTCACCGCGCGGAAGTCGGTCTTCAGGTACGCCGTCCGCGACGGCTCGCGGTGGCTGTTCACGAGCCGGCCGAACACCTCGTCGAAGAGCAGCGGGATCGCACCACCGTGGACCGCTCCGTTGCCGCCGAGGAAGTAGCGGCCGTAGCGCACCGTGCCGGTGACCCGGTCCGGGCCGGCATCGCGGACCTGGAACGGCGGTGACATCGTCTGTCCGCGTCCGGGGAGCTCGAAACGGTGGGCGAAGACCTGCTCGCGCTCGGAGACCGCCAGCGGCGCGAGCTCGTCGCGCCATGCGGCGAGGTCGAAGGCCAGCCTGGTCACCGTCAGGTCGTCGGGCTTGGCCGCGGCGACGTGGTCGAGGAACGAGCGCAGGTTGCTGATCATCGTCCCGTAGGGATCGTTCCCGGCATCGGGCTCCTCGACGAACCCGAAGTCGGGGAAGCCGCCCGGGCGGTCGGCACCGAGCCCGAGGGTCGGGTCGTCGGACTGCTGGAACTCGGTCACCGAGGCATCATGCCGGATGCTCGACGGCGCGGTAGACCATGTCCGAGAGGGCGCGGTAGGCGGCCGCGTCGTCGAGGCCGGCGGCGGCCTCGATCCGGCCGGCCTGGATAGCGGTCATCACCTCGGCCACCGCGGCCCCGACGAACCGCGCGTTCACCGGCCGCAGCCTGCCCGCCTCGACTGCCTCTGCGACGAGGTCCTGGACCCGCTGGGCGGCGCGGCGGGTGTTGTCCTCGTACAGCGCCCGCGCCGGGGCGTACTCGGCGAGGTCGGCGTAGAACCGTTCGGAAGCCGGGGCCAGCTCGTCCGAGACGCCGGCCAGGTAGACCTGGATGCGCATCCCCGTGTCCGGCTCGGCCTGGATGCGCTCCTCGATCCGCTCGGCCGCACGGCGGAAGTAGCGGCGCACGGCGGTGAGGATGATCTGCTCCTTGCTGGAGGCGACCAGGTAGAGGGTCGAGCGCGAGCAGCGCAGCCGGGCCGCGAGCTCCCCCATGCCGAAGGCCAGGAAGCCCTCAGCGAGGTAGAGCTCGATGAGCCTCTCGAGGAGGACCTCGCCGCGTTCCTGGGCCGGCATGCGGGTTACCGTATCAGTACTAGAACCGATACTGTAGTACTCGTACGGTTACCCAGAAAGGCTCCCGATGCCCGCACGCCGCGTCCTGCCCACTCCCGAGGCCACCGACCTGCTGAAGCTGGTCCGCGACCTCGCCACCCGGGAGCTGCTCCCGCGCGCTGCGGCCGCGGAGAAGAACGACGCCTTCGACCGCGACGCGTTCCGCATGCTCGGCGCGGCGGGGTTGCTCTCGCTCCCCTACCCCGAGGAGTACGGCGGCGGCGGGCAGCCGTACGAGGTCTACCTGCAGGTGCTCGAGGAGATCGGTGCGGTCTGGTCGAGCGTCGGCGTCGGCGTCTCGGTGCACGCCCTCTCCTGCTTCGGGCTGGCGACCTTCGGCACGGAGGAGCAGAAGCAGGCGTGGCTGCCGGACATGCTCGGTGGGGACCTGCTCGGCGCCTACTGCCTCTCCGAGCCGCACGCCGGCTCCGATCCGGCTGCGATGCGCACCAAGGCGGTGCGTGACGGCGACGACTACGTCCTCTCCGGGACCAAGGCCTGGACCACCCACGGCGGCAAGGCCGACTTCTACAAGGTGATGGCACGCACCAGCGAGGAGCGCAACGGCATCTCCTGCTTCCTGGTGCCGGCCGACACCCCCGGCCTGCACGCCGACTCCCCTGAGACCAAGATGGGCCTGACCGGCTCCCCGACGGCGACGATGCTCTTCGACAACGTCCGCATCCCGGCCGAGCGGCGGCTCGGCGCGGAGGGCGAGGGTCTGAAGATCGCGCTGGCCGGCCTCGACGCCGGACGCCTCGGCATCGCCGCCGTCGCCACGGGACTGGCTCAGGGAGCACTCGACCAGGCGGTCGCCTACGCCAAGGAGCGCGAGACCTTCGGCAAGCGGATCATCGACCACCAGGGCTTGGCGTTCGTGCTGGCCGACATGGAAGCCGCCGTGCAGTCCGCGCGAGCCACCACGCTCCACGCGGCCCGCCTCAAGGACGCCGGCCTCACCTTCGGCCGCGAGGCCTCGATCGCGAAGATGGTGGCCACCGACAACGCCATGAAGGTGACCACCGACGCCGTCCAGGTGCTCGGCGGCTACGGCTACACCAAGGACTTCCCGGTCGAGCGCTACATGCGCGAGGCCAAGGTGATGCAGATCTTCGAGGGCACCAACCAGATCCAGCGGATGGTGATCGGACGCTCGCTGGACGCGGACGCCTCCGGAGCGATCACGCAGCGCTGAGGCGCTGCTGCGTCATTGCGCCGGAGTACGACGCCGAGCGCGGCCGTGCCAAAGACCCAGAGGAAGTCATGGGGCCCCTCGTGCACGTTCAGCGATCGGGATCCTGGTGGAAGGTCGGCGGCTCGGAGTCGCGCATCGCTCCCCAGTTGCCGACGATCGCTGCGACCGGCGGGATGACCGCGGCCACCGCACTCATCGCGATCGCCACCGGGACCGACCACAGGCGCACGACGTTCCACGCCAGCACGATCAGCACGATGCAGGTGCCCATCATCCAGAAGTAGAGGTGCTTCTGGCGCGTCCGCTCCATCACTCGACGGTAGCGCGGCGCGGAGGGCTCAACCAGGGACCGGGGTCGCGCGCATCCAGTCGACGGTACGTCGGGCGATCTCGGCGCCGGCGTCCTCCTGGACGAAGTGGCCGCCGCCGACGCGGTCGTGGGGCTGCCCGGCCGCTCCGGGGACGTGCTCCTGGAGCGGCTTGTCGGCGCTGCCGAGGATCGGGTCGTTGCGCCCGAACAGCGTCAGGAAGGGTTTCTCCCAGCGGCCGAGCTCCTCCCACGCGCGGGTGTTCGCCGGAGCCGCGGGGTCCTCCGGCGAGGTGGGCACCAGGCGCGGGAAGGCGCGAGCGCCCGCCTTGTAGCGCGCGCTGGGGAACGGGGCGTCGTACGCGCGCCGCTCGGCCGGGCTCAGGTCGCGCTTGGTGCCGGTGGCGACGATCCGCCCGATCGGCAGGACGGGGGTGTAGGTCGCGAAGGCGCGCCAGACCTTGAACGCCCGCCCCGGGTCGCGGTCACCGGTGGGCAGGAACCCGTTGGCCACCACGATGCGTGCGAACCGGTCGCCCTCCCCTCGGAGCTCAGCCTCGGCCGCCATCCGCAGGCCGATCAGCGAACCCCAGTCCTGGCAGATCAGCGTCACCCCGCGCAGGTCGAGCCCGAGGAGCCACTCGGTCATCCAGTCCACGTGCTGCTGGTAGCTGTAGTCATCGAGCCGCGTCGGCTTGTCCGACTTGCCGAAGCCGATCAGGTCGGGCGCGAGCGCACGGATCCCGGCGTCGGCGAAGACCGGCACCATCGCGCGGTAGAGGTAGCTCCAGCTCGGCTCACCGTGCAGCATCACCACCGGCCCCAGGGGCCCGTCGGCCGGTCCCTCGTCGACGTAGTGGAGCCGCAGGCCGTCGCCGACCTCGGCGTAGTGCGGCGCGAACGGGTAGCCGGGCAGGTCGGCGAAGCGGTCCTCGGGTGTGCGCAACGACTTCACGAGATCTCCTAGGCGCTCGGGTTGGCGACCAGCAGGTCGCGGGTGATCGACGCGAGGTCCGCGGTACCCGAGAGGGCCATGGTCAGGTCGAGCTCGGCGATCACGTTGGCCACGACCTCGGTGACGCCCTGCTCGCCGGCCACGGCCAGACCGTACATGTAGGGACGACCCAGGAGAACGGCGTCGGCGCCGAGGGCGAGGGCCGTGAAGACGTCCGCGCCCGTGCGCACGCCGCTGTCGAGGAGCACCGTCGGCTCGGTGCCCACGGCCTCACGGATCGTGACCAGCGCGTCGAGCGAGGCGATCGCGTTGTCGACCTGGCGACCCCCGTGGTTGGAGACCACGATGCCGTCGACCCCGGAGTCGAAGGCGCGGCGGGCGTCGTCGGGGTGCAGGATCCCCTTGAGCACCACCGGCAGGTGGGTGCGCTCGCGCAAGGTGGCCAGGTGGTCCCAGCTCAGCCCAGGGTTGGAGTAGATGTCGAGGAACGTCTCGACCGCGGCGCGCGGCTCGGGTGAGCGCAGGTTCTCCAGGAACCCGCCGGGGTGGTTGCGGGTCATCGAGAGCAGCGTCCGGATCGCGCCGAGGGTCACCTCGGTCGGCTGCTTGACCGCGCTCGCGACCCGCTCGCGGACGATCTCGGCGAAGCGCGGGTCGGAGGTGTACTGGGCGATCCCGAGACCCTGGCTGAAGGGCAGCGACCCGAGGTTGAGGTCCATCGGCCGCCAGCCGAGCAACGTGGTGTCCAAGGTGACTACCAGCGCCCCGGCGCCGATCGCCTCGGCCCGCGCGATCATCGAGTCGACCAGGCCCTCATCGGTGCTCCAGTAGAGCTGCACCCAGCGCGGGTTGTCGCCCATCGCCGCCGCGCAGTCCTCCATCGGGTTGCAGCCCTGGTTGGAGAACACGTACGGCACGCCGTTGGCGGCGGCGCCGCGCGCGATCAACAGGTCGCTGTCCTCGCGCATCAGCGCGCCGGCGCCGACGGGCGCGAGGAGCACCGGAGCGGGCAGGTGGTTCCCGAGCAGGTCGAGCGACAGGTCGCGGGTGGTGTTGCCGTGCGCCATCCGCGGCACGATCGCCCACCGGTCGAAGGCGGCCCGGTTGTTGCGCATCGTCCGGCCCTCACCGGCTCCGCCCGCGACGTAGGCCCAGGCGGCCGGCGTGCTCGCGCGCTCGGCGCGTGCCTCGAGGGTCGCGAAGTCGGTCGGGACCGCCGGCACGCGCCCGAAGACGCCCTGGCGGTAGACGGACTCCTGGCGCAGCCGCCCCGGGCCGCGTGCGGGGGCGGGCGTGGTGGTGGGTGCGAGGTCGCTCACGGGTCGAGGCTAGCGAGCCGGGGCCCGCTCGCGGCCCGTCACCGAAGAACTCCTACGTCGGGCCCGGCCGGCGACGCCGACCTCATTCGGACATTCGTAACAAACGATGTCCTCCCTCGTTGACCACACGACACCAGAGAGGTCCTGTCATGAACTCGCTGCCCCAGCCACAGCACCTGATCAACAGGCTCAGCGTCGTCGTCGACGCCCAGCTCGGCGAGGACCACCCGGACCGCGCCTTCGCGATCAAGCTCTGCGCCGAGGCGATCGGCTTCTCCTGGCTGCTCAGCCGGCGGCTGACCGACGGGCACGTCGGTCAGCGTGCACGTGCGGCCGCATCGCTCACCCTCGAGCTGGCCTTTCCCGAGATGCGCGCCGGGGTCCGGCACCGGCTCGCGGTCGCGTGCGAGATCATCGCGACCGGAGCGCCGGTCGACCTCTGAACCGGAGTCGGCGAAGTCCGCGGCTACGCCTCGGTGACCTCGACGCCACGCCAGAACGCGACCCGCCCGGCGACCATCTGCGCCTCGGGCAACGGTTCGGGGTAGTACCAGGCGGCGTCCGGGTTGGTCTCGCCGTCCACGGTGACCGCGTAGTAGGACGCCGTGCCCTTCCAGGGGCACACGGTGTGGGTCTCTGACCCGGAGAAGTACTCGCGGACCAGCGCCTCGGCGGGGAAGTAGTGGTTGCCCTCGACCACGACGGTGTCGTCGCTGCGCGCGAGGACCGCGCCGTTCCACGTTGCCTGCATCGTCATGTCCTCGAGCGTACGGGGCGTGCAACGATGCCCGTCGTGCCCCGCAACGAGATCACCCCGCCGCCACCGCTGGCCGTCGGCGTCGGGCTCCCGTGGGACGTCGCGGTCGACGACGCCGTCGCGGTCCTCGCCCGCGCCCGCGCCGAGCACGGGGACACCTTCGAGGTCGCCAGCGGCCGCGACCGGTACCTGTTCACCTTCTCCCCCACCGGCGTCGAGTCGTTCTACTCACTCCCCGAGGAGAAGGCGAGCAAGGGCGTGGCCGACTACCTGATGCTGCGCCGCAAGCTGCCCGAGGAGATCTTCGAAGCACGACGCACGCTGCCCGGAGGGCTCTTCCGCAAGGGCGACGTCGCGGGCTACCTGGTCAACCTGCGCGCCGCGCTGGGGACCACGACCGACGAGCTCGGCGCGTCGGGAGAAGCCGACGTCTTCGCCGTCACCCGCCGCATCGCGCACCGGATGGGACTGGCCTCCTGGGCCGGGCCCGGCAGCGCGGAGGGCGAAGCGTTCGAGCGTCTCGTGGCTGCCTTCGACGCCCTGGACGGGGCCGATGCGTTCGTGCACCCCGACGCGGTGGCCGAGGTCGCCGCGTCCGGCAAGGTCGTCGAGCGGGCGGCGCTCGCCGAGATCACCGAGGTCGTCGGTGCAGCGGTGGACCTGATCGACGCGCACCCGGATCCCGAGGGTCAGTCGTTGTTCGCCCGGATCGTTGCCGCCTGGGACGGTGAGGAGCACGACGTACGCCGGGCCGGGATCGCCTGGGACGTCGCCCTGATCCACATCGCCTCGATGTCCAACCTGGCCGCTGCCCTGGGCTGGGCCCTGGTCGACCTGGTCGAGCACCCCGAGGAGCGGGCCCGGGTAGTCGCCGGTGACCAGGAGCTGGCCGAGCGTTGCACGCTGGAGTCGACCCGGCTCGCGCAGCGATCGATCATGGGACGCACCGTGATGGCGCCGGTCGAGCTCGACGACGGGACGACGACGTACACGGTCGGGCCCGGTGCGACCATCGCGACGCTGCTGCCCCTGACCAACACCGCGGCGCCCGGCTACGAGGCGTGGCAGCCGGACCGGTGGAACCGCAGCCGGCTCGCGGACACCAGCGCGCTGGCCTCCCCGACCCTGGTGACCGCCTTCGGGCACGGCAAGCACTCGTGCCCGGCCCAGCCGTTCTCGCTCGCGGCGATGTCGATGGCCGTGACGCACCTGCTCGGTGCCTACGAGGTCGAGGCCGGCTGGACGGCGTACCCGCGACCGGTGCCCGCGCAGATCGGCGGCGTCGCCCGCGCCGGGGGGCCGTGCCGGGTACGGTACCGGGCCCGGTAGTGCGAATTGTTCCCGGAAACCAAGAATTTACATGTGATTTGATCAACTGGACAATTGGGATCCAAGACACGTGCTCCGGGTCGCCGGCGACCTACATTCGAAGCATGAGGACGCATCGGAACGCCAAGCTTCGCCTGCTCCGCGCGCAGCCGCTCTTCGCGGACTGCACCCGCCGCCAGCTCAAGGCCGTCGCGGCCGTCGCCGACCAGATCATCGTCGCGCCGGGAAAGGTGCTGGCCTCCCAGGACGCCGACGGCGGCGAGCTCGTCGCCATCGTCCGGGGTTCGGTCGCGGTGCGCCGGGGCCGGGTCCTGGTGGCCCGGCTGCACGAGGGCGACTTCTTCGGCGAGATCGCCCTGGTCACGGGCCGGCCGCGCACCGCCACGGTGACCGCGACCTCGTGGGTCGATGCGCTGGTCATCGAGGGGCACGCGTTCCGGCGGCTGCTCGAGATCGCGCCGAGCATCCGTGCGAAGGTCGACCAGGCCGTCGCGGCGCGCACCGGGGGGCGGGCCTCCACCAGCGCGTTCGGAAGCACCTCGGGGCACACCACCTCGGCGTGAGGAGCGCCGGGAGCGCAGTGGTGATACATCGCCTCCGCGACCGGCTAGACCGCGCGCCAACCCTGGCCGAACGGGTGCAGACAGCAACCCTCGCCCGGGTCTAGGTTCCCCTCATGAGGTTGCACAAGGACGCCAAGCACGCGCTGATCACGTCGCTCCCGCTGTTCGCCGGCTGCACGCCCGCGGAGGTGGACGAGGTGGCCGCGCTGGCCACCGAGATGGACCTGGGCGCTGGACGCCGGCTGGCCACGGAGAACGCCGACGGGCAGGAGTTCGTCGTCATCATCGACGGCACCGCCGAGGTGACCCAGGGCGACCAGGTCGTCAACCGGATGGGAGCGGGCGACTTCTTCGGGGAGATCGCGCTGCTCAGCGGAGAGCCCCGTACGGCGAGCGTCGTGGCGACCTCGCCGGTGCACGCGCTGATCATCGAGGGGCACGCCTTCCGCCGCCTGCTCGAGGACGCCCCGGACATCCGTGCCAAGGTCGAGCGCGCGTACGCCGACCGGCTCACCGCGGACGGCTGAGCGGCAGACCCGCACGCAACGCCCCACGGGAGCGGTCCGTCCGTGATTGGGTGGGGGCGTGAGCCCTCGCGAAGGCCGTCGTGGCCGTCTCGGCACCGGCATGGGCGCGCTCGGCGCCGCCGGCCGGTGGCTGGTTCGCGACGAGGACGCCGCTGGAGGCGCGCAGGATCCGGAGGCCGACCAGCCGGCCGCGGAGCTCGAGCTGGAGGCGCCCAGCGCAGCCTCGGCTGACGCGCCGACAGACCCGTGGGCCTCCGACGAACCGCCGCTCGTGCTGGTGCGGGTCGATGCGCCCGCGCCTGCAGAGACCGGCCCTGAGCCTCTGGTCGAGCCCGAACCCGAACCCGAGCCCGAACCCGAGCCCGAACCCGAGCCGGAGCCCGAACCCGAACCTGAACCGGAACCTGAGCCCGAGCCCGAGCCCGAACCTGAGCCCGAGCCGGAGCCCGAACCTGAGCCTGAGCCCTACCTCCTGCTCGCACCCGTCCCGGCAGGGGAAGAGCCTGCCCCGGAAGGCGCCGAGGAGATCGTCGAGGAGCGCCCCGAAGAGCGCCCAGAAGAGCGACCTGGGACTGATGCGATCCTCGACGAGGCGGACATCGACACCCTCATCAACCTGCCTCCGATCCGTGACGAGGTCCTCGAGGCACCGGCAACGCCCGGCAACGACGAGCTCGACGAGGCGGACATCGACACGCTCGTCAACCTTCCCGCCGTACGCGACGACGAGCCGGAGGATGCGCCCGAGCCCGAGACCGAGACCGAGACCGCGGGCCCGGGCGTACCGGCGGACCCGAGCGAGCCCGCCGATGCACCAGCACCGGCACCGGTCGACGTACCGAACCGGCCGGTGCCGCCGCCTGCCAAGAAGCGTCGCTTCGGCCGGCGTCGCTGAGAGCCGGCCTCCCCGGAGCACCCCGCCGGCAACTTGTCGAACATCACCGGAATCGCCGTCCCGCGTTCATCGGATCCGTCACCTGCGCAGGGCATCCTGGATGCGCGAGCGCTGTGTCTGGAGCAGTGCCGTGCGCGAGGCAACTTCCGAGGCGTGCGAAGCGTCTGAAGTAGTAGCAGCGCACCCCCATGGAACAGGAACCACGAAATGCCACAGTCTGACTCCGCCTTCCCCCGGCGGGTCGTACTTCTCGGAGTGGCGGGCACGGTCATCGGCGCCGGCGTCCTCGGCAGTCCCCCGGACCACCACCGCGCCCGTGCCGCGGCCAGGCTCGCCGGGGCTCCGGCCCCCGAACCGGTCGCTTCCCCGGTCGCCTTCCAGCGGATCACCACGACCGCCCCGACCGCGCTGCGACGGTGGAAGGCGCCTCTCTACGACCTCGACGACTACCTCGACCTCAACCCGCACGCGCACTTCCCGCGCCGCTCGGTCGCGCTGACCATCGACGACGGTCCGCACCCCGTCTGGACGCCGCGCTACCTGCACCTGCTGGCCAAGCACGACATCAAGGCCACCTTCAACATGATCGGGCGCCAGGTGATCCCCAACAAGCACCTGGTCAAGGCGCTGGCCTCCGAGGGGCACGCGGTCGCCAACCACACCTGGAGCCACGACGAGCGGCTGCCCACCCGCGGGCGTCGCGACATCCACCGCGAGATCGTCGACACCAACCACGCCATCCACCAGGTCACCGGTGTCGTGCCGACCCAGTTCCGGGCGCCCGGCGGCGTCTGGGGACGACGGGTGTACGCCGAGCTGGAGCGACTGGGCATGGTGCCGGTCGACTGGGACATCGATCCGCGCGACTGGGCCAAGCCCGGCGCCCGCGCGATCGAGTCGGCGATGCTCAGGGCGCGTCCCGGCAACATCATCCTGTGCCACGACGGCGGCGGGGACCGCTCGGAGACCTACGCCGCGCTGCAGGTCGTCCTCCCCGAGCTCAAGCACCGGGGGTTCCACTTCGTCACGCTGCCGGACCTGCCGAAGCCCTGAGCGGGGTCTGGGGTCTAGTCCGGGCACTAGCGGTACCGCCGAGTTCACTAGTACGTTGCGGCGGGATCGGGGGATCGTCGAAGAACTGTGGGGGTTCTGATGTCCAGCACCAAGAAGTGGGCGGCCCGCGGCGCCGCGCTCGGACTCGCAGCGACGGCGCTGACCGGTGTGATGACTGCCAGCGCCGGATCCGCCTCGGCCCTGGGGAGCACCTGCACGCCTCCGGGCCAGCGTCCGCACGGACCGATCACCACCGCACTGCGCCCGATCATCGGGGACGCCGGTTACAACGACGGCATCATCCCGCTGCCCGAGGGGATCTTCGCGGTCACGGGCACGCTCGACGCCGTCGTCTGCCCCCTGCTCCCCTAGCTCGTCCTGGCCGCTGCCGCGCGGAGCTGCGTCATCCGATCTGCTCGGCGAGCGCCACGATGATGCCCTCGGGGCCGCGCACGTAGGCCATCTTCCAGACGCCCTCGTACTCGCCGATCCCGCCGTCGAGGTGGTACCCGTCGGTCGCGAACGCATCGACCGCTGCCTGCACGTCCTCGACCTCGAAGCCGAGGCTGCGCAGGCCGAGCACGTTCGCCATCGCCTCCGGCGTACCCGGCACCGGCTCGGGCCGCTCGAAGCTGGAGAGCTCGATCATGGTGCCGCCGCCGGGCACCTTGAGCATGCAGATCTCGGTGCGCGAGTCCGGGATGCCGGTGACCGTGTCGATGAACTCCCCCTCCACGAAGGCGGTGCCCTCGACCTCGAGCCCGAGGGTCAGGAAGAACCGCTTGACCAGGTCGAGGTCGCTGACGGTGATGCCGACGTGGTCGAACCGCTTCACGTGTGCCATGGATCCATCCTTACCCGGAATCCTCAGGTGTGCGCGGCCGGCTCCGGATCGAGGCTCGACGCCGCCAGCTCGACCGCGACGGCGGCGACCAGGGTGGCGACGAGCAGGCCCCCAACAAGCCACAGCGGGTGGTGCACCACGGTCTGAGGCACCAGCCGAGTCGGGAACGCGGCCGCGGCGACGCCGGCCCCGACCAGGCCGCAGTAGCTTCCGACCGCCCACTGCCGATGCTCGCGGACGCGGTGCGCGCGGGCGGCCCGCAGGGCCATGGACAACGAGAAGATCGTCCAGAGCGAGAGCAGGTGGATCCAGCTGAAGTGACCGGGGTTCAACCGCCTGATCCCGAAGGAGCTGAGAGCGACCCAGTACATGTCGACCATCCAGAGGCGCCCGATCCTGCGGTGCAGCAGGTCTCCCTTCGTACGGCGCAGCAGCATCACGGCGCCGAGCAGCACGGCCACGGTCGCACCGAGGGCGTGCGTGGCGATCAACGGGGTCCAGGACTCGTCCACGACTACCTCCTATAACAACGTTATTGCGTCTATAACACTGTTATAGTTGGCCAGGTGGACCCCGTCAAGACCGCCACCGGCGACCAGCTCGCGGTACGGCTCGTCGACGAGGCCGGGCGGATCCTCTCGGCTGAAGGAGCCTCGGCGCTCACCCTGCGCCGGCTTGCCCGGTCCGTCGGCATCTCGACGATGCCGGTCTACACGCTGTTCGGCGACAAGAGCGGGCTGCTCAGCGCCATGTACCGCGAGGGCTACCGACGCCTCGGAGCCGCGCTGCGCAGCGCCGCCGAGGCGGGCGACGAGCCGTTGCAGGCGTTGGTCGACCTCGGCCGCACCTACCGGAGGATCGCGCTCGCGAACCCGCACCTCTACGACCTCATGTTCGGCAGGCCGGTCCCCTCCTTCGAGCCCGACCCGGAGACCCAGGGCGTGGCCGACGCGGCCTTCCGGCCACTGGCCGAGGCCGTGCAGCAGTGCCTCGACGCCGGGCTCGTGCGCGGCGGCGAGGCCGAGCGGATCGCCTTCCACCTGTGGGCGGTGTCGCACGGCATGGTCAGCCTCGAGCTCGCCGGTCACCTGCGCGACGACGCCGACCGCGCCTACGAGGAGGCGATGGTCCTCGGCGCCGTGCCGTTCCTCGCGCCTGGGCCCTGAACGAAGGTCATCCGCGCGCGGGGAGCACGCAGAACTCGTTCCCGGACGGGTCCAGGTAGGAGCGCCACGGCAGCTCGCCCCAGTCGTGCGCGAGGGGCGCGCCACCGAGCTCGACGATCCGGGCCTCCACCTCGTCGGGGTCCTCACCGCTCTCGAGCCGTACGTCGAGGTGGATCGCGTTCTTCGCAGGGCCCTTCGGCGTGGTCTCGGGCACCAGCTCGAGGACCGGACCGCGACCCGACGGGTGCCGCAGCGCGCCGGCCCGGCCCGGTACGGCGACCCAGCCGGTGATCTCCGCCCAGAGCACGGCGTCGCGGGTGGGGTCGGCGCTCTCCAGCCGCACCGCCGCGAGCGGTCCGGTGTCCGGGTCGGTGCGCGCGTCGGGGTCGTGTGCTGCAAGGTCGAGGTGCAGCCGGGGCGGGTCGGCCGAGGGATCGGCGACCCGCTGGAAGCACAGGTCGAGCACAGGTCCCTCCGCGAGGGCCATCCTGGTCTCGAATCCCTCCGGCTCGTCGGTGAGTCGCTCACCGGCGACGGCTTGCTCCCACTGCCGGCCGAGGCTTCCGGGGTCGGGGGCGTCGAAGACGATGTTCTCCAGGTACATGCCCCCACCGTAGAACGCTGCACCGACTCGGGGCGGCACCAAAAACTGGGCGACAATGTCGGTCCTCCTCGCAAGAATGCGAGGGATGAGCACCAACGACTCGGGCACGCGACCAGGCTTCATCCGCCGGCTGATACCGCCGACTCCGATGTCGCGTCGGCTCGCCACCCAGTCGATGCTGTTCTCGACCGGCGAGGGCGCGTTCAACACCGGCAGCGCGGTCTTCCTGACCCAGGTGGTCGGCATGTCCGCCTCGCGCGTGGGGCTGGCGATCACGATCACCGGTGTCGCCGAGTTCCTCTTCGCCTACCCCGCCGGTCGGCTGGTCGACCGGTTCGGGCCCAAGCGGATCTGGGCGTTGAGCGGCTGGGGCCGGGCGGCCTGCTTCGCGGCGCTGCCGTTCGTCGGCTCGTTCCAGCAGTACGTGATGGTCGGCCTGCTCTTCGCCCTCTTCGGCTCCGGCGGGCACTCCAGCAACCAGGCCTACGTGCTGGACGCCCTCCCCACCAAGGAGCGCGTCGACACCCAGGCCTACATGTACTCCGCGCTCAACGTCGGCTTCACCCTCGGCGCGATCATCGGCGGCATCTCGCTCGCCTTCAACGACCTGACCGTGGTGCGCTGGACACCCCTGTTCGCCGCGACCCTCATGCTCGCCAACGGCTTCTGGGTCAGCCGGCTGCCCGCGGCTCCGCACGACCTCCGGGTGGCCAGCGGTGAGCAGCGCGAGGTGGTCCCGGGTCCAGGGCCCCTGCGCAACCCCGGTTGGATCCTGGTGACGTTCTTCAACGGCACGCTGTGGACCAACCAGGTGCTGCTGAACATCGTGATCCCGTTGTGGTTGGTCGAGGCGACCGATGCTCCGCACGTGCTGCTGGCCTGGCTTTTCGGCACCAACACGGTGCTGTGCATCTTCCTGCCGGCGTACACCTCCAAGGGCGTGCGGAACCTCGACGACGCGTTGCGCTACGTGTGGATCTCGACCGGCTTCTTCGTCGGGTCCTGCCTGATCACGATGGTCACGCACTCCACGACCGGCTTCCTGACCGTCCTGCTGGTGTGGCTGGGCCACGTCACCGTGACCGGAGCCGAGCTGTTCATCTCCGGGGCGAGCTGGTCCTTCCAGGCCGAGCTGATGGACCCCCGGCGCCGTGGCGAGTACCAGGGCGTGGCCGACGTCAGCCGGACGCTGGGCTCGATGTGGGCCCCGGCGCTCTACACGTTCCTGGCGATGAAGTGGGGTCACGACAGCCAGGGCTGGCTGGTGATCGGCGCCATCGTGGTGGTCGCCACGATCGGGACGATGCCCTCGGCCCGGATGGCCCAGCGGTTCGCGGTCAAGCACTTCCCGGCCGAGGTGGCGGGCGAGGATCCCGAGGGCCGACCCGCCGAGGTCGAGCCACCGGTGCCCTCGATGGTCAGCGAGCCGCCCGAGCCGATCACGGCGACCGATCCGGCCCCCTCGGCCTGAGCCTCGTCCCGCCGAGCCTCAGCCGCGCTTCGCCAGCGCGTCGGTGAGCAACGAGACCAGCGCCTCGAGCTGCAGGTCCACCGAGGAGACGACGTCGGCGTCCGACCCGTCCAGCGCGCGGGCAGCGAGCCCGGCCTTGGAGTCGATCAGCTCGGCGATCCGGGTGTCCACGGTCTGCGCGGCGATGACGCGCCACGCGGTCACCGGCTGGTCCTGGCCGATGCGGTGGACGCGGTCGATCGCCTGGGTCTGCTCGGCATCGGTCCACGACAGCTCGGCGAGCACGACGTTGGAGGCCACCTGCAGGTTGATGCCGACCCCGGCCGCGCTCAGCGAGCAGACGATCACCGCGACGTCCGGGTCCTCGAGGAAGGACGTGATGTTGCGCTCGCGGACGTTGGTGGTCTGCTCGCCCCGGATCGAGGCGTACTTCAGGCCGCGCTTGGCGAAGGTCTCCTGGGCCACGTCCATCACGTCGATGTGCTTGGCGAAGAAGACGAC
>JBJMIO010000219.1:0-6268 GCA_045806765.1 Marmoricola sp.
ACCCACGCCCTGATCGTGGCGGCGAAGGCGATGGACCGGCTCGGACGCCCGCGCAGCGACATCCTCGCTTTCACGATGCCGGGCTTCGCGACCAGCGAGTACACCAAGACCAACGCCTACCGGCTCGGCAAGACGCTCGGGGTGAGCTTCGAGGAGGTCGACATCCGGCCGGCCGCGAAGCAGATGCTCACCGACCTCGGGCACCCGTTCGCCCGCGGTGAGGAGGTCTACGACGTCACGTTCGAGAACGTCCAGGCGGGTCTGCGCACCGACTACCTCTTCCGGCTCGCGAACCACCGCGGCGGCATCGTGCTCGGCACCGGCGACCTGTCCGAGCTGGCGCTGGGCTGGTGCACCTACGGCGTCGGCGACCAGATGTCGCACTACACCGTGAACTCCGGCGTGCCGAAGACCCTGATCCAGCACCTGATCCGGTGGGTGATCTCGACCTCGCAGTTCTCCGCCGACGTCGACGAGGTGCTCGCCGAGATCGTCGAGCAGGAGATCACCCCCGAGCTGATCCCGACCAAGGAGGGGGAGGACGGGCAGAGCACCGAGGCGTCGGTCGGTCCGTACGCCCTCCAGGACTTCAACCTCTTCTACACGCTGCGCTACGGCTTCCTGCCCAGCAAGATCGCCTTTCTCTCGCGCCACGCGTGGTCGGCGGTCGAGCGCGGGTCCTGGCCGGTCGGCTACCCCGAGGCGCGCCGCACCGAGTACGACCTGGCGACGATCAAGAAGTGGCTCGGAGTCTTCGTGAACCGCTTCTTCGGCTTCAGCCAGTTCAAGCGCTCTGCGCTGCCCAACGGACCGAAGGTCTCGGCTGGCGGCTCACTCTCGCCGCGCGGTGACTGGCGGATGCCCTCGGACGCGAACGCCCGGGTGTGGCTGGCGGACCTGGAGCGCGTGCCCGACCTCTGAGGCCTGGGGGCCCTGGGGACGACCGCTGGGCCGACGTACCTCCTGAGCGCTGGTCCCACCGTTCACACACCCGTCACACGCGTCGGCGGTCGAGCCCCTATCGTTGCCCCATGGGCAAGCAGGAAGACTTCGTACTCCGGGCGCTGGAAGAGCGTGACGTCCGGTTCGTCCGGCTCTGGTTCACCGACGTGCTGGGGTACCTGAAGTCGGTGGCGATCGCTCCGGCCGAGCTCGAGGGCGCGTTCAGCGAGGGCATCGGGTTCGACGGCTCGGCGATCGAGGGCTTTGCCCGCGTGACCGAGGCCGACATGCTCGCCCGCCCCGATCCCTCGACCTTCCAGATCCTGCCGTGGCGCGGTGACGGCCCGTCGACCGCGCGGATGTTCTGCGACATCACGATGCCCGACGGCTCGGCCTCCTTCGCGGACCCGCGCTTCGTGCTCAAGCGCACGCTGCAGAAGGCGGCCGAGAAGGGCTTCACCTTCTACACCCACCCCGAGATCGAGTTCTACCTCTTCAAGGGTCAGCTCGAGCCGGGTCAGCCCCCGACGCCGGTCGACCACTCCGGCTACTTCGACCACACCGCCACCAGCGCCGGCTCGGACTTCCGGCGCGAGGCGATCACGATGCTCGAGGCGATGGGCATCTCGGTCGAGTTCAGCCACCACGAGGGCGGTCCGGGCCAGCAGGAGATCGACCTGCGCTACGCCGACGCGCTCTCCACGGCCGACAACATCATGACCTTCCGCACGGTGGTCCGCGAGGTCGCGCTCGGGCAGGGCGTCTGGGCCAGCTTCATGCCCAAGCCGTTCACCGATCACCCGGGCTCGGGCATGCACACGCACGTCTCGCTCTTCGAGGGCGACCGCAACGCCTTCTTCGAGGGCGGCGCGGAGTACCAGCTCTCGAAGACCGGGCGGCACTTCATCGCCGGCATCCTGCACCACGCGGCCGAGATCACCTGCGTGACCAACCAGTGGGTCAACTCCTACAAGCGCCTGATCGGCGGCGGCGAGGCGCCGTCGTACATCTCGTGGGGCCACAACAACCGCTCCGCGATGGTGCGGGTGCCGATGTACAAGCCGAACAAGGGCCAGTCGACGCGCATCGAGCTGCGCACGATCGACGCCGCGTGCAACCCCTACCTCGCGTTCGCCGTCGTGCTGGCCGCGGGCATGAAGGGCCTCGAGGGCGAGTACGAGCTGCCGCGCGAGTCCGAGGACGACGTCTGGTCGCTGACCGACCGCGAGCGGCAGGCGCTCGGGCTCGAGCAGCTGCCCAAGAGCCTGTACGACGCCATCGGCATCGCCGAGCGCTCCGAGCTGCTGGCCGAGACCCTGGGCGAGCACGTCTTCGACTTCTTCCTGCGCAACAAGCGCCAGGAGTGGGAGGAGTACCGCGGGCAGGTCTCGGCCTTCGAGCGCGACAGAATGCTCCCGGTCATCTGATCGATGGCGCCACGCGAGGGCTCTCACCTCCTCTCCGCGGGCAACCTGGCCAGGAACGGCTTCCAGGACACCGACGTCGCGGCGGAGCGCCTCGGCCTGCTCGGACCGCCGGGCGCCTCGGTGCTCGCGATCCTCGGACGCAGCGCCGACCCCGACCTGGCCCTCGACGCGCTGGTGCGGTTGCACGAGGTGGCGCCCGAGCCTGAGGCGCTGCTGCGCGCGCTCGAGGACGACGAGGGGACCGCGATGCGGTTGCTCAGCGTGCTCGGCATGAGCGAGGCGCTCGGGCAGCACCTGGTCCGCCACCCCGAGCACTGGCGCGAGCTGACCGATCCGGACCTCGGCTCGACCAGGCCGGTGGCGTACGCGGTGCGCGCCGGCCTGCTGCAGGCGGTCGGTGCCGACCCGATGGCCGCCGAGCCGGTCGCGGAGCTGCCGTACGCCGAAGCTGCCGACGCTCTGCGGGTGGAGTACCGCCGGGTGCTGCTGCGCCTGGTCAGTCGCGACCTGGCTCACCACGTCAGCGTCGACGACATCGCCGCCGAGCTCTCCGACCTCGCCGCCGGCACGCTGGACGCCGCGCTCGCCGTCGCCCGCGCCAAGGTGGGGGCCGATGCCGGCACCTGTCGGCTCGCCGTGATCGCGATGGGCAAGTGCGGTGGCCACGAGCTGAACTACGTCAGCGACGTCGACGTCATCTTCGTCGCCGCCCCTCGAGACGCCTCGTCCCTCGGCTCCGCGGGATCCGCCGAGCCCGACGAGACCGCCGCGCTGCGGGTCGCCACCCAGCTGGCCTCGACCCTGATCCAGGTCTGCGGGGACCAGACGCGTGAGGGCACGATCTGGCCGGTCGACGCGAACCTGCGTCCCGAAGGCAAGAACGGTCCGCTCGTGCGCACGCTGGCCAGCCACCGCGGCTACTACGAGCGCTGGGCCAAGACGTGGGAGTTCCAGGCACTGCTCAAGGCTCGCCCGGTCGCAGGCGATCTGGCCCTGGGACGCGCGTACGTCGAGGCGGTCGGCCCGATGGTCTGGCAGGCGGCCGACCGCGAAGGCTTCGTCGAGGACGTCCAGTCGATGCGTCGCCGCGTCCTGGACCACATCCCGGCGCACGAGGCCAAGCGTCAGCTCAAGCTCGGCTCCGGTGGCCTGCGCGACGTCGAGTTCGCCGTCCAGCTCCTCCAGCTCGTGCACGGACGCACCGATGAGTCCGTGCGTGCTTCGACCACGCTGAGCGCGCTGGCCGAGCTGACCGAGGGCGGGTACATCGGTCGCGAGGACGGCCGCTCGATGCACGAGGCGTACTCCTTCCTGCGCACCTTCGAGCACCGGATCCAGCTCTACCAGCTGCGGCGTACGCACGTGGTGCCCGAGGACGAGGCTTCGCTGCGCCGGCTCGGTCGCTCGCTGGGCCACCTGCGCGACTCGGCGACCGAGCTGGACAAGGAGTGGCAGCACCACCGCCGCGAGGCGCGCCGGCTGCACGAGAAGCTCTTCTTCCGCCCGCTGCTGGCCGCGGTCGCGCGGATCTCCTGGGACGGTGCGCGGTTGACCACCGCCGCGGCCAAGGAACGGCTCACCGCGCTCGGGTACGTCGACGCCGATGCCGCCCTGCGCCACCTCGAGGCGCTGACCTCGGGGGTCTCGCGCACGGCGTCGATCCAGCGCGCGCTGCTGCCGGCCCTGCTGGAGTGGTTCGCCGACGCTCCCGACCCGGACGCCGGCCTCTTCGGGTTCCGCCGGATCTCCGATGCCCTGGGCAGCACGCCGTGGTACCTCACGATGCTGCGCGACGAGGGGGAGACCGCCCAGCGGCTGGCGCAGGTGCTGGCGACCAGCCGGTTCGCCACCGACCTCCTCGAGCGCGAGCCCGAGGGCGTGAAGATCCTCGGCGGCGAGGGTGGTCTGCGGCCGCTGGGCCGCGATGCCGTGCAGGCCGAGATGCTGGCCGGTGCCTCACGCCGGGAGAACCCGCAGGACGCGATCCGCAGCGTCCGCGCGATCCGGCGTCGCGAGCTGCTGCGCACCAGCGCCGCCGACCTGTGCGTGCCGTTCGGGGTCGCCGAGGTCGGCTACGCGCTGACCGACCTGACCGATGCCACCCTCGAGGCGGCGCTCGCCGTCGCGATCGGCGCGGTGGAGAAGGAGCGGGGCACCTCGCTGCCGACCCGCTTCGCGATCATCGCGATGGGGCGCTACGGCGGCTACGAGATGGGCTACGGCAGCGACGCCGACGTGATGTTCGTCCACGACCCGCTGCCGGGAGCCGACGCGCACCAGGCCTCGACGATGGCGCAGGCGGTGGTCAACCAGCTGCGCGACCTGCTGGCGCTGCCGGCCACCGACCCGCCCCTGCAGATCGATGCCGAGCTGCGTCCCGAGGGCAAGCAGGGGCCGATGGTCCGCACCCGGGAGTCGTTCGCGACGTACTACGCGAAGTGGTCCGCGGTCTGGGAGGCGCAGGCGCTGCTGCGCGCCGAGCCGGTCGCCGGTGACGAGGGGCTCAAGGAAGCCTTCCGCGAGCTGATCGATCCGCTGCGCTACCCGGCCTCGGGGCTCGGGCACGCCGACCTGGTCGAGATCCGCCGGATCAAGGCGCGCGTCGAGGACGAGCGCCTCCCGCGCGGCGCCGACCCCGCGACGCACTTCAAGCTCGGGCGCGGCGGGCTGGCCGACGTGGAGTGGACCATCCAGGTCCTCCAGCTGCAGCACGCGCACGCCGTACCGGGTCTGCGCACGACCAAGACGCTGCCGGCGCTGGACGCTGCGGTCGAGGCCAACCTGCTCGCCGCAGATGATGCAGAGGTGCTGCGGGCAGCCTGGTTGCTGGCCAGCCGGGCCCGCAACGCGGCGACGCTGGTGCGGGGCAAGCCGACCGACCAGCTGCCCGGTGATCCACGCGAGCGGGCGGCGGTCGCGCGGATCCTCGGCTACGCGCCGGGCGAGGCGACCACGATGGTCAACGACTACCAGCGCACCGCGCGCCTCGCGCACGCCGTGGTCGACCGGGTCTTCTGGGGCTCCTAGGTCGGGTTGTGTGCCCCAGGACGCGCTAGGGCGCGTCGTGGGGCACACAACCCGTCAGCCGAAGGTGAAGGAGTAGGCCTCCAGGCCGGGCGAGAGGCGGAGCACCATCGGCTTGATGTCCAGCGACCCGTCGTAGACGGTGTAGATGTTCGGCGCGCCGTGGACGTCGTACGACGTGGTGCGGCCGTCGACGGTGACGCTGACCGTGCCGGTCCCACCGACGTCGAGGTAGACCTTCTTGGCCAGGAAGTTCAGGCGCAGCTGGGCGCCCGGGCCCGAGGTCAGCTCCTCGGGGGTGACCGTCCAGGTGCCGGCGAGACCGAACTCGGCGTTGCCGGGGTGCAGCTTGGCGAAGGTGAAGGTGCGGGTGCCCTTCTTCAGCGCCTGCGGGCCGGCGTAGTACTGGGCGCGCGCCGAGCCGAGGTAGGTCTCGGGAGAGACCTGGTGCTCCGGGGTGGTGTCGGGGACGTCGGTGGAGCCGGGCAGCTTGGCGCCGGGGTGTGCGTCGGTGAGCAGCCGCCGGATCAGCTGCTCGGTGCCGGCGTAGTCGCCCTCGCCGATCGCGACGTGACGGACCTGGCCCTGGGCATCGACGAGGTACTCGGCGGGCCACGAGCTGTTGCCGTAGTTGTCCCAGGTGCCGTAGTCGTTGTCGAGCGCGACCGGGTAGGTGATGCCGAGGCGCTTCGCGCCGTCCTCGACGTTCGATCGGTCGTGCTCGAAGGCGTACTCGGGGGTGTGCACGCCGACGACGACCAGTCCGTCGTCCTTGTACTTGGAGTACCAGGCCTCGACGTGCGGGATCGCGCGCTGGCAGTTGATGCAGGAGTAGGCCCAGAAGTCGACCAGGACGACCTTGCCCGCGAGCTGGG
>JBJMIO010000220.1:0-3872 GCA_045806765.1 Marmoricola sp.
CAGCGCAACAAGGAGCTCCAGGACATCATCGCGATCCTCGGTGTCGACGAGCTCTCCGAGGAGGACAAGATCATCGTCTCCCGGGCCCGTCGTATCCAGCGGTTCCTCTCGCAGAACACCTACGTCGCCAAGCAGTTCACCGGCATCGAGGGTTCGACCGTCACGATCGGCGACACCGTCGAGGCGTTCAACAAGATCGCTGACGGCGAGTACGACCACGTCGCCGAGCAGGCCTTCTTCATGTGCGGCGGTCTGGACGACGTCGAGCGCAAGTGGGCCGAGATCCAGAAGGGTCTCTGATCCCATGGCCAAGACGATGCAGGTGGCGCTCGTCGCCGCGGACCGCGAGGTCTGGTCCGGGGAGGCGACCGTGGTGAACGCCAGCACGGTCGAGGGCGAGATCGGCATCCTGCCCGACCACATGCCCGTGCTCTCCGTGCTCGGGGCGGGTCAGGTCGACGTCCGCACCGAGGGCGACGGCCACTGGGTCGCTGCCATCGACGGCGGCTTCGTCTCAGTCTCGAACAACGAGGTGCGGCTGCTCTGCGAGCACGCCGAGATCTCCCACGAGAGCGACTTCGACGAGGCCAAGCGCAAGCTCGATGCCAAGATCGAGGGCGAGCAGGGCTAGCCGCCCGCTCCCGAAGGATCCCGAACCCAGAACGAGGCCTGCATGCCGGTATGGCAGACGCTGATCGACTCAGCGGGTGTCGTGCTGCTCCTCGTCCTGGGCTACGGACTCCTCCTGGTGCTGCGTCGCCGGGTGATCGCCCGCAACGGCGGCACCTTCGAGCTCTCCGTCCGCGTCCGGTCCTCGGTGGCCGGGCGCGGTTGGGTTCTCGGCATCGGCCGCTACCGCGGTGAGCACCTGGAGTGGTTCCGGATCTTCTCCCCGGCACCACGCCCGCGGGTCCGCTGGGCACGCGCCGACCTGGTCATCACCGGTCAGCGCGACCCCGAGGGCGCGGAGGCATTCGCGCTGTACGGCGGGCACCGGATCATCGAGTGCGACACCGGCGCCGGTCCGGTGGAGCTCGCGATGAGCGTCAGCGCGCTGACCGGCTTCTCGGCCTGGCTCGAGGCCGCGCCGCCCGGGACGGACTGGGACCAGCCGAGGAGGTAGCCCTCACTCGGCCGAGCGCTCGCCGCCCGGCACCCAGAGCACGTCGCCCTGCGCGCGGTTGGCGTGGCGGGCGAGGATGAAGAGCAGGTCCGAGAGCCGGTTCAGGTACGTGATCGCGAGCGGGTTCATCACCTCGGCGTACTCCGCCCAGGCGGCCCACGCCTCGCGCTCGGCACGCCGTACGACGGTGCGCGCGACGTGCAGCTGCGCCGCGGCCGGCGTGCCGCCGTTGAGGATGAAGGAGCGCAGCGCCGGGAGGTGCTCGTTGTAGGCGTCGCACCAGCCCTCGAGGCGGTCGACGTAGGACTGCTCGATACGCAGCGGCGAGTACTCGGGGTCTGGCGTCACGGGGGTGCACAGGTCGGCGCCGACGTCGAAGAGGTCGTTCTGGACGTGCGTGAGCACCGCGACGACGTCGTCCTCGAGCTCGCCGGTCGCCAGCGCGACCCCGATGTGGGCGTTGCCCTCGTCCACCCCGGCGTAGGCCTGCAGGCGCGGATCGGTCTTGGTGGTCAGGCTCATGTCGCCCAGCCGGGTCTCCCCGGCATCGCCGGTGCGGGTGTAGATGCGGGTGAGGTTGACCATGCGCTCAGGGTAATAGGCTCGCGGGGTGATCCTCACTTCGTTCGTCAACGGCCTCTCGGCCACTCGGCCACGAGCAAGCTCGGACGCTCGGTAGCCTCGGATCGTGGAGAGCTTCCAGGTCACCTCGGCGGGACCGCACGTGCAGCCCCTGGAGGGCACCGTGCAGGTGGGCGGCGCGAAGAACTCGGCGCTCAAGCTGATGGCGGCCGCGCTGCTGGCGCCCGGGACGAGCACGATCCACAACGTCCCGGACATCCTGGACGTCACGGTCATGGGCGAGCTGCTGCGGCGGCTGGGCTGCGGCGTCGAGATCGACCACCCCGCCGGCGGGGACGTGACGACCACTCCTCCCGGGGGGACGGTGCGGATCGAGGTGCCCGAGGAGCTGGGCCACGAGGCGCCGTACGAGCTCGTGCGCCGGCTGCGGGCCTCCATCGCCGTCCTGGGCCCCTTGGTGGCGCGCTGCCACCGGGCCAGCGTGGCGCTGCCCGGCGGGGACGCGATCGGCTCGCGCGGCCTGGACATGCACATGGCGGGCCTGCGCGAGCTGGGTGCGGAGATCCGCGTCGAGCACGGCCAGGTCGTCGCGGAGGTGCCCGGCGGCCTGCGCGGTGCCCCGCTCTGGCTGGACTTCCCCTCCGTCGGGGCGACCGAGAACCTGCTGATGGCCTCGGTGCTGGCCAGGGGCACGACCGTGATCGACAACGCGGCGCGCGAGCCCGAGATCGGCGACCTGTGCCAGATGCTGGTCGAGATGGGCGCTGTGATCGGCGGTACCGGCACCTCCACGCTGACCATCGAGGGCGTCGAGCGGCTGCATCCCGTCGAGCACGTGACCGTCTCGGACCGGATCGTCGCGGGGACCTGGGCCTTCGCCCCGGCGATCGCGGGCGGCACCGTGACGGTGGCCGGGGGAGTGGCCAGCCACCTCGACCTCGTGCTCGACAAGCTCACCGCAGCGGGTGCGGAGATCACGGCGAGCGACGACGGGTTCACGGTCAGCGTGGGCAAGCGGCTGCGGTCCTTCGACGTCGTGACGCTGCCCTTCCCGGGCTTCCCGACCGACCTGCAGCCGTTCGCGATGGCGCTGGCCTCGGTCAGCGACGGGACCGCGATGATCACCGAGAACGTCTTCGAGTCGCGGTTCATGTTCGCCCAGGAGCTCGCCCGCCTCGGCGCGGACCTGCACACCGACGGCCACCACGCGGTCGTGCGGGGAGTACCGCTGCTCTCCGGCGCGCCGGTCGTCGCCCACGACATCCGGGCCGGCGCGGCGCTGGTGCTCGCCGGCCTGGCGGGACAGGGCACCACCACGGTGGCCGAGTCGCACCACATCGACCGCGGCTACCCGCACTTCGCCGAGGTGCTCGCCGGGATCGGGGCCGACGTGCGGCGCGTCGAGGGTGACTCATCCCACGCGTGAGACAGTCCACAACCATTACCCACCAGTAGCCTCACGCGCCTAGGCTTGCTTGCCATGAGTGCTGAGAAGGACCGCCCCTGGGTGATGCGCACGTACGCCGGGCACAGCTCGGCGACGGAGTCGAACAAGCTCTACCGGGGCAACCTGGCCAAGGGGCAGACCGGCCTCTCGGTCGCCTTCGACCTGCCCACCCAGACCGGCTACGACCCGGACAGCCCGCTCGCGCGCGGCGAGGTCGGCAAGGTCGGCGTCCCGATCCAGCACCTCGGCGAGATGCGGCGCCTCTTCGAGGACATCCCGCTGGTCGAGATGAACACCTCGATGACGATCAACGCCACCGCGATGTGGCTGCTGGCGCTCTACCAGGTGGTCGCCGAGGAGCAGAACCCCGGCACCGAGGTGACCGACGTGCACGCGCGCCTGGCCGGCACCACCCAGAACGACATCATCAAGGAGTACCTGAGCCGCGGGACCTACGTCTTCCCGCCGGAGCACTCCCTGCGCCTGATCAGCGACATGATCGCCTACACGGTCAACAACATCCCCAAGTGGAACCCGATCAACATCTGCAGCTACCACCTGCAGGAGGCCGGCGCGACCCCGACCCAGGAGCTCGCCTACGCGCTGTGCACCGCGATCGCCGTGCTCGACGCCGTCAAGGACTCCGGGCAGGTCAGCGAGGACGACTTCGAGAAGGTCGTCGGCCGGATCTCCTTCTTCGTCAACGCCGGCGTGCGGTTC